>CAYSLC010000118.1:0-17468 GCA_964431545.1 uncultured Desulfobacteraceae bacterium | reverse complement strand
GCGCCAAAAAGCCCACTCGACTGCCCACCGTCTTGACCCGAGATGAATGCATGAAAATCATCGGCGTCTCGACCACCACCATGATCTACACCCATGTGCTCAACAAAGGCCCGGGCGCGGTTCGAAGCCCCATCGACTGACCCCCGGCAACGCACCGCAAGCACACCGATGAGCAAAAAGCGAACCCCAAGGAGAATCCCCATGAAGACCAAACGGAACGTATATCTCAAGAAAAAGACCCTCGCCGAAGCCCAGGAGATCCTCCACCAAAGGTTCGCCGCCTTCCGAAGCCGTCCCCGCCCCGGACGCCGTGGGCCGGATCCTCGCCGAACCCGTGTACGCCCGGCTCTCCTCCCCCAACTGCTATGGATTGTGCGTTATTCGGTCCAAAGATCCGCCAAATTGATTTCTATTTCCTGGAATGGCTCCGCAACCACTTTATCATCTTCGGCAAATGATCCCATTAACTCCCAACCGCCGGAATGTAGCCGCTGAAAGATGTCCAACGTTTTTGCCATGGGATCGATCAACCATACATGCCGAACGCTATGATGTGCATAAATGGGCATTTTTTTGGTTTTGTCCATCTGAACCGTACCGGGTGAGAGGACTTCACAGATCCAATCCGGGGAAACCTCTATCCAGTTGGTTTCCGGAAGGGAAGGCAACCGTTCTTTCTTCCAGCCCGCAAGATCCGGAACAAGGATATCTTTGCCCATCAATAGTTCGGGTTCGAAGAGAATGATCCAACCGCCCGGCCCGCCGCGCCCTTTTGAGTATGGGCTGATGATTTCGCCGCCGAGAGACGAGACCGCCATCGAATGCTTGGGGGACGGCCTGGGCATTGTATGCAGTTCGCCATTGATGATTTCTCCAATCCTATTTTCTGGTATATCCAATAAATCCGAATAGGCAGCCTCCGATTTTTCCGGATCGGCCATGGTTTTTATCCCTTCATCGTCCGATTAACCGGGCGGCTTCCCCTTGTCCCCGCATATTGAGCCCGGCAAACCATCGCATCAAGGGCCTTCCCCAACCGGCTCTGATCCCCCTGCCAAGAAATGAGTAGGCGGGTTCCACCTTCTTGTAGGCCACGTTGAGAAGCAATCGCTTGGCGGCGCCGGGCTCCCGAAGCCGGCACCTCTTGAGGATCGAGGACCAAGAGTAGAAATCCCGATAGGCGCTGAAGTAGCCTGCTTCCAGTTCCGCGGTGGACATCCGTTTGGGACGGTAGACCGCCCTTGTGGTGTCGTAGTGCGCCCAATCGCGGTCTATGATCCTGTCCTCGGCCTCTAACTTCTTGTAGAGAAGCGTGCCGGGATATGGGGTCAAAATGGTGAAGGTGGCGGTCTCCAGTCGAGCCTCTATGCCAAAATCGACGGTTTCGGAGAAGACACTCGAGTCGTCACCGTCAAAGCCGAAGACGAAGCTCCCGTTCACCATGATGTCCCTGTCATGAAGTCGTCTCACATTGCGAACGTAGTTCTCTACCTTGTTCCAGCCTTTCCTCACTTCGCCCAAACAGTTCCGATTTACGCTCTCGAACCCGATGTAGAGTGTTCTGCACCCGGACGCCGCCAGGAGGTCGAGAAGCTTCTCGTCGTCGGCCGCTCCGATGGTGGTCATGCCGAACCAATTGATCTTCATGGGAACGATGGCCTGGAGAAGCTTCGTTGCATATTCCCGATCGGCCAGGAGGTCGTTGTCTATGAAGGCCACAACGTCTGATGCGCGGCCCTGGATCTCCCGCAATACCATATCCATTGGACGCTGCCGGAAACTAACCCCAGTTCTGCTGCTCTCGAAGCAGAACCAACATCTGTTGACGCACCCTCTGCTGGCGGATACCGAGGATGTAAGGACGTAATCTTCCGAGCGGACGCAGGTCCAGTCGGCGTCCGGGGTTTCGGACAGGGGCAGGGGTCCACCATCATATCGCTGTTTGAGTCCCCCGCGTCCAAAGTCTTCCAACACGGTTTGCCAGATGCCCTCCGCTTCCCCGACAACTACGCTGTCGGCATGCAGGCATGCCTCCTCCGGGCATATCGTCACATGAGGGCCTCCAAGAATCACCGGCACGCCCTTTGCCCGCAGCCGATCCGCCAACACATAGGCACGGGTGGCGGCGGCGGTCCACACGCTGATTCCGACAAGATCCGCATGGATCGCTTCCGGCGCCAATTGATGGTACTCGTCGTAGACGACGACCTCGTGCTCCGGGGAAGTGAGGGCGCCGAGGATCTGCAGGCAGTGCGGCGGAACCATGAAATGCTTGAGGCGCGTTCCGCGGCGAAGCGATGCGGTGGCGAATACAAGGGCGATTCTCATTGCATGTCCTTGATGCCAACAGGGTTCGCATTTTTACGAAAGCCTATGTTTCCAGTAAGAAGGCTCCCGGCTACAATGCATAACAGCCAGGATTAAAATGTAATTTTGTTCGATAGTATAAAGAATGGCATATGGAAACCGTCTGGCAAGGCAACGCCGAACGTCTTCATCAATTACAGGATATACATCTGGATTCTCAACTATTTTATCGATTGCGTTCTCTACCTCAGTATAAAACGCTTTTGCCAATGAAGGGCTTTTATCAGCGTAATAAATTGTCGCTTCTCTAAATTCAATTCGTGCTTCTGGATGGAAGGAATATGTCATTTGAAGTCGACAATCTTTCGAATTTCTTCTATTACCTCAACGCCAGGTATTGGTTTAACTCGACGACTTCGCACTTCATCACGACGTTTTTTTGCTTCAGTCAACCAGATTTCGCTGACCGACTCCTGATCAAGGCTTTCAACAAGTCTTTCAGCCAAAAGAGCCCTATCTTCACTCGGCAACGCCATGACTTGTGTTGTCAATTCTTCCACAGTTGTTGCCATAATATATCACCTCCTGAAATTATTGAAATATTCTATAATATACCGGATGATATTTCAAGTGCTCGGGTGTTGAATGAAATCTTTTATAACCATCATGCCCGCCAGTACCCCTAATGAATTTTACCCAAAATATCAGCGCTTCTTCGCACCGGCCCCGACCACCATCCGCTCCAGCGGCTCATACGGCTGGGCCCCCACCAGCCTTGATCCGTCGGTCAGGAAGGTGGGAACCGCCGTCACCCCCAGGCTTCGGGACCGTTCCCAGTCGGCATCCACGGCTTCCCGGTAGGTCCGGTCGGCCAAGATCCCTTCCGCATCCTCCCGGGAGAGCCCCACGGATCCGGCCAGATCCAGCAGGACCTCCGTCTCCGCGATGTTTCTGCCGTCGGCGAAATAGGCCCGGAACGCGGCGATGTGGAACTCGTGCCCCAGACCCTGGTCCTCGGCCCACTTTCCCATTTCCTGGGCCAGGCGGCTGTTGTAGGTCATCCCGCGCTCCCCCAGCGGCAGGCCCAGTTCCCGTGCCACCGATTGGAGACGCGCCATCATGGCGTCCACATCCACCGGGCGGCCGGCGAAGAGGTCCTCAAGGCTCCGGCCCTCCTCGGGGGTCTCCGGATGGAGGGGAAACGCGGTCCAGCGGATATCGATATCGTAGCTTTCTTGCAGTCTTTCAATACGCCCGGTAATGAAATAGCACCAGGGTCAGATGTAGTCGGAGAAGATCTCCAGCACGGGTCGTGGGTCCATGGGGTCCTCCTTTTTTAGAAGTTCGATTCCAAACGGTCCTCATTTTCAAAATAAGCTTCCAGTCTCTGGAACCACGCCTCCCGAAGCTCCGGATCGAGCAGCAGATCGAAGCGGCCGGCGGCCCGGTGGACCGCCATCATATCGGCGAGAAAGTCGTAGACCGCGTTGGCGGCCACCTGATCGGCGACCAGGGAGGCGTTCTGGGCGTCCAGCAGGTCGATGACGGAAACCACCCCCCGGGCATAGGCGTCCGTGACCAGTTCCAGATTCTTTTCCGCGGACCGGGCCGCGTCCCGGGAAAGCCGGATGGCGGGATACGATTTGTTCGTCTCGAACAGAGCCTGCCGGATCCTCTCCCGGATCCGCTCCGCAACGGCCGCCGCCTCGATCCGAAGGGCGGCCAGCTCCGTCCGGGCCTGCCGCAGGTCGGCCCCCTTCTCTCCGCCGTCGTAGAGGGGAAGGGTGGCGGAGATCCCCACCGACCAGTGGGTATCGTCGGCTTCCGGAAAGGAGAGGGGGATCTCCGGCGGGATCTCGATCCCCTCGCTTCCGGCGCCGGTCTCCGAGAGGGTCCGGCCCAAGCGGGTGCGCAGGGCGAGGGTGGGGGACCAGAAGGCCCGCCGGGCCGAGAGCAGAGCCCGTTCTTGTGCCGCGATGGAGGCCGCGAGGCGTTTGAGTTCGGGGGCGTGGGCCACCCCGTCCGCCACCAGAAAGTCCCGGAAGATCCGGAACCGATGGGGATTGTCCACATAGGTGAAAAACCGGGGGTCGCTCACCAGGAGGAGCGGATCCGCCATGCCCACCGCCGCCGCCTCGAAAGGTTCCTCCAGGGGACGGTGGAGGAGGCGGTTCAACGAGATCTTCGCCTGACGGGTCCCGGCGCCGGCGGCGATCACCGCTTTCCGGGCGTTGGCGATCTCGTTCTCCCACCGGTAGACCTCGGCCGGGCCGGCCACGCCGATGGTCCGGCGGGTGCGGGCCCGCTTCAGGTTGGCCCGGGTGAGCATCAGGTTCTCCTCCCGGATCTCCTCCACGGTTTCGGCCCGGAGCACATCGAGATAGGCCACGGCGGCGTCCAGAAAGGTGTCGAGCCGGAGGGCCTCGTGGGCCTGAACCCGGGCGTTCTGGAGATGGGCCTGGACGGCATGGTCGGCCAGGGCCTTTTCGGAGTAGAGGAGCTGGGTCGCCTCCACGGCCACATCGACGGTCCGTTCCGCCTGATTGCCCAGGGAGGCGGCGGCCCGGTCGTCGTCGATGACCGCCCCCGTGGCCGACAGGTCCACGTCGGGCAGGAGGGCCGCCCGGGCCCGGCGTACGTCCTCCCGTCCGGCGGCCACCCGTTTAGCGTCGGCGGAAAGGGAGAGGTTGGATGCCAGGGCCTCGGCCACGGCGTCGGCCAGGGTGAGGCGGCGGTCGACCTCGACGGCCTCCTCCCGGAGGAGGACCGCTTCGGTCAGGACCCGCCAGCCGGGATAGACGCCGATGGCCCGGGCCGTGGCCATGTTGATGGTCAAGGTCTCCTCCCGGTCGAACCCCACCGGGATCGACCCCGGCGCCTCCCCGAGCAGGATCCGCTGGACGTTCAGGGCGATGCGCCGCAGGATCCGGCCCCGGTCGGTGCCCGGGGCCGCGGCGGCGAAGATCCCGTCCGCCACCTCCACCCGGCCCATCATGGAGAAGCTGGGCAGGTTCCGTTCCTTCAGCCCCTCCGCAAGGCCCTGAAACTCCGCCGGGGCCAGGCGCGCCAGGGGGGTGACCATCACCGCGTCGGTTACCGGCGGCAGCTCCGCCAGGGCCTCTCCGGCCCGTCGCCCCACCGGAATGATGGAAACCCCCATGGTGTACTCGTGGGCGGCGGACCGGGCCAGGCGCCGCAGGTCGGGGACGGTCTTCAGGATCAGTCTATCGACCAGGACGGCGAGGTGGGTGAAGGGGACCAGATCCCGGAAGGTCCGGACGTCCCGGGCGAAGCTCTTGTAGGCGTCGATGTAGGTGAGGTTCCGGACCCCGCTGGATTCCCCATCCCTGGGCAGTCCCTGGAGGTCCGCGTCGATGACCACGGCGGCGATCACCGGCTTGGGCGGGTCTCCGCCCCGGGCCGCCATGTGGGAGGAGATCGGCCCCAGGGTGACGGCCAGGTCGGTCCGGGGGTCCGCCAGGACCCGGTCCACCGCCGCCGCGATGGCGTCGAGGCGCCACGCCCCGTCCACGGAGAGGTCCGGCGGGAACCGGACGTCGAATTCGCCGGCGGTCAGGGCGAGGATCTCCATCTTCAGGGGGTCCGCCAGGGAGGGGTACCGCGGGGGCGGTCCGTCCCGGACCAGGGCGACCCGAATCACCGGCGCCCCGGCGGCCGAAGGGGAAAAAAACGCCGGTGCCGCGAGGATCAGAAGAAGGATGGGGCACAGGAGAAGGGACCGGCGGGCGTTCAAGTCGGGTCGGCCTTGCGCATCTTCTGCTCGGTGACGCAGTAGATCCCCCGGCCCTCCAAGGCCGGCCGGAAGCACTGGTTGTCGGAGCTGCACGCCGCCGGCTCCGTATCCCCCGATCGCCAGCGGTTGACCAGGGCCGGTTCCCGGATCAGGGGGCGGCTCATGGCGATGTAATCGGCCACCTCCTCGGAGACCAGGGCGGAGGCGGTCTCCAGGGACCGGATCCCTCCCACCAGGATCAAGGGGAGCGATACCGACGCCTTGAACGCCCGGGCCGCCTCCCGGTAGTAGACCTCATCTTCCGGCGACGCGATCCGGGTGGTCCGGACCGGACTCAACTTGGGCGGGGAGACCTGAACCCCGCCGCTCAGCTCCACCGCGTCGACCCCGGCCTCCTCCAGGTTCCGGGCCACGGCGACCATCTCTTCCACGGTGAGGCCGCCTTCGACGAAATCCTCGGCGTTCATCTTGACCAGAACCGGATAGGCCGTCCCCACCGTCTTCCGGACCCGCCGGCAGACCTCCAGGAGGAGCCGGGACCGGTTCTCCGGGGATCCGCCGTATCCATCCTCCCGACGGTTGTAGAAGCCGGAGAGGAACTGGCTGAGACAGTAGCCGTGGGCGGCGTGGATCTGGACCCCGTCGAAGCCCGCCTCCACGGCCCGGCGGGCCCCCTGGGCGAAGGCGTCGATGGTCGCGTCGATCTCCCCGGCGGTCATGGGGCGACACTCCGGCAGCTTCTCCCCGGAAAGGGCCGAGGGCCCGATCGCATCCCGGCCGGTGAGGTTGACGGCCGCGTGGCACCCGGCATGGGCCAGTTGAAGAACGATCCGGCCTCCGCTGCCGTGGATGGCCCGGGTCATCTTGAGCAGCTTGGGGACGAAGGTGTCCCCGTGGACCGCGAGCTGTCCCGGCGTGGCCTGCCCCTCGGGGGAGACGTATGCGTGTCCGCTGATGATCAGGCCGACGCCGCCCCGGGCCAGTCGGGTCAGAAGCTCCGTGAGCCGGGCGCTGGCGGTGCCGTCCGGGTCGGCCATCCCCGCCCAGGTGGCGGAGCGGACGAATCGGTTGGGCAGGGTCATTCCGTTGATGCGGGTGGTTTCGAAGAGTTCGGGCATCGGTTCCTCTCGGATATCGGTGTTCAGGGTTCGGGGATCCGGTAAGCGACCGGGAGGTTTCGGGATCAGCAGGTGAGGTGGAACCCGCCGGCCACGTTCTCGCCGGCTTCGTGGAGGCGGTTGAAGGTCTCCACGGCCTCGGCGGTGGGCGCGGCCGTTACCTCGATCCCCTCCGCATTCAGCCGGTCCTCGGCCTCCCGGGTCAGACGCATGTTGCCGGAGTGGCCGGTGCCGATCACCAGCTTGTCCGGCTTGGCGGAGAGGATGTCCCGGACGTCCGCCGCCTCCACCCGGTGGCCGCTCTTGCGCCACCATTCCGGCACCACCTGTCCGTCGATGATCTTGATGTCGTTGGTATGGGCCTGGCCGTCCGCGACGATCCGGCCGAAGGTGTAATCCTTGAGCATGGGTCCTCCTGCTGGAATTCGGGTTCTAGATCCCCTTTCCGATGGAGAAGGCCTCTCCCACGAAGTCGCCGACTCCGTAATATTTCCGGCTCTCCGGCGCAAAGAGGATCGGTCGGATCTTCTCGATCTCCGGAAGGCCGTTCGCCCCCAGAACGGACGGGTCGGCCTTGACATCCAGGACCTCCCCCACGAACTGGGTGTGGAGTCCGATCTCCAGGGTGTGGAGAAGCTTACACTCCAGGACCACCGGAAATTCCCCCACATAGGGGGCGTTCACCAGGTCGCTCTTCACCGGGGTGAGGCCGGTCTTGGCGAACTTGTCCTCCCGCCTGCCCGAGACGATGCCGAAATAGTCCGCCGCTTTGGCGTGGTCCCGGGAGGGGATGCTGAGGGTATAGGCCCGGCTGTGTTCGATGTTGCCGAAGCTGTAAGTCGCTTTCCGGAGGGAGACGGTGACGCAGGGCGGGCTTGAACAGCAGATCCCGCCCCAGGCGGCGGTCATGGCGTTGGGCCTGCCGTCGGCATCGTAGGTGCCGACGATGAGTACGGGGGTCGGGTAGAGGATGGTCTTGGCGCCGAGGGATGTTTTCATGGAAAGCCTCCTTGAGAGGGGTTCGGGTGCGTTCATCATATACCATTGGGAAGGGCTCTGCGCAACGGTTCGGTTCGGGAACGTTCCGGAACCGGCGGATCGGCGTCCGGCAAGCCGCGGTTCATTCCCAGGGCGGACGGTGGCCGAACCGCTCCGTCGCCGGACCGGCCACGGTCTCGTCGTCGTACTCGAGGAACCGTCCGCTCTGCCCGGAAGCGGCGTACAGGACGAGCCAGGCCATGGCCCGGGCCGGAACGAATGGGGGCTCGAGCGCTCCGTCCGCCTTGAGCCGCCGGAAGTACTCGGCCTTCTCCGGGTTCATGCCGTCGGGCCCATCCTCGCGGATCAGGGTCTGCATGTGGGTATCCACGACGCCGGGCCGCAGGGCCACGAAGGTGACCTCCGGGACCTCTGAAGCCAAAACCCGGTTGAGATGGGTCACCCCGGCCTTGGCCGCGCAGTAGGCGCTCCAACCCTCCACCGGATTCTCGGCGGCGCCGCTGCTCACCGTCACCACCCGGCCGTGTCCCCTCCTAAGATGAGGCAGGGCCGCGCGGGTCGCCCGGAAGGGCGCCAGCAGATTGACCTCGATGTTGTGTCGCCATTGTTCCGGATCGGCGGATTCGACATATGCCATGGGTCCGAGAACGCCGGCGTTGTTGATCAGGCCGTCGATCCGGCCGAACCGGTCCACGGCCGCGTCGACCACCCCGCCGCAGTGACCCGGAGAGGCGGCATCTCCCGGGACCGCCAGGGCGAGGCCCCCGAGCTTCTCCACGTCCCGTGCCACAGCCCGGAGGCCGTCCCCGGACCGGGCGGTGAGCACGCAGGAGGCCCCAACGGACCCCAGCCACCGGGCCGCGTCGGCGCCCATGCCCCGGGAGGCGCCGGTTACGATGATCACGGGTGATTCGGCCATGATTTTCTCCCTCCAGGGGCCGAGGCCCCTTGCTGTTGAATCCGGGTCCACCGGCCGGCATCCGCGCCGCCGGCCTCGACCGGAACGGGGCGAGGGGGCGATGGCCGTCCCTCACCCAAACCCGAGCATACCACGAAACCTCTCCCCCCTTCAACGTCCGCGGGGCCGTCTATCGATCGTTTTTCCCCCTACCGCGGGCACCGGGCGGCAATTTCCGGTGTTGTCAATTTCCGGTTGATCTTCGGTCCCAAGATTGGCATAGTACCCCACTTTTACGGCATGATCGGCCGTTTTCCACCGTAACCCCGACCCTGGGATCTCCGTATGAAGCCAGAGACGCTCAAATCGAACCTGCTGCTGTTGTTGACCGCCGCCATCTGGGGCTTTGCCTTCGTGGCCCAGCGGATGGGCATGGACCATGTGGGGCCCTTCACCTTCAACGGGGTGCGGTTCGCCCTGGGAAGCCTCTCTTTGACGCCGCTTTTGGTGATCAGCGGGCGCCGGCGGCGGATCTACGAAGGGGTGGCGCCCCAGGCGGGACCCAGGACGGTCTTCTGGGGCGGGATGGTGGCGGGGCTCGCCCTCTTCGCCGGGGCGTCCCTGCAACAGGTGGGGCTGGTTTTCACCACCGCGGGGAAGGCGGGGTTCATCACCGGGCTCTACGTGGTGATCGTGCCGATCATGGGCCTCATTTGGCGGCAGCGGCCGGACCTGGGGACATGGGCCGGGGCCCTTTTGGCGGTGGTGGGGCTCTATCTGCTCAGCGTCACCCAGGATTTCACCATCGCCTTCGGGGATTTTCTGGTCCTGATCGGCGCCTTCTTCTGGGCCGCCCACGTCCATATCCTCGGATGGCTCTCCCCCCGCATCGATTCCATCAAGCTCGCCTTCCTCCAGTTCTGCGCCTGCTCCCTGCTCAGCCTGATCACGGCCGTGGCCACGGAGGTCATCACCCTGGCGGGTCTGTGGGCGGCGGCACTGCCCATCTTCTACGGCGGGGTCTGCTCCGTGGGCGTCGCCTACACCCTCCAGGTGGTGGCCCAGCGGGACGCCCATCCCACCCACGCGGCGATCATCCTGAGCCTGGAGGCTGTATTCGCCGCCCTGGGGGGCTGGATGGTCCTCGGGGAGGTTCTGTCCATGCGGGGACTGGTCGGGTGCGGCCTGATGCTGGCCGGAATGCTCCTCTCCCAGCTTGAACTCCGGTCCGGCTTCCTCTTGGGCCTGCTCCGGAGCTGCTTCATGGGGTCCTCCCAGGTCCGGTAGCCGCTCTTTTCCGCTCTTGGTTCGGGATCCGCGCCCCGCGGCAAGGCCCGGAATCCGCCATCAGGCGCCGAGTTTGGAGGGGTCCGGCACCGAGAGCCGTCCGTCCGCCATGGCCACCAGCCCTTCCTTTTCGGCCTCCGAGAGCACGGACTGGACCCGCTGGAGAGGCAGCCCCAGATCCCGGGCGATCTCCGCGGCGATCTCATAGGGGGGGATGGAAAACTCGGTCAGCCGGTCGCACGACTTCTCCCGGGCAAGCAGGCGGAGCTGTTTGAGCACCACGAGGGTGCAGTCCGTCGCGGCATAGGGGTGGATGTTGACGTTGGCGGCCCGGAGGCGGTCGGTGAGGGTGGAGACGATCTTCTCCATGTAGGGCGGCAGCTTCTGAAGGTTCTGGGAGACCAGCTCCCGGGTCAGCACCGCCACCTCGGTGTCGGTCTCGGCCCGGACGGAGGCCGAGCGGGTGACCGGGGTGATCAGGGACATCTCGCCGAAGATGTCTCCGGATCGGAGCGTGCCCAGGGGGATGCGTTCCCCGTCCGTATCCTTGAGCACCTGGACCTCCCCGCTCAGGATGAGGTACGCCTCGTCCCCGGCATCCCCCTCCCGCATGATCCAATCGCCCTGGCTGAAGCGCTTCCGCTCCTGCCGGGACCACCGTCCCGCGATCAGGTCGTCGATCTCCCCGCTCATCTCCTCCACGGCCTGGTACCGGTCCTCTTTCGCCGGCGCCATGGCCCGGGTGATGATCCGGCAGATATCGGGAGGGATCTGCCGGGCCGGATTCTTTTCGGCCGGAGGGATGTAGTTTCCCACCAGCGCCTTCTCCAGCACCTCCATGAGGGTCGCCCCGCCGTAGGGGGGGGAGAGGGTGAAGATGTGGTAGAGGGTGGCGCCCAGCAAAAAAATATCGGATCGCCGGTCGAGGGGCTCTCCCTTCACCTGTTCCGGGGACATGAAGGTGGGCGATCCCTTGATCAGGTCTTCGCTCTCGGCCTCGGCCTGGCGGGCCGCCGCGAAGATCTCCTCGATCCTCTCCGCCTCCTCCGGAGGGATCTCCCCCTCCTCCCCGCCCAGGTACCGGGCGAGTCCCCAGTCCATGAGAAGGACCTCCCCGTGGGGCCCCACCATGATGTTGTGGGGCTTGATGTCCTGGTGGAGGATCCCCTTGGCGTGGGCGAAGGAGACCGCGTCGCAGACCTTGCGAAAGATGTTGAGCAGTTGATAGGTGTGGTACTTCTCCAGGTATTCGGGATCGCTTTTGCGGAGCTTCTCCAGGATGTCGTAGAGGGCCTCCCCCTGGGCCAGTTTCATGGTGAAGTAAATGCCGGACGCCTCCGAGAAGCCAAGGTCGTGGACCGGAATGATGTTGGGGTGCTCCAGCAGGCCGGTGATCTTCGCCTCGGTGATGAAGCCCGTGAGGGCATCCGCCTTGTTCTTGTAATCGGGAAGGATCACCTTCATGGCTGAAATGCGCTGGAGGTTCCGGTCGAGGACTCTGAGGATGGCACCCATGCCGCCGGCGACGATCTTCCCCTCGGACCCGTACTTGTCGTCGCCGTGGTCCCGTTCGATCCATTTGCGGTGGTACTCTTTTTCCAGCCGTGTTGCGGAGAAATCCGCCTCCCGGTCCCGCGGGCCGCCGACCCCCTCCACGGTTCCCTCTTCATGGAGCGGCTGGGTCTGCTGGTACTCCCCGTTTTCCTCCTTGTCCCCGGGACGTCCGCCGGGGATCCCCATCTCCGCCTTGGTGAGGACCATCGTCTCCTGGTACCCCTCCCCGCCTTCTTCCCCCGGCTCCCGGATGCCCATCTCCTCCCGGGACATGGCCATGGTCTCCTGATACCCCCCGGATTCGCCGGCGATGCCCATCTCCTCCCGGGTCATGGCGACGGTCCGCTGGTATCCGTTCTCCTCCTCCGTTCCGGATGGCCGGTCGGCGATGCCCATCTCCTCGCGGGTCAGCGCCTGGGTCTTCTGGTGCTTTTCGGAGGCGCCGTCGTCGGTGATCCCCATTTCCTTTCGGGAGATGGCCAATGTCTCCTGGTGGGGCGCCTTTTCCCGATCCTCTTTTTCGTCCTCTTTCTCCCGGATGCCCATCTCCTCCTTGGTCAGGGCCATGGTCTCCTGATAGGCGGTCTCTTCGTCCGGGGTGTCCGGGCTATCTTTCCGAGGGGGTTTACTCATCGGTCTGGTTTTCCTTGTTTCGGCAACGGGTTCGCGTATTTGGATCGGTTATTCCATAACAGCACGGATAAGTCAACAATGCCCGGCCCGCCGGATCGGGGGACGGTGTACCGCCGCGGTTTACCGGAGGAGGTCGTACTCGGCCCTCGGAATCTTGTGGGGGGCGATCTGAACCCCGATGAAGCCCCCCTTCAGGGTATACCGGATCGGCTCCCCGTCCCGCACCACCAAAAGATCGACCTGCTCGGTTTCGGGGATCTCCTTCACCGCCTGGACGAGCTGGCCCGGCGAAGTGATGGGACGGCCATCGTATTCGATGATCAGATCGTTGCGCCGGAGATCGACCTCCTGGGCCTGGGTATCGTCGAGAACCCGGTTGACCCGGACCACGCTGGCCATGGGCTCGCCGGATCGCGTCGGGGCCGCGGGAGTCGCGCGCGGCGGCGGCGCCGAGCCCGGTCCGGCCCGGGGGACCACGGCCACCCGGCTCAACCGCGCGCCCTTGAACTCCAGGGCGTAGTTGTCCTCCCCCAGATGGCGGAGGAGCCTTCGGATGGCCTGTTCGGGGGGCTCCTGTTCCGAAAAGAAGACCACCGTCTCGTCGGCCCGGTCCTCGAGGCCGGTGATTCGAAGCGGATAGAGGGCCTGGATCTTCTCCAGGACCTCTCCGAGGGGGATGTTCCGCGCCCGGATGGTCAGCCGGCCGTCTTCCAGGGAGGCCTCCATGGCCGGAGATTCCGAAGGAGCGGCGGCCGGGCAAGGCTCCCCCCACGGACCGGCCATGAAAAACGCCGCCAGAGCCAGGAGACACCGGAAGACGATCCGGCGGCTCCCGGATCGGCGCCGGCGCGGGATACGGTGTGAAATGGGGATTCGAAGCATGGCGTCCATCGGATGCAAGGGGTGTCCGCAGAAAAAGACTTGAAACCTAATTATAGCAGATGGTATGAAATATCAAGGAATAACCGAAGGCTTGGGAATTCGACTGTCAGTTTAACCCCGATAAGATCGGATAGCTATCGATGAAACGGATCAGCTCCATCCCCCCCAAAGAGATCCAGATGCCCGTGATTTTGGCGGTATCCGCGGCCGTGGTCCTCTTGATCTTTCTGTTCATCATCTTCGGCCGGGACTCCGGCGACGAGGAACGCCTCGCCCGTATCGAGATCCGACTCGAGGAGGTGTCCGCGCTGCGATCGGACATGCAGGCTTTGGCCGAGCGGGTCAACCGCGTCGAAAGCCGGGACCCCGCCTTCGAGACCGATACCCTCATCAGCCGGATGGACCGGCTGGAGAACACCGTCTCCCAGCGGCTGGGGGCGGTGGAAAACCAGCTCGACCAACTCGAGGACGAGGCCGCCGGCGCCGCCGATTCCGGTTCGACGGGTCCACGGGCTTCGACGGCGGCCTCCACACCCGCCGCCGAATCGAAGCCGGACGTGCCCACCATCGAAAAGAAGGTCAACATCAAAAAGACCCGTCCGCGATACCACACGGTGGCGGACGGGGAGACCCTCTACCAGATCAGCCGGAAGTACGACGTCAGCGTGGAGGAACTCAAACGGATGAACAGCCTGGGGCCGGAAATGATCATCAAACCGGGGCAGCGGCTGGTGGTGGGCAGCAAGTAGAGGGGCCTCCGCCTCCCCGGATCAGCGCTCCGGTGTCATGTGGTCGGGCGGACTCAAGGGGGTCCCGTCGATCTCCGAATCGAAGGGGTCCTCGTTGATGTCCTCTCCGTCCATGAGGATCTCTTCGTCGGTCTTCTCCCCGGACGGCTTCCGGACGGCTTCCCCCCGCTGCCAGAGGGTCCGGTCGATGCGAAGATTGTCCACCACCTCCGGAAATCCCATGACGTCCTCGACGAGTTCGATGAGGATCTGCCGCTTGGTCTCGCTGGGCAGGACCCCGTCCAGATGGACCACCCCCTCCTCCACGTGGACATCGAGTTCCTCGGTCTCCACCCGCCCCCGCCGTTCCAGTTCGTCGTAGATGGCGTCCGACAACTGATCGTCGCTCATGCCCTGGTATTCGACCGGCATGCCGCCGGTCTCGGTCTCCGCCTGCTGGACCGGCAGGGGCCGCCCCTTCTCCAGCCGGGTGGCGCATCGGCTGCAAAACGGCGTGTACGGGAGGGCTTCCAGGCGCTCCGGCGGGACTTCCTCGCCGCACCCTTCGCAGACCCCGTAGCGACCTCCCTCCAGCTTCTGGAGGGCCCGGTCGATGGCTTCGATCTCGTCCTTCTCCCGGCCGTCCAACTGGGCCAGCCCCTGGGAGATGTTCTCCTTCTGGGCCGCCTCCTCCAGTTCCCGTTCGGCCTCGTGGAGGTTCTGCCACGAGGAGTGGTACTGTCGACGACGATCGAAAATTTCGTTTCTTCTTCGGATAAGCATGTCGTAAAATTTTGAATTTGCGGTCTGATCCGCCATGTTTTCCTCCTTGGTGAATACCCGGCTCAAGGGTGCGTTTTCGGAGTACAATGGGTATTGTCTTCCGTCCTGTCAACGATCCGGTTTGCCCGAGGTTCCGCCCGAGGTTCCGAAAGGACCGACCGATGGAATCCGTCGATTTTCAAAGGATCTCCCGACCTCGAGGTCTTTCTTCCCCTCCAGGGGCCCGAGACTTTTTTTCGAATCGACACACCGCCCGATCATCTCCCACGGAGGGGAGGAAAACAATGGGGCATGGAAGGTATTTTTCCCGCGAATCGGATGTAATCATTGGGAAAACACCGGCAACCGGGGAAATGTGAAAAAGTTTTCTTTTTTTTCCATTCTCTTATTTACTTCTAAAAAATAAGAAGATATATTGTGGAAGATAGTAGTAGAGAAACGGCCCATTACAAATGGAGAACAGAGGAAAACGCAAAAAGGAGAAGCACCGACATGAATGATCTTGAAGTTGTGTTCAAGAGCGTGGCCGAGGGATTGAAAGCATTCGCCAAGGGGATCGATAACATCGCCGATCGGCTGGACACCCTGGCGGAGCAGCCGGATGGGGCGGCCGCGCCCGAAAAAGAGAAAACCGAGCGTCCGGCCCGCGATACCAAAAAGAGCAAAACCACGCGATCCCGGAAGAAGACCACCCGGAAGTCAAAGAAAAAATCGGCCACGGATGTGGTCCACAATCTGATCATCGAGTCCCAGGAAGGCGTGAACATCGAAACCCTGAGCCAACAGTCGGGATACGACCCCAAGAAGATCTACAACATCGTCTACCGCTTGAAGAAGCAGGGAAAGATCAAAAGCGGAAAAAAAGGGATCTATATCGCTGCCTAACGCCCCTCGACCCGTCCGATTGGAAGATCTCCGAATTTCTCGTTATAACGGATTCCGGGAAGGCCCATTTTTTTGAAAACCGGGGCCGCGGCCAAAACCCCGTAGGGGTGAAACATACCAGCCCTGGGCGTCGTCCAGGGATTGGATGTCTTCGTGTGTCCGGAGCGCGGAAGGACAGCCGATGCCGGTGCGACGGGTCGCCCGGAAGACCGCCGTTTGATTCGGGAGGTGGAGAACGTGGAGGCGCCCCGCCGGACCGCCGACTTTTTCTAGGAATAGTCGGTGGCGCTAGCTCCGGCCCGAGCGACAACCGGATGAGCGCATGCCGGGGGAGAAAAGATGTGCCGGGCGGGCCGGGCCGGTGGCGGCCTTTTCCGGCGGCGCCGGTGTTCGGGTTACACCCCGGTCCTGTGGATCCCCACCACGGCCGTGACGTTGTCCTTGCCCCCGGCCTCGTTGGCGGCATCGACAAGCGCCTCGCAGATATCGACGGCGGATCGGAACCGGCCGGCAATGGCGCCGATCTCGTCGTCGGAGACCATATCCCAGAGCCCGTCGGAACAGAGGATGATCCGATCCCCCTCCCGCAGCCGGCAGCGGCGGTAATCGGGCTCCACCGCTTCCACAATGCCGATGGCCTGGGTCAGTTCATTTCTCATCCGGCTCTTCCTGGCATCCGAGACGGACATCTGGCCTTCCTTGACCAGCTCCATGACAACGCTGTGGTCGGTGGTGAGCAGGCGGATGGTTTCCCGGTCGGCCACGTAGGCCCTTGCATCCCCGATATGGCAGAGGTGGAGAAGGTTCCCATCGATGAGAGCCGCCACCAGGGTGCACCCCATGCCCCGGTAGGCATCTTTCTCCACCGCCACCCGGAGGACCTCCCGGTTGGCCGCCTCGACGGCGTTGAGGAGTTCTTTGCGGATCGCGGTCTCGTCGCCCCGGATCTGGAGGATCAGGTGGGTGGACAGGTAGGTGTTGAGCGCCTCGGTGGCCACCCGGCTGGCCACCTCCCCGGCGTTGTGCCCCCCCATGCCGTCGGCGACCACCAGAAGCCCCTTTTTGGGGTGGATCAGGAAGTAATCTTCATTGTTGGCCCTCACCCGCCCCCCGTCGGTGATGCCGTGGACCCGCTCCCCCAGGCGGTGGAGCGAAGCGTCGGAGGAAGGATCCCCCGAGAGGCCGAATATTCGTCTGAAAACCTTCATCTGGGACTCCCGTTCCGGTGAATGGCCGGAGCACATCCGGAGCCGCATCCCATGGAAGACCGGAACACATGCGGGCGGTCACGGCCGAAATACCCGTCGATACCGCCCCTGGTTGGGCGCAAACACGATCCGGGGAAAGATACCGGTAATGCGGGGGGAATTCAAGCAAAAAGCGGGCAGGGACGGATGATTCGAAAAAAGAAGGGGCCCGGGAAGTCGAAGCTGGACCCCCACCGCGAGGAGATCGTGGCCCTTCTGTCGAGCGGCTCCACCAAGACATGGATCGCGGGCCGGCATGAGCCGGATCGATGCCCACCACATGGTCAACACCGTCTTCGATGCGATGGCCGGTTGCCTGGCCGACGGTGACCGGGTGGAGGTCCGGGGCTTCGGGACCCTGATCCCCGGGCAATACCCCGGACACATCGGCCG
>CAYSLC010000117.1:0-17473 GCA_964431545.1 uncultured Desulfobacteraceae bacterium | reverse complement strand
TCAACGGGAGGTCGGTGAAGACGGTGCCGAGCCGGACCCAGGGGCCGAAGGGACGGGTGATGAGCTGGCAGTGGCGGCCGATCCATCCGAGTCCGGCCCGGGTGGCGGCGGTCTTGTGGGGAAAGTCCCCCCGAACGGCGGTCTTGTCGGTGCGCGCGGAGGCCGCCAGGGGCAGGGCCCGGTGTCCCCAGCCGTGGACGGCTTCGGCCAGGGATTCGGAAAGACGGTCGATCCGGGCGTTGACCCGGGCGTACTCGTCGGCGTAGGGCCGGTTGGGGCCGTTTCGGATGGCGGCCATGATCCGCGGGTCCATGGCAACCGCGAAGGAGACGGCGGCCGGAAACCCGGCGCCGGTTTGGTCCCCCGGGGTGGGATGATCCGCCAGATCCGCGGCTGCGAAGAGGCCCACACCGTTGTCCGCCATCCAGTTCCGCAGCCGGATGTCCGCCTCCCTCCCCGGACGGCCGCCGATGCCCATGGTCGTCGATCCGGCCGCCCCTACCAGCGGGAGGCGGCCTTCTCCAGGCAGGCGGGGCAGAGCCCCATGAACTCCAGCCGGTGGCCGAGCACCTGGTACTCCGTCGTCCCCATCAGCTTGTCCTCGATGTTGTCGAAGGACTGCAACGGGGCGTCATCGAGCCGGTCGCAGTTGATGCACCGGATGTGGTAGTGCTTCTCCGGGTTGCCGTCGAACCGCTTCAGGCTGCCGCTCAGTTCCAGCTTCTGGATCTCCCCGAGATCGGAGAGGATCTCGAGGTTCCGGTAGACCGTCCCCAGACTGATGCGCGGCAGCTTCCGGCGCACCATGTCGTACACCTCGTCCGCGCTGGGATGGGTGTTGTTCTCGCGCAGGGTCTCCAGGATGACCCGGCGCTGGGGGGTCATGCGGATGTTCCGTTCTTTCAGCAACGCGGTTCGATCCTTCTTTCGTTTGTCGGCCCCGGCGCGGCCGGCCGGCGGCTCCGCCGGGGCCGGATCCCCGTCACCGGACCTCGATGGGCGACCATTTGCACTCCTCCGGGCCGCAATAGTCGCCGATGTACTCCGACTCCGGACGGTAGAGCATCGGCTTGGGGGCCGCCTCGGCGAACTGCTCCTCCAGGACATGGGCCACCCATCCCGCCACCCGGGAGACGGCGAAGACGGGGGTGAAGAGATCGATGGGGATCCCCATGGCGTAATAGAGGGAGGCGCTGTAGAAATCGACGTTTGCGAAGATATCCTTTCCTTTCCGCTCTTTGAACGCCTCCTTGGCCTTCTTCTCCAGGGTCCTGGAGATCCGGTACCACTCGGGCACGCCGGCCCGCTCCCCCATCTTCCGGGACATGGGGGCCAGGATCAGGGCACGGGGGTCGTCCGTGTCGTAGACGGCGTGGCCGAGCCCCATGATCTTGCCGCCGGCATCGAACCGGCGGTTGACGTACTCCTCGATGCGCCCCTCCTCGCCGATCTCCATCAGCATCCGCATCACCCTCGTGTTGGCCCCGCCGTGCAGGGCGCCGGAGAGGGACCCGATGGCCGCGGCCACGGCGGCATAGATGTGGGCCTGGGTGGAGGCGACCTCCCGGGCCGCGAAGGTGGAGGCGTTGAAGGAGTGCTCCGCATGGAGCACCAGGCAGGTGTCGAAAAAGCGTCCCACCTCTTCGTCGGGCGCTACCCCGGACATCATGTAGAGGAAGTTGGCCCCGTGGTCGAGGTCCGGAGAGGGCGGCACGGGCTCCTTACCGGTCCGGAGGCGTTCCCACGCGGCCAGGAGGGTGGGCAGCTTTGCGATGAGTTTGACCCCCATCCGCAGGGTCGCCTCCCGGGAAAGCTCCCCCGTCACATCCGGATCATGGTGGGCGAGCATGGGGACGGCGCTCTGGAGGATATCCATGGGCAGCGCCTCCTTGGGCCGGGTCCTCAGGGCGGAGAGCACCTCCTCCGGCAATTCCCGCTCCCGGCTCAACCGCGCCTTGAAGGCCACCAGATCGGACTTTGATGGAAGTCTTTCGTGGAGCAGCAGATGGATCACCTCCTCGAAGGTGGCGTTCTCCGCAAGGTCCTGGATGAGGTATCCCCGATAGATCAGCTTCCCTTCACTGCCGATCACGTCGCAGATCTTGGTGCTGGCGATGACCAGATCCCGCAATCCCGTGTTCTTCACCGGCATGGGTGTGCATTCTTCTTCCATTTGTCCCCCCGGTCCGCCCTCGATCCCAAGGATCGGGGCGCGTCATGGTGGTGAATCGTCGATGGTGGAGCCAATAAGGCCGATGGATTACAGGTCCACCCACATGTCGGCCTCGTTTCCGCAGTGGGAGCAGACGGCCGTCCCCTTGACCCGATCCTCGCCGGATTCGTCGGCCTTTCCCTCGGGGACCATGGGCGGTTTTTCGGTCTCTTTCTTCTCCTCGGTCTCCACCGAGGGCATGGAACAGGTGACCACCATTTCGGCTTCGTTTCCGCAGTTTTCACAACGACAGACCTGTTTCTTTTTGATCTCTTGGCTCATGGGATGGGATTCTCCTCTGGGCTCCAGGGCCCGATGCATGGTAATCTTCCGGTCGACGGACATGACAGGGATCCACGGGTCGGCGCACCCCCGTGACTGTTTTCAGAGACCTTATTTATAACGATTATCAAAAGATTTTTCAATAGGAAGTTGACCGAAAGGGACGGATCGAGGACGACCCACGGCCCTTTTTTTCCATCCACCCTTGAAAGATCGGTTCGGATTGGCTAAACATTCAGGGAAGGAAGACGGGGATGCCAGGACAGACCCCCAAAGGAGGAACCCCCCATGCCCGCAGAGGCCACCGTCTGCGTGATCGGCGCCCATGAATGCCCCCTATACAAGGTCGGGGATGAACTGACCTTGTCCGGCACGGGCATCCGTCCGTCCGGAAACAAAGCCACCTGTATCATCCTGGCCGGGGACATCATGGAAGTCCTCATTAAATATGGAGACACGGATAACCGCCGCAAATATGTATTCGACTGCAGCGAATGCACCGGCCTGATCCGGCTGGAGTACCTGCCGGGGCCGCCCCGGGAGAAGATCCCCCCGTCCGGGGAACACCAGCAGGATATCACGCCGCTCATCAACATCCTCACCAAGTTTCCCTTCTTCCAGGCCCTGGAGGAGTCCAACATCCGGGAACTGGTCTCTTTCCTCAAGCTGAAGGGGTATGATGCGGGGGAGTGCATCATCAAGAAGGGGGATACGGGCCGGAACCTCTTTATCATCGTCTCGGGAAAGGTGGAGGTGCTGGGGGACGAGGACATCAGCATCGCGTACCTGGGCAAGGGAGAGATCTTCGGGGAGATGAGCCTGTTGAGCGGCGACAACGTGGGCGCCACCATCCGGGTGGTGGCGCCGGCGCGGGTCCTCTACCTCAACGGAGACGACTTCCGGCGGGTTCTCCAGAAATACCCCCAGCTCCAGATGTACCTGGCCTGTCTCCTGGCCCGGCGCCTGGCCCGCACCAACCTCCTCATGCTGGAGGAGTTCTCCTCGGGAATGGTGGGAAAACTGACCGAAATGCCCCCCTCCGGCCTCTTCCAGATGTTCAACCTCAACCAGAAGACCGGCGTCCTCTCCTTCGAACTGTCGGCGGGACCGGGGACCGTGGTCTTCAACAACGGGGAGATCGTCGGGGCAAGGTACGATGATCTGGAGGGGAGCCGTGCCTTCTACGAAATCCTGAAGGAGAAGCAGGGCCGGTTCAAGTTCTCTCCGGGACTCCCGGAGCCGGAACGCCACCGGGCGCCCCTGGGCGACTTCATGAAGCTGCTCATGGAGGGGGCCCGGCACATGGACGAGGAGGCCTCTCCCATGTCGGACGGATCCTGATCCGGTCCACCCGCCACCGCCGGTTCCGGGCGCGGATCCGCGGGGGCGGGGAGCCGGATTCGGGCCGAGTTTGATTTGACACCTCCCCCCCCCCTCTGCCATAATGGCCGCCTACGGACCATGCGATCCATAAAAAAAACGCGAACCATAACCGTGCCGGGCGAACCATGAAGCGCCGTTTCCCCGCAATCCCCGATACCCGAAGAAAAAGGGATGGAAAAGAGATGATGAAACGTTCCACCGCCATCGCAATCCTCGTATTCATCTTACCCTTTGCGGGCTGCATCCACATGGCCGCCTACTATGACCTGGACACCAACCTCATTGAAGCGAGCTACGAGGCGGCGGACGAACTGATCGCCCAGCTCAATCCCCCCTTTCTGAGGGATCAGACCATCGTGGCGGCGAGCTTCGTCAACGTGGACGACCTTCTCGAATCCTCCACCTTCGGCCGCATCATGGCCGATCACATGGCCGCCCGCCTCATCCACCGGGGATTCACCGTGGTGGAGATGGAGCCGCCCTCCCCTTTTCTGCCCGGGGAACAGGGGGAGATGCTGCTCTCCCGGGAGCTTCTGGAGGTCGGTACCGCCCATGACGCCACCGTCCTGATGGCCGGCACCTATGCGGCCGCCGACGACGTGGTCTATGTCTCGGCCCGGTTGATCAACACCGCCGACCGTACCATCATCGCCGCCCATGAGTACAAACTGCCCCTGGGGGAGAATAACCGCCGAATGCTCTCCACGGTCATCCGCCCCAAGGAGGGCCGGTTTCCGCCGGGGCCGCTGGATTGAACCTGGGGGCTACTCAGATTTGAGGATGATGCCGGAGGGAAGGGATTCGCCGAAGATGGTGCTCTCTTCCCGGCGGGCCAGGGGCACGACCGCCTCCAGGACCTTGATCCGTTCGTCGGAAAAATCATGATCCGCAAGCCAGTCGGCCGCCCGGCCCCTCGCCTTGTCGTCGAGGTCCCGGATCCGGTCGCCGGTCCGGCGGGCCATCTGCAGGAGCGCATTGCCGACCGGTTTGGGGTCCCGCCATTCCGTTGAGAGGAGACGGTCGATCCAGCCGGACACCTCGTTGGGGGAGACCACCCGGTCCGCCGGCCCGTAGAGGAGTTCCCGGGCCCCGATCCGGGACAGGGACCAGAACTGCTGGGCCTTCGGCTTTTTTGTATTGAGTTCGGTGAGGAGCTGCCGACCCAGTTTTGCCTTGTCCTTCACCAGGAGCTGCTCCATGTTGGCCACGGCCATCCACATCTCCAGGTGCTCCTGGGGGGAAACCTTGGACTTTCCCTTTCCGGACTTGGGCAGCAGCATCCCGGAGATATCCTGGAAGAACTGGCGCTGCTGACCGGGTTTGAGCCCCCCGGCCACCCGCCGCCAGAGGATCCACCATTCGGTCCGGACCTGGTTGTTGTTCCCATGGACCGGCCCGGGCTTGTAGAGTTTCCAGATCCGTTTCATCCGATGGTCGTCGAAGCCTTCCCCGAACCCCGGCCGCATGCAGAAGCCGGTGAGATTGAGCCATCGGCCCTCCACCAAGGGCTTGACCTCCCGGGCCTTGCTCTGCTTCAGAAGCACGTCGGCCATGGACCGGATCAGGCCCAGGGGCCAGCGGTCCTTGGGCCGGTCCACCGTTTTGGAAACGGTTTTGGCCAACCCCTGGAGCCGCTGGTCGTCGCCGGGATCGGCAAAGGCCTCCTCCACCCGCCGCCGGACCTCGGCCACCATGGCCTCGTCAAAGACGTCCTCCTCGGCCACCCCGGCGCTCTCCACCTCGGGCCCCCTGTCCCGGAGCTGGAACTGGAGCTTCCACCGGTGGTCGGTGACGGCGGACCGGCACCAGAGAGCCAGGGTCCCCATCTCGGTGTATTCGGCCTCCATGTGCACCGGGAGGGCGGTCCTGGTCCCCTTCTTTCCAAACTGTACCACCGTCTGAAGGGGCGGCAGGGCGGTGACGGTGTCATCCACCGGGACGAGATCCCCGCACCGGTCCCCGGACCGGTAGGTGGAGCTGTAGATGTCGAAGGTCACCGGTTGATTGGCCAGCACCTCGAACTTCTTGTCGGGCAGATCGATGCGGGACCCCTCGTCGAGCCCCCGCTCCACGATACAGATGGCGTCCGCCCCGGCCGCGGCCGCTTCCTCCCGGGCCACCCCGAGATAGTAGGCCCGCGGGCTGCCGCTGCCCACCCGAACCCCCTGGCCCATCTTCACCAGGCCGTAGTAGGCGGCGCCCAGGGCCACCGACAAATCGGGATCGGGGTTGCTCAGCACCCGGGGCAGGTCGTCGTCCTCGATGGCGAACCAGTGCCGGATGGCGGCCCGGATCCGCTCCTGGACCACATCGGCCTTGAGGGACCCGCCGTTGAAGAGGATCAGGTCCGGCGCATGGCTCTCCCGGTCGAGCATCCCCCGCACCTCCTCCCGGTGGCGGTCCAGAAACCAACCGAGGTGTTTGGTGATCGCCGGCTCCTGCTCGTAGGGGAGCCCGAACTCGGTGATCCCCTTCCGGCCGGCACCCTCCCGGGGCGTCCCCGGGGCCGCATCGGGGAAGAAGCCGGCGAGCACCGTCTCCTCCACGGTCCGCCGATCCAGCTCCGCCGACAGGGTCTCGGCGATGAGCTTCCGGCCCTTGCCCATGAGGGTGATCTTCCGCCGGTCGGCCCGGCCGTCCAGGATCATCTCTTTGGCCTGGCGGCACTGGTGGCACAGGGCCTTCCACCGATCGGCGCTCAGGGACTGCTTCTTTTTGGAAAACCGGGTCTCCATCAGCCGGGCCAGGGCCAGGTCGATGTTGTCGCCGCCCAGGAGCAGGTGGTCCCCCACCGCGATCCGCTCGAACCGGGGACTCCCCTCCACCTCTCTCAGGGTGATGAGGGTGAAGTCGGTGGTGCCGCCCCCCACGTCGCAGACCAGGATCAGCTCATCGGGCCGCACATGGGCGTCCCACTCCTTCTCGTGGCGGATCAGCCAGTTGTAGAAGGCGGCCAGGGGCTCCTCCAGAAGGGTGACGTTGCCGAGACCGGCCATGCCCGCCGCCTCCAGGGTGAGGTCCCGGGCCACCTCGTCGAAGGAGGCGGGGACGGTGATGATCACCGCCTGGTTTTCCAGATAGAGGTCCGCGTCCTCCCCACGGGTGCTGTTCCAGGCCCGGCGGACATGGCTCAGGTAGGCGGCGGTGGCCTGCACCGGGGAGACCTTCCGGACCTCTTCCCCCGATCCCCAGGGCAGGATCCGGGCCCGGCGGTCCACACGGGAATGGCAGAGCCACGATTTGGCGGAGGAGACCAGTCGGGCCGGCACCTTTGCCCCGTGGTCCCGGGCAAAGGCGCCCACGAAGTGGTCCTCCTCCCGCTGCCAGGGGATGGAGACGGCATCGGCGGAGATGTCGTATTCCCCCGGAATGTAGAGAAAGGAGGGGAGCACCGGCAGGCCGGCGAACTCCCCGACCCCGGTGAGCTGAGGGACCTGAAAGAGGCGGATCTTTTTGGCCGCCTCCGAGGAGAGATCCACGTAGGAGACCGCCGAGTTGGTGGTCCCCAGGTCGATGCCGACGATGAACCGCTGGTCTGTGAACTTCAAGGGGTCTCCTGCTGCCCGCCGGGGAGGGCCGATTCTCCGATCTCGAGGACCGGATTCGCCTACCGGGACGCCTGTTCCCGGACGTTGAACTCCAGTTTCCACCGCCGGGACCCATCCTCCCGGGAGACACACCAGAGTTCCAATGTTCCGATCTCGGTCACCTGAACTTCCAGCAGAACCGGAACGGCGGTGCCCGGCTCGCCGTCCAGGGTGGTCTCGATGGTGGTGATCTCCTCCACGTCCTCCTCCCAGTCGTCCACCACCGTGCCCACGGGATCATCCAGGCGCACGGTGGAGCCGAGGAAATCGAACTTGACCGGCTCCCCCACCATGAGCACGAACTCCTGGTCCTCCAGCACCGTCCGGGCGCCCTCCTCCATGCCGAAGGGGGCGACGCAGAGGGCTTTGATGGGCACCGGCATGCCGGGGACGGCCGGCAGGGAGGCCGCCACGCCGATGTAGTAGGTCCGGTTGAGTCCGCCCCGGATCCGGACCCCGTCCCCGCGACGGGCCAGACCGTAGTAGGCGGCTCCACGGGCCACCGCCAGGTCGAGGTCCCCGGATTCGATCTCCCGGAGGGCGGCCCCGGAGGCGTCGTCGCCCCAGGACCCGATCACCTCCTTCACCCGGCCGCGGACGGCCCGGGCCTTCATGACCCCGCCGTTGAAGAGGATGGCGGTGGGCAGCGAGGGTCCCTGCTTCTCCTGCCGGTGGAGGAAATGGGCCAGGTGGTGGGTGATGGCCGGATCCGACTCGTAGGAGAGCCCCACCTCCTTGAGTCCCGTGCGCTGGGGGGTTGTCGGGATGGCGTCGCCCCCGCATTGGGGAAAGAAGCCGAAGAGGATCGTCTCCTCCACCTCTTTCTCGGTGACGATCTTCTTTTTGGTGCCGCCGATGAGGCTGCTCCCCCGGCCGAGGATGGTCACCGGGTACTCGGTCGTCTCCGGATCGGAGAGGAGCACCTCCTTGGCCTTGCGGCAGGCGTGCCACAGCCCCCGCATCTGCCAGGCGTCGAGCTTCTTTTCCCGGGACATGCGCTGGGAGACGGCGTAGGCCATGGCCAGATCCATGTTGTCGCCGCCCACCAGAAGGTGGTCCCCCACGGCGATCCGCTCCAGTTCCAGGCCGCCGTCCCGCTCGGAGACGCTGATGAGGCTGAAATCGGAGGTGCCGCCGCCCACGTCGCAGACCAGGACCAGGTCCCCCTTCCGGACCGACTCCCGCCACTGATCGCCGACGGCCTGGATCCAGGCGTAGAAGGCCGCCTGGGGCTCCTCCAGGAGGGTGATGTTGGTCAGTCCCGCCATCTCCGCCGCCTGGACGGTGAGTTCCCGGGCCACGGCGTCGAAGGAGGCCGGCACCGTGAGCAGGACATCCTGGTCCTCCATCCGGAGGCCGGGATCATCGGCGGCCATGGCATGGTTCCAGGCGTCCCGGATGTGGCGAAGGATCATGGCGGCCGCCTCCACCGGCGACCGTTTGGAGGCCGCCTCCTTGCTCTCCCAGGGCAGGATCTTGTCGTTTCGGTCCACCAGGGTGTTGCAGAGCCACGACTTGGAGGAGGCGATCAGCCGCTGGGGCAGCTCCGCGCCCCGCTCCCTGCCGAACTCCCCCACGGCCACCTCGTTGTCCGGGGCCCAGGGCAGGCCCAGGGACCCCTCGGGGACATCGTGCTTTCCGGGGATCAGGATGAAGGAGGGCAGGACGTCCCGGTTCTCCACGGATCCGGGGTCCACGAGCTGGGGGATGGGGAAGACCCGGATCTCGGGGGTTCGCCCCTTTTCCACGGCGGCCTCGGTATAGGCGACGACGCTGTTGGTGGTTCCCAGATCGATCCCGATGACGTAGACAGGTTCTGACACGGATTCACCTCGTTATTCGAATCAGGTTGACGGCGTTACACGATCTCCACTTCGGCGGGCGCGATGATGTTCGGGTCCCGGGTCGCCGAGAGGGTGGGAAGGTCGATCTTCCCGGCCCGCCACCCCCGATGGCGGACAATCCCCGTAAAGGGCGGATCGCCGGTGACGTTGCCGGTGAGCTTGACGGCGGACGGATCGAATTCGGGGGGGACGGTGACCTCCTCCTCCTCGCTCTCCGCCATCACCGCGTCGGCGGTGATGTACTTCTCCAGGGCCTTGTTGCAGTTCTCGTGGATGTTCCGGACGGCCGCGCCCACCTGGTCGTCATCGTACTCGTCGAGATCCTCGGCAAGGAAATCCATGAGCCGCCCCTCCCGCTGGAGCACCGACAACAGATGGAGGAACAGCCGCCGGTCCTGGATCTCCCGCTCCCGGCGCTCGGCCTCGGAGGACTTCTTGGGGGTGACCGGCGTCTTCGACTCCGTGGGAAGGGCCACGGCGCCCTTTTTGATCATCCGGCCGAAGGAGAGCCGCAGGCAGAGCCACAGGAGGAGTCCGAAGAGGGCGAAAACCCCGGCGGAGACCGGCACGAAGTAGACCCGGAGCAGGTCGACCACGGCCCCCGCGTCGGTGATCAAGGATTTGACCCGAGCCACGGAGGCGTACCCGTGGGTCGCCTCGGCGATCATCGGGGTGACGATGCGCAGGAGAAGAAGGAATCCCACATCGATCAGAATGCACATGAGTCCCATGTAGAAGATAATCCAGAACAACGTGCGACGGGAGCACCCTTTCAGCAATTCCATACCTGCATTTCCTCTTGTCTGCGGCAATCCTGATCTTCCGAAAGCCTTATGTTAGCGGGATCGGCGCGGCCCCGGACCCGCCACACCAACTCGTTTTCCGGGGGACGGGCGGGGTCCGCGGTTTTCCGGCGGCCATGGATGAAACCATAACGGAACATTAAATCGGGATATCCCCGAAGTGTCAAGATCCATTTGGATTTCCATTTGGCTTTCCCCAGCGGAGGGCCTCCGGCGTTCGATCGCCTCCCGGGCCGTCGACGGCGTTGCGCGCGGCGGGCCGCCGATGGAAAATGGCTTCTTGGCCTTGTCTGGGGTCGAAGGGTATGATAAGCATCAATTGATTCGAGGCAACGCCCGCCGGATCATTCCGGCGACCTTTGGATTCCGGACGCCGATACCGTCAACCCGCGGACCTCCGAAATGACCGTCTATAAATATACATTCGATTTCGAACTCGGGACCCTTGCCAAGAGTCCATGCCGGGAGTGCGAGAAGGCCAAGGAGGAGTTCCCCCGCTGTATCGACTCCTGCGAGGTTCTCCACCGGCTCCAGTGGCTGCTGGCCGAGACCCGCCGCTGCACCCGAAGCTGATCCGCGCCCGAACTCCGGGCCCATGGAGGTACCGCCTTCGTGAACCCTTTCGCCTACAAGACCACGGGCCTGGCCATCAAGACCCTCTCGGCCTTCCTCAAGGCCCGCGTCGATCTCCACCACGGGGAGAACATCCCCAAGGGCGCCAATATCTTCGTCATCAACCACTTCACCCGTGTGGAGACCCTCCTGCTCCCCTACCACATCAGTCGCCTGACCCAGATGCCGGTCTGGTCCCTGGCGGACTACACGCTGTTCAAAGGGGCACTGGGGACCTTCCTGGACAACGTCGGGGTGGTCTCCACCCGCAACCCCGACCGGGACCTGCTCATCGTCCGGAGCCTGCTCACCGGAGAGGCCCACTGGATCATCTTCCCCGAGGGCCGGATGGTCAAGAGCAAGAAGATCGTGGAGCGGGGCCGCTTCATGATCTCCTACGCCGGCGGAAAGCACCCCCCCCACACGGGCGCGGCCACCCTGGCGTTGAGAACAGAGTTCTACCGCCGCCGCATCGGGGTCCTCTTGGAGAAGAATCCCGAAGAGGCCCGGCGGATCCTCGACCTCTTCGGCATCGAATCGCCCGAACCGATCCTCAATACCACCACCCACATCGTTCCGGTCAACATCACCTTCTACCCCATTCGGGCCAAGGAGAACCTGGCGAGCAACCTGGCGGCCAACCTGCTGGAGAATCTTCCCAAGCGGGCCCAGGAGGAGATCATGACCGAGGGGACCCTGCTCTTTTCCCACACCGACGTCGACATCCGGTTCGGATCCCCCATCTACATCAACGAATACATGAAGCAGCGGGCCGTCGTCCGGAACCTTTCCACGGACCGACGGTTCAGCTTCGACGACCCCATCCCCGCCAAGGGAACCCTCCGGAAGATGGCGCTTACGATCATGCAGCGGTACATGGACGCCATCTATACCATGACCACGGTCAACCACGACCACCTCTTCGCATCGGTGCTCCGCCTGTCCCCCTTCAGGAAGATGGGCGTCTATGACCTCCGGAGGCGCGTCTTTCTCGCCACCACCCGGCGGCTCTCCCGGATGGGCATCCACCTCCATTCGAGCCTGAAGGCGGACCAGGTGCCGCTGCTCACGGACGACCGCCACGGCAGGTTCCGGGAATTCCTCGCCCTGGCCGAGGAGAAGGGGATCATCTCCCAACGGGGGGAGGTGCTGATCAAGGACATGTCCCGGTTCTCCTCGCCCCTCGACTTCCACACCGTGCGCATCGACAACCCGATCTCGGTGATCGCCAACGAGGTGGAGCCGCTGGGCGTCCTCCAGAAGGCGCTCCGCCGGCTCACCTGGACCCCCCGGTTTCTTCTCCGAAAACGGATCGCCGATTATCTGATCCGGCGGACCGAGGAGCAGTACCGGGAGGACTACGAAGCCTTCTTTCTCCAGGAGGAGAGCCGGGATTTCGAGGCGGGCCGCCCCTTCCTGCTCCGGGGGAAATCCCGGCGGCTGGGGGTCCTCCTCCTCCACGGGTACATGGCCGGCCCCATGGAGGTGACCCCGCTGGCGGAGTCCCTCCACCGCCGGGGCTACTGGGTCTACGCCCCCCGGCTCCGGGGTCACGGAACCTGCCCGGAGGACCTGGCCACCCGGACCCACCGGGACTGGCGGGCCTCGGTGGACGAAGGGTATGCCATCATCCGGAACAGCTGCCGCCGGGTGGCGGTGGGGGGATTTTCCACCGGCGCGGCCCTGGCCCTCGACCTGGCCGCGCGGATCGACGACATCGAGGGGGTGTTCGCCGTCTGTCCGCCCCGCAGGCTCCAGGACCTGTCGGACCGGTTCGGACCGGCCCCCGACTTCTGGGCCCGGCTCAAGGAGATGGTCCGGCTGGGGCCGTCCAGAAAGGAGTTCATCGAGAACACTCCGGAGAATCCCGACATCAGCTACCGCCGGAACCCCGTCTCCGGGATCCGGGAGGTCGAACTGCTCATGGACGACCTCCTCCCCCGCCTGTCGGCCGTCCGGCCGCCGGCACTGGTGATCCACTCCCACCGGGACCCGGTGGCGGACGCCTCCGGCTCCAAACAGATCTTCGAGGGCCTCGGCTCCACGGACAAGCGCCATGTCCTCTTTGACTTCGACCGCCACTGCATTATCCTAGGCGATGGCGCGCCCCGGGTCCACCGGGTCATCTGGGAATTCATCCGATCGCTGGAAGGAGAACACATCTCATGACGGAGGTCTACAACCGCCTCGCCGAACACCTCGACCGCCTGCCCGCCGGTTACCCGCCCACCGACTCCGGCGTGGAACTCCGGATCCTGAGGCGCCTTTTCACCCCCCGGGAGGCCGAGATCGCCCTCCACATGACCCTGATGCCCGAGTCCGCCGAACAGGTGGCGGAAAAGGCCGGGGAGGACCCTGAAGAGATGGCCGAAATCCTGGAGAAGATGGCCCGCAAGGGGCTTGTCTTCCGCATGCGAAAGGAGGAGGGTCCGGCCCGTTACATGGCGGCGCAGTTCGTCATCGGCATCTGGGAGTACCACGTCAACGACCTGGATGAGGAATTGATCCGGGATTTCAATGAATACGTCCCCCATCTGATGAAAAAAAGCTGGGAGAAGACCGAGACCAAACAGCTTCGGGTCATCCCCGTGGCCGAGAGCATCTCCGCCCCCATGACCGTCATGGACTACGAGGCGGCCGGGGCGATCATCGACGCCCAGTCGAAGATCGTGGTGGCCCCCTGCATCTGCCGGAGGGAGCATGAAATGGTGGGGGAGGGGTGCGGCAAACCCCTGGAGACCTGCCTGGTCTTCGGCACCGGGGGCCGGTTCTACGAGGAGAACGGGCTCGGCCGGGCCATCTCTCCGGAGGAGGCCCGGACGATCCTCGAAAACGCCGCCCGAAACGGTCTGGTGCTCCAGCCCGGCAACAGCCGGAAGCCCATGAACATCTGTATGTGTTGTGGCGATTGCTGCCAGATCCTCAAAAATCTCAATTCCCTGGAGGCGCCGGCCCGGGTGGTCGCCTCCAACTTCTCGGCGGCAACGGATCCCGAGCGATGTACCGGCTGCGGCGCCTGCGCCGACATCTGCCAGATGGGCGCCGTGGACCTCTCGGAGACGGCGGAGATCATCGAACACCGGTGCATCGGCTGCGGCCTCTGCGTGACCGCCTGCGATTTCGAAGCGGTGCGGCTGGTCGAAAAGGAGCCGGAGGCCCGTCGGGTTCCGCCGGCCAACACCATGGAGACCTACATCAACATCGCCCGGGAACGGGGGCTGCCGTGACATCCGAACAAAAGCGAGTCAAAGGAGTTTTTGTCCCATGATCAAGGAATTCTTCGTCGCCCTCATCTCCTTCACCCTGATGGCCTTCGCCGTCGTCGGCCTGATGTTCCTGGTGGATCAATACGCCTTTCCGCCCCTGGCGGAGACGAGCCCCACCCCGCCGCCGGCCGGGAAAGACCGGGAAAAGCCTCCCGCCCCGGCGGAAGAGCGGCGGCCCCCGTCCCCGGAGCCGAAGGCGATGGCCGAACGTGCACCGGCCGAGGCGCCGCCGGCCGCCGCCCCTTCTCCGTCCGGAGCCGAGGTCGACATCGCCGTGGAACGGCCGGCCGTCGATGTGGCGGAGTCCGCCCCCGCCACGGAACCCCTCCGGGAGGCCCCCGAATCCGGGAAGGATGCCCCCGCCACCGGCCCAGTCGAAGAGGCGGGGGCCGAAGTATCGACGGCGCCCCTTTCCCCCCAGGACGATGCCGATCGCATCGAGAACCTTTCGATCGGCGAGCAGGCCCCCCTGTCGGACGGACGCATCGCCTACAGGGTGGCCCCCGGCGACACCTTCTCCCGGATCGTAAAGCAGGTGATCGGCACGGGGCGGCCGTCGGTCTGGCAGGACCGGGCGGCCCGAATGGCCATCGACCACCGGCGGATCGCGCCCGGCATGGTCCTGATCTTCGATCCCCCCACGGCATCCGAACGGGCCTCGGAGGGCTGAACGAACCATGGAACGGACCGATGAAGGCGTGATCCAGTTCGATCTCCGGTTTTCACCGGGGCCGCCGCCCCCCCCGGGGATCCTCTCCGGTTTGAAAGCCTGGCGGAAGATCCTTCACAGGATCGGACTCATCGGCCGGGACCCGCACCGGTACGGCGGGTTCGGCTACGGAAACATGAGCGTCGGATGGGAAGGGGAGGAAAGCCCCCGGAAACGGGACGGCTTCATCATCACCGGCTCCCAGACGGGGGCCGCGGAGGACCTGGGGGATGAAGGGTTCGTCCGGGTGACCGCCTGCCGGACCACCGAGAACCGGGTGGACGCCGTCGGTCCGATCCATCCGTCATCGGAATCCCTCGCCCACGGCGCCGTCTACGGATCCATGCCGGAGGCGGAGGCCGTGGTCCACGCCCATTCCCCGGAGATCTGGGAATGGGGGCCACGGGCGGGAATTCCGGCCACCGGGACCCACGCCCTGTGCGGCACCCCCGAGATGGCGGTGGAGATCGAACGGCTCTTCCGGGAGACCGACGCGGCCCGGCGCGGCCTCTTCGTCATGGGGGGGCATGGGGACGGCGTGATGGCCTTCGGCTCTTCCCTCGGGGCGGCCTGCGCGCTTCTGATCCAGGCCCTGGCCTCGGCCCTCGGGGCGGAGGAATAGTCCCCTCGGGACGGTTCAGGCGCCTCCCCCGCCGATCCAGCTCCCCGCCGTCACCGTCCGATCCCCGCCCGATCGCTTGGCCTCGTACATGGCCAGATCCGATCGCTTCAGAAAGATGCTCTTCTCCTCCCCGGGCAGGGCCTCGGCCACCCCCAGGCTCAGGGAGATCCGCTCCAGGGCCGACCGTCCGTAGACCGTATGGATGGACCATCGCTCGTTGAAGGTCTTGCGGACCTTCTCCGCCGAGAACCGGGCCTGGGCGAGTTCGGTTTCCGGCAGGAGAATCATGAACTCGTCCCCCCCGTACCGGAAGCAGAAATCGGACTTTCTCATGACCTCCTTGAGGATCGCCCCCACCAGCCGGATGACATTGTCCCCCTCCAAGTGCCCCAGGGTGTCGTTGCACTGCTTGAACTTGTCGATGTCGAAGCAGATCAGGCTCAGGGGGCGGCCGTAACGGGCGAACCTTCCCATCTCCTCGGTGAGGACCTTGTGGAAGTGGCGCTGGTTGTAGAGGCCGCTGAGGCCGTCGGTCACCGAGAGTTCCCGGAGGCGGTCTTCGAGCTGCCTGCGCCGGGTCAGGTCGTGGAAGAACCCGACGCTGCCCACCTCCCGGTCGTCCTTGTACAGCAGGGTGGCCGAGAGCCGGATGGGGATCGTATCCCCCCGGCGGTCCTTGATCCGGGTCTCATAGCCGTCCAGTTGGCCGGGGCCGCCGAAATCCGGCCCGTGGAGCTTCTTCTTGATCGCCCTGGCCGGCGCCGTGCCGCCGTAGATGTCGGAGATGGGCATTTTCCCCACCGCCGCCTCGATCGGGTGGCCGGTGAGCCGCTCGGCGGCCCGATTGAAGAGGATGATGGTCCCTCCCCGGTCGACGGCGATGATGCTGTCCGGGCATAAGGAGACCAGATCCCCCAAAAACCCCTTCTCCTCCAGCAGCGCCGTCTCGCAGGCCCGCCGTTCGGTGATGTCCCGGAGAACGGCATAGGTCCCCCGAAACCCCCCCGCCTCGTCGAAGACGGGGACCGAGGAGATGTCCATGATGATCGTGCTTCCCTGCCCGCCCATGCAGGTCCCGTCGAATCGGACCGGCTCCCCCTCCCGAAGCCGCGCAAGGCGTTCCTCGGCTTGCCCGGGGGCCCCGCGGGCAAAGAGGTCGTCGATCGATTTCCCCTTCAGCTCCTCCCGCGGCCGTCCCAGTCGCCCGCACAGGGCCGCGTTGGCATACACCAGGGCCCCGGCGGCGTCCGCCATGTATACCCCGTCGGCGATGTGTTCCAGGATATCCCTGTAGATCAGCGGCACCATCTTCTGCATCCCCCTCTCCCCCAACGGTCTTCTCTGAAATGGATCATCCGTCCCCGGCGGTCGCCCCCCCGCCGGCCCCTTCCCCCTCGACGGCCCGGCGAATGGCGGCCGCGATCTCCCCGATCACCACCGGCTTGGTGACGAACTCCCGGATCCCGGCGGCCATGGCCCGTTGCACCGTGGCCTCGTCGCCGAACCCGGTGCAGAGGATCACCGGAAGCTCCGGCCGAATTCCCACGAGCCGGGCCGTGAGTTCGAGGCCGGTCATCCCCGGCATGCTCAGGTCGGTGATCACCAGGTCGAAGGTCTCCGGAGCGGCCTGAAAACGCTCCAAAGCCTCCCGGCCCGTGGGGACCGCCGTGATCCGGTAGCCGAGCCGTCCCAGGGCCCGCTCCAGAAGCTTGATGATCGGCTCTTCGTCATCCACCAGAAGGATCCGGTCACAGCCCCTGGGGACGTCCTTGCCGATGCCCTCCGGCACGGCGCAGGCTTCGGCGGCCACCCGGGGCAGATAGATCTCGAACGTGGTCCCCTCGTCCGGCCGGCTGTGGACCGCCACGGCGCCGCCGTGATCCTTGACGATGCCGTAGACCACGGCGAGCCCCATCCCGGTCCCCTCCCCCGGCGGCTTGGTGGTGTAATAGGGTTCGAAGATATGATCGGCCGCCTCCGGAGGAATACCGGTCCCGGTGTCAAACCGTCCCGTTTCCGTGTGGGCCAGCCCCAGAACCCCGCCGGGCTGATGGGTCCCGGAGCGGATCGTCGCCGGTGGATGGCCATGCGAAACCTATTCAGCGGTAAGTTGCCGGTCCCTCGTCCGGATAATTGGCCGCATGGACCGAGGG
>CAYSLC010000116.1:0-17505 GCA_964431545.1 uncultured Desulfobacteraceae bacterium | reverse complement strand
AACCGCAGTTATTGGTCAAACGGCCAGCCGAAGCTGGTATTGGTACGGCTTTTGATCCCGGATGCCGCGGCGCAATTGCGCTCCACATTTTTGCCGCCGTCGGCGTTGGAACGTAAGGAATCATTGCCCATGATTGACGTCAACAAATTGCCGTGGGAGGAAGAAGGCGGTCTGATGCAGATGCTTAAAACACTTGTCGATCCGCGCAAGCCGAGAGGCGTGCGGCATCCGGTAAGCACCATCGTGGCCATTGCCGTGTGCGCGGCTTTATCCGGCGCGCAGAGTTTTGCCGCCATTGCGGAATGGGCGGAAGATCTCAGTTCCGAGGCCCTGCGCATGCTGGGCTCTAAACGAAAACCCCCCCCTTCTGAACCCACAATAAGACGCACATTGTAAAAGCTCGACGCCGGTCATCTCGACGATAAAATCGGTCAATGGGTGCTAAAAACGGTCCCGTTGGCTGGGGGGGGGCCGTAGCAACGGACGGCAAAAGCTTGCGGCGCGCGCACGACGCAAACCAGCGCCCGCCGCATTTGCTCAGCGCCATCTTGCACAAAGAAGCTGTGGTCATCGCGCAAATCAATGTCGAAGAAAAGACCAATGAAATTCCGAAGATGCGCGAACTGCTCAATCCCCCCCCCGCTGCCCCTGCAAGGCGCCATCGTGACCGCCGACGCCCTACACACCCAAAAAGAAACCGCGCGCTTTATAGTCGGAAAGAAGGAGTCCGACTATCTCTTTATTGTCAAAGATAACCAACCCACCCTTCGAAAAGACATCGTCGATTTGAATCTCGACGCTTTTCCCCCTAGCAGAAACGACAATCGATAAAGGCCATGGCCGTCTGGAAGAACGCACCATTTGGAACAGCGAAGAACTCAACGGCTACATAGACTTTCCCCATGTCCAGCAGGTCTTTTGCCTCAAACGCGACATTGTAAAGGTACCATCCGGCAAAAAAAGCACTGAAACTGTCTATGGGGTAACCAGCTTGGCCTTTGAAAAGGCCGGCCCCTCCCGATTGCTGGAAATCGTTCGAGGTCAATGGTCCATTGAAAACCGCCTGCATTGGGTCCGGGACGTTACGTTCGATGAAGATCGCTGCCGTATTCGGACAGACTATGGTGCTCAAAACATGGCTTGCATCCGCAATTTGGCTATCTCAATGCGAAGAATGGCGGGTGCGCGCTATATTCCACCAGCTCGTCGGGCGTGTACCAGGCTTGGAATCGGCGTGTTAAGACTCATCGGGGTTCAGTTAGGACTTTGACGGGGCCTTGAGATCATGTTGACATCAACTTTCAATATTGTTAATAGGTGATTGGCAGCCAGATGAGCCAATATCTCTTGCTCGATTTTGTAAAGAAAAGGAGATATCGCTACACGAAACCGTGGGGCACTGTCAATGGACACTGCTGAGTATCCCATTACCATACCTGACTCGCTGAAAAAAAATACGAAGAACCGATCCAAAGCTGGGTCGAAAAATTTCAACCCAGCCCGTATGCCTTCAGCCAGAATGTGCCGTTTGCGTCTATTGCCCAACCGATTCTCCACGAAGGTGCGGTTGAAGTGATTGCCGCCGTCAAACTGGGTCATGAAGTTGGTGGATAAAGTATACCGTCCGACGCCTGAATTTGCACGACGTGAAATTGCAACGGAATAAGTTGAGTGGAGGTTGGCGTACATCAACCCAACATTTCTAAATGGGAAAAAGGAGATGGTGATATGAAAAACAAAGCGCTGCTGTTATTGATCACAGGATTCGTTTCTTTCTTTTTCTTTTTTGTTGAACCCTTGATGGCTGGGAAAAAGAGAATCCTATACGTCGACTCTTATCATGCCGGATATGAATGGAGCGACGGCATCACCAGAGGCATATTGGGGGTGCTCAATGTCACACTGAATGATGACGGAACGACAGACAGTTCAGGCAGCGACGACGTTCAAGTGAAAATAATCAGAATGAACACGAAACTCAATAAATCGGATGCTTTTATACAAGAATCTGCTTTGAAAGCGAAAACCGAAATTGAGGCATGGAACCCGGATGTGGTAATCGCTTCCGATGACAATGCATCCAAATACCTTGTAATGCCTTATCTAAAAGACACTAAACTTCCCGTCGTTTTCTGTGGCGTCGATTGGGACGCCTCTGAATATGGATTTCCCGCCAAAAATGTGACGGGTATGGTTGAAGTTACACTGATCTCCCAGCTTGTCGAAACTCTGAAACCTTACGTTGAGGGTGAAAGAATCGGATATCTGGCGCATGACAATCTCACTAACAAAAAATCTTTAGAGCGCTACAGAAAGGAGTTTAAACTCAACATATTTCCAAGATTTGTTGCAAATTTTGATGAATGGAAAACCGGGTATATTGATCTCCAGAATGAAGTTGATATGATCATCTTGAGCCCTGTCACTGTGCCGGGCTGGGACGGGGAAACGGCCTCCGATTACATTAAAGCCAATACTAGAATTCCCACAGGCGCTTATCAGTCCGGACCTGCCCGTTTCGCGTTAGTAAGCTATGTAAAAGTTCCTGAAGAACAAGGTGCCTGGGCCGCCAAAACTGCGCTGGATATTCTGAACGGAAAATCACCCGCCGATATCCCGATTGTGACGAACAAAAAGGGTAAAATCTACATCAATTTAGCTCTATCTGAAAAACTCGGTATCAAGTTTCCCCTGAATCTATTGAGGATAGCAACGATCATTGAGTAGAGGGTCCAAAATCATGGCAGGGGGATTTCCGCACCATAGATCATAGTGGAAATCCCCATTTTTCTATAACTTTTTATTGATTCTCGATCCTGCCATAAAACAAAAATTGACTCCATTTGGCATCTACTCATAAGGACGCGAACATATATGAAATCGGTCAGTACCAAAATTCTACTCGTCATCGTTGCAGCGTTTATCTTAGCGGCGATAGCGGTTACATGGATGGCGAATCACCAGTTGACTGCCATGATCGACCGGAGCCAATCGCAAATCTTCACTGAAAAAACAGAAGCAATTCTTACCGTTTTGCAGCGAACTTACCATGAACTGGATGCGATCGGTATGGCCGAAGCCTATAAAGCAGAATCTCAAAACCAAGTCATTGATGTGCTTCGAGAAGAACATTATTTAAGCGACACTCAAAAGGTTTACCCTTTTATACTTGATGGAAGCGGCGTTGTGGTAATGCATCCAAAATTGGCTCGAAACGACTCAGCCCTAAAGGATGAGCCGTTCACTCAAGCAATGCTCAAACAAAAAAGGGGGGACTTAAACTACACAATCGATGGACAGTTTAAGTGGATGATTTTTAATTATTTTGAGCCATGGGATTGGATCATCGGTTACACGATCCCCTTATCGGTAAAGTATGCCGACTCTCGCAGTTTCAGGAACATACTGATCGTGATCATGGGTGCAATAATGATCGTCGTTTTGTGCGGTTTGGCATTTGTGATTATGCAAATCACGAGACCGATAAAGCACCTTACATCTGCGGCGTCTGAAATCAGCAACGGCAACCTTGAGTATGAAATTGATATCAGATCAAATGATGAAATCGGACTATTGGCCAGCAGTTTCGTGAACATGCAACATGAAATGAGAGTTTTGCTTGGGGAAATGAATGACCTGACCCAGGCCGTTCAAAAAGGGCAACTCGATCGCAGAGGGAATACTTCAAATTTCTCCGGTGGCTGGAAAAACCTCATCGAAGGTATCAACAACGTGATAGATGCGTTTGTTTTCCCGATCAGCATGGCAGCGGCATCGATTGATCAGATCGCCCAGGGAGACATACCGGAAAGGATTACGGAGGTGTACCAGGGCCAATTTAACCGGATTCGGGACAACCTCAACACGATGATCGACAACCTCAACCAATTCGCCTACAATGTGCAGAAAGCCGCCGAACAAGTCGCGACGGGCGCCGAACAGCTGAACAGCAGCGCCGAACAGATCTCCCAAGGGACAGCCGAACAGTCGGCGGGTGTCGAGCAGATATCGAGTTCCATGGAGGAGATGAGCGCCACCGTCAATCAAAATGCCGAAAACGCCAAACAAACCGCGCAGATCGCCGAAAACGCGGCACGCAGCTTCCAGGAAGGAAGCCAGTCCGTCCAGGACACGGTCCAGGCCATGAAGACCATTTCCGAGAAGATCATGATCATCGAAGAAATCGCGGGCCAGACCAACTTGTTGGCGCTGAACGCGGCCATCGAGGCGGCCCGCGCGGGAGAACATGGAAAAGGGTTTTCTGTCGTGGCCGCCGAGATCCGGGATCTGGCCAAAACAACCGGCGCCGCCGCCAAAGACATCAACAAGCTCTCCATTTCCAATATCGAGATCGCTGAAAAAACAGGTGGTCTTTTGGAGACCATGGTGACCGGTATACAGAAAACCGCGGAATTGGTTCAAGATATCAGTTTGTCGAGCATCGAGCAGGCGGACGGCATCGAAGAAGTCAACAAGGCGATGCAGGACCTGGACCAGATCATTCAACAGAACGCCGCCTCAACCGAAGAGATGGCGGCGTCGAGCCGGGATTTTTCGACTCAGGCCGACCGGCTGTTGGAGGTTGCATCCTTTTTTAAACTATCCGAACAGATTGTCGAACAATTGGAGCAAGGCGTCGACAAATCCTGGGATCCTGATGAGCACCAACTGCTGACGGCCTTAAAAGCCATGCCGGAATCCACCAAACAAGCCTTTATCGAATACTTGACTTCGACCCGGAAGATGGACGAAGGAAAAGGAGAAACACTCGAATCCGATGTGAACCGGAAACCAGGGAACAAAGGAGAGGCAACCGCGCCGGCGGAGGGTCAAGAGCCCGGTGTGGCCATCGATCTGAAGGATATCGATGACGGCTCTTTTCAAGCCTACTAGAACTTCCACGCGAATACGGATCATGGACAAACCCTCCCAATCCAAAGAATTCCTCTCCTTCAGCCTGGGCGGGGAAACGTTTTCCGTATCGGCATCGGATGTGATCGAAGTGGTCAAGGGGGGCATGGTCACCAACATTCCGCGGATGCCGGCGTACTTGCCCGGAGCGATCAATATCCGGGGCAGTATCATCGCGGTGGTTGATCTGGCAATGTTCTTCGGGATCACCGGCGCCGAAACCGATGCGGGTTGGTTCATCATCATGGAAACCAGTGTGAGACATGAACCAATGCTCGTCGGAATCAGGGCCGACGCGGTCCATGACGTGGTGCGGCTGGATGCTCTGGTTGTCGATCCATCCCCTGACATCGGCATCGCCATTGATCAGGAGTTCGTTATGGGTGTGGCGGAGCAAGATCAAGGATATTTGATTCTCCTCGATATCGACGCGGTGATCAATACCCTCCACAAGAATGTTTGTCTGGATAAGAAATCCGTATATTGAAACATGTCGGAGACACCGTATGACCCTGCAACCCCGTTCACCGGTCCCCGTTATTGAGCCCTGTTCCGCAGCAGTAGGCCAAACGATCGACGATGAGGGGGCGGAACCAATGGCGGATAAGATACTGATCGTGGACGACACGAAATCCGTTCGAGATTTTCTTACGGAAATACTGATCAACGAACAATACACCGTACTGATCGCGTCGACCGGCGAATCGGGTCTGGATCTTTATCGGCGCTTCAAACCCGATCTCGTCCTCCTTGATATTATCCTGCCCGGCATCAATGGTTATGAGGTTTGCCGCAAAATGCGTTCCGAGCCCACGGGCCGATTCGTAAAAATCATAATGGTGTCAACGAAAAACCGCCTGGAAGAAAGGCTCGACGGATATTCCGTCGGGGCCGACGATTATCTCAGCAAACCCTTTGAGAAGGATGAGCTTCTCGCAAAGGTTCGGGTCTTTTTGCACCTCAAATCGGTGGAGGACCAGCTTCGGGAATTGAATGACACACTGAATGAACAGGTTCGAATTCGGACGAGCCAGGTATTGGAAGCGGAAAAAATGGCTACGCTTGGACGGCATACCGCGGGCATCGTCCACAACCTCAACAACCCTCTCGGGGTGATCATGAGCACTTCGGAGTTGCTGACGCTGAGGTATCCGGACGAAAAGCACATCCTTATGCAACGAAAAGCAGCGTCCCAGATGACGCGAATCATCAAAACCATCATGGAAACCAGCTACAGGGACTGCAAGGAGGAATCGACGTGGTTGGACATCAACCAGATTTTGCGCGATCAACTTGAACTCTTCGAGACCTTCCTTGTGTGGAAAGATAAGGTGAAAACGGTAATAAAGTTGGAGCCTTTACCTTCGATTTTAGGGGTTTATGCGCATTTCAGCCAGAGTTTCTCCAATTTTATAACAAACGCGATAGAGGCGATGCACGGCAGCGAAGAGAAAACACTGACCGTCTCCAGTATGGTTGAGGACGGGACCATCATCATCCGTATTTCAGACACCGGACATGGAATGTCCGAGAGCACGATGTGCAAAATTTTCCATCCATTCTACACCACCAAGCACCGGGCCGTCTCTGAGAAAGGCACTTCCGGAACCGGGCTCGGTCTCGCCTATTGCAGTAAGATCATTCAATCCTATGGTGGTAAAATTGAAGTGGAATCGAATCTCGGAACCGGGTCTACCTTTTCGGTCCACCTGCCCCATGAACTACAAAGAACACATCCGAAAACAACAGGGGTCGACCGGACGTGAGCATGGACCAGGATCCCAACTTTACCGAGACCTTCCGACAGGAAGCGCATGAAAATCTGAACGACATCGAAGAGGCTCTTCTCGATCTGGAAAAATCCCCGGATGATTCCGCCTGCGTCCACCGTTTGTTCCGGGCCATGCATTCCATCAAAGGATCCGGCGCCATGTTCGGATTCAATAACATTTCAGATTTTGCCCACCACGCGGAAGCTGTACTCGAACAGGTGCGCCAAGGCATTGTCCCGGTCACCGGTACTCTGGTTGATCTGATCTTCATGGCCAAAGATCAGATGAAAGCCATGCTGGATGTGGATGAAGCCGGATGCAAAGTGGATCTCGACAGCGCTTGCAAAACAATCGTCGGCAAACTGGACGCATTGTTGAAGCAACCGGAGCCGGAGGCCGTCGATCCTTCGATGGAGATGGCAAAACAGGCTGAAACAACCTCCGGGGCTCAGAAGGAGACCATTTACCGGATCCGGTTCCGGCCGGATCCGATGATGATGAATTCCGGTTTGGACCCCATGCTCCTTTTGAACGAATTGCGGGAGATCGGCCGCTGCGACGTCATGACAAATACGGAGGCCGTTCCCGTTCTCGAAACCCTGGAACCGGAAAAGCTTTTCCTGTCCTGGGATCTTCTCCTGAGCACCAGCGCGGATATCAAAACCATCAAGGACGTATTTATCTTTGTGGAAGATGCGTGCGATATCCAAATCCGTTCGTTATTCGTCGACTCGAACATCGACGATGGGCACTGTCCGCGTCTCGGAGAAATCCTGGTGGACCGGGGAGATGTCAATGCGGAAAGCATCGAAGCGGTACTCCAGGGACAGAAACGGATCGGCGAAAGGCTCGTGGAAACTGGCAATGTATCCGGAAACATCGTGGAATCCGCTTTGATGGAACAAAAGGCCCTGGAAAGACGCAAGGCCGAAACAGAAGCCGATACCGTGCGGGTCTCATCGGAAAAGCTGGATTGTCTGATGAACCTGGTGGGTGAAATCGTCGTCGCCCAGGCCCATATGAGCCAGCTCTCCGAAGATCAAGGCACCACGCCTTTCCACGCTCCGGTCAAACATATGGAACGGATGACCGCCGACTTGCGAGCCATTGCGCTGGACATGCGGATGCTGCCCGTCGGAACGCTGTTTCGCCGGTTTCGACGACTGGTGCGGGACCTCTCCTCCGGCTTGGGAAAAGATGTGGAACTGGAGCTGGAAGGCGTCCAGACAGAGCTGGACAAAACCATTTTGGAGCGGCTGCACGACCCGTTGGTCCATTTGATCCGGAACGGCATCGATCATGGCATCGGGACCCCGGAAGAACGGAAGAGGATGGGCAAATCACGAAAAGGATCCATACGGCTCACGGCGGCGCATTGGGGGGGGAGAATCTACATTACGGTCGCCGATGATGGAACAGGGCTCGATATGGCATCCGTTCGTGAAAAAGCATTGGAAAAAGGATTGATTGCCGAAGGAGACGAGCTTTCCGAACTCGAAACGCAAAATCTGATCTTTTCGCCCGGTTTCTCCACCGCCAGGAACATCACTTGTGTCTCCGGAAGGGGTGTGGGATTGGACGTGGTGAAACAGGAGATCAGCGCTCTGGGGGGCACCATCGGCATTAAGAGCATCCAGGATGAGGGGACGACGTTTTACTTGTCGTTGCCCCTTACGCTTGCTCTCGTGGAAGGATTTCACGTCAAAGTGAATGAAAAGGACTTTATCATACCTGTTTCTCAAGTGGAAACGTGTGGGAAAGTGACGGCACCGCCGGAAAAGGGTTCCGGGATTCAGAATGTGATTCGGTTCAGGAAAGAACTGATGCCCTTTGTCCGATTGCGACATTTTTTCGGAATTCCAGGAGACCGAAGGCCTGTCGAGCACTTGGTGGCCGTTCAAGCTGGCCACCACCGAATCGCAATCGTTGTGGACGAAGTCCTCGGCAATGTGCAGACGGTGATCAAACCCCTGGATCCCATCTACCGTCTTGCGGAAGGGATCTCCGGTGCCACTGTAATGGGAAGCGGCGCCATTGCCTTGATCGTCGACATTCAGGAGCTTCTTCGTTGCGTGAAAGAGGAAAGACCGAAAGCGAAAAACAAAGACCTCCGGCAAACGGCCGACTGAGATCCCCGTCCGAAAACCGTATCGAATGATCGCCTTTTTTAGCGGTTGCAATCGGGGAAGGCGTTTTGGTGCCGCCGGGTTCCACCCTCATCCCCGGGGCCCCGCCTGGGCCGCCCTGGCGTTACCGATGTTGAGCGCCAGGACGCTCCCGATGATCAGGAGGCTGCCCACCACGAACCGCCACCCCACCGGATCATGGAGGAAGGCGATGCCCACCATGGCGGTGAAGACGACTTCCATGGACATGAAGACGCCCCCCTCCAGGCTGGTGCAGTAGAAAAACCCGTGGTTCATCAGCAGCTGGGCGGTGAGGGCCGTCAACACGATGCCGCAGCAGATGGCGAGTTGGTCCGGTGGCCAGGGAAGGACCGGCCCGGCCGCGAAGGGCGGGAATGTGACCCCCATCCCCATGGTGCACAGGTAGAGGTAGATGACCGCCGGGCCGTTCTTGGCCCGCAGGGCCTTGATGAGCGTGACGGTCAATCCCGCGAAGACCGCCCCCAGCACGCCGAAGACCTGCCCGAGCAGGCCGCCCCCGACGCGGAAGTCGAAGAGGATGGTCACGCCGATCACCACGGCGGCGATGCAGAGGATCCCCAGCGGCGTCACCCGCTCGCCGAAGATCAGGTAGGAGAAGACGGCGGCAAAGGCCGGGAAGGAGAAGAAGAGGACCATGGCCGTGGAGACCGGCAGCAGCCGGATGGCCGCATAGAGCATCACCAGGGCCACCGATCCGGTGCAGCCCCGGACCATCAGCAGGGGGATGTTGTCGCCCCGGAACGGATTCCCGGTCCGGCCCAGAAACGTGGTCAGGATCACGAAGCCGCCGGCGAAGCGGTAGAAGGCGAGGTCCCACACCCGGAACTCGGGTCCGACGATCTTGACCAGGACGTTCATGATGGTAAACATCAACGCGGCCCCGAGCATCAGCAATGGGCCGGCGGCGGATTGGTACAGGCGAATGGCGAATGCGGTCACGGTGAACTCTCCTTGCAAAAGACTGGTGGAGGGTTCTATTGGATCTCACGGATCGTGTCAAGGCGGAAAAAGCGACATCCATGCGGAAAGGAAGGCGGCGGGGAAGATGAAAGAGATCACCATCGATAGACTGATCGAGACCTACGAGGTCCTGCTCTTCGACGCCATGGGCGTTCTGGTCCACCGGCAAGGGCCGCTTCCGGGCGCCCCGGAGCTGGTGGCCGCCCTCAACGACCGGTCCAAGGCCTACCACGTTCTCACCAATGACGCCTCGAAGCTGCCCGACACGCTGGCGGGGCGGTTCAAGGGGTTTGGAATGGAGATCGATCCGGATCGGATCATCACCTCGGGGAGCCTGTTGCGGGTCTATTTCAGGGAGAACGGACTGGCTGGTGCCCGGTGCGCGGTGCTCGGCCCGCCGGACAGCGCCCGGTACGTGGCCGACGCCGGGGGGCGGGTGGCGGAACCCCAGGGGGATTTCGACGTCCTGGTCATCGGCGACGAGGAGGGGTACCCCTTCCTCGAAACCATGGACGCCGTCCTTACGACCCTCTTCGGAAAGGCCGACAGGGGGGAAGACTTCCACCTGGTGGTGCCCAATCCCGACCTGATCTTCCCCAAATCCGGGGAGGCGTTCGGATTCACCTGCGGGACCATCGCCAGGATGTTCGAGTCGGCCCTGGGGTACCGCTATCCCGACCGCCCGGACTTCCGGTTCGCCCGGCTGGGCAAGCCCCACGCGCCGATCTTCGAGGCCGCCCTGGAAAAGAGCGGCACCCGGAACATGGTCATGATCGGCGACGGGATCGAGACGGACATTCGGGGGGCCAACGACTTCGGCATCGATTCGGCCCTGGTCCCCACCGGGGTCACCGGGGAGGTCCCGGACGAACTCCCCGAGGAGATCCGGCCGGCCTATCTTCTGAGATCCTTGGTGGGTGAATGATAAAGTTCTCATTACAACGAATTTTGGGGAGGTGCATTTTTTTAAACACCTAAACACATCCGGCAATTTTCCGGGGCGATGCCCATGGGCTGGTATGTAAAGCCCTTTCAGGGCTGCCCAATAAAACGATACAATCAGACAAAACTCGAGGCGTTGAAGCGTCCAGCGGTGAGTCGTGAATCGGATTTTTTATCAATCTTGGATGTTTTCTTCTTGGATGGAACCTGCAAAATCGGTATGGTATTATGAGTCTTGATAAGAGGAAGGGTCGTTGACTTCCACAGACCATCTTCCAAGGTATTTTCGAGAACAATATTCCTCTGCAAGGGAAAAGATGATGAGCATCGAAATTACAGCAGATCCGGTCCCATTTTCCGAGGATCTGGACGGCTTTATCAGAATCGGCGGCACACGGGTACCCCTTGAAACGGTGTTGGATGCTTTTTCGAACGGGTCGACCCCCGAGGAGATCCTGCAACAGTACCCGTCCTTGGATCTTGCGGACATCTATTCCGTCATCGGTTATTCCCTTCGCCGGCGTCAAGAGATCGAAAGATATATGGAACGAGTACGGATTCGTTCCGATCTGGTGAGAAAAGAGAATGAGAGGCGCTTCGACCCCAATGGGATTCGGGATCGTTTGATGGCGAGGCGCAACCGCAATCGAGTTGATTGATGCTCAGACCGACGCCTTCATCATCGACATCAACTGCTCCTGCATCTTCTGGGTCACGGCGGCCCGGTCGTGGTTGTTCCGCAGGCGATCGCCGAGCTGCTTTCCGGCATCCACCGCCGCGGCGATGACGCCGGGCTGCTTGGTGACGTCGGGGGTGTTCTCCGGGGTGATCTTGGCGCCCTCGCCGTGGACCATGTGGACGACGCCCACCTTGCAGGTCTCGCCGTATCCGCAGGTGTAGCAGGAGGCGGCCCCCTGCCCGCCCACCTTGGCGACCGTCTCGATGAAGCTGTACCGGAAGAACTTCTCCAGCTCGTCGGCCGGGGCGGTGCCGCTCATCCCGCCGACCCCCACGGCCACCGCCAGCTTCCCCCAGAGGAGATCCCCCTCCTGGTGGCGGAACTGGAACCACCGCTCGATGAAGGCGTGGGTGAGGGCGTTCAATGTGGAGTAGTAGTTGGGCGCGCCGATCACATAGGCTTCCGCCTCGACGATCTTCTCCCGGAGCGGCGCCATGTCGTCGGTCACCTTGCAGACGTTGTCCTTGGCGCATCCGAGGCAGGCGATGCATCCGGCGATGGTCTTTCCCCGCAGGGAGACCAGCTCGTAGTCGACGCCCGTGTTCTCCAGAACCGTCCGGACCAGGGTATGGGTGCCGGAGGTCTCCTCTTTTCTGGGGCTTCCCGAGATACCGAGTATTTTCATCTTTCCCTCCCAATGCTTTCTGGTATGGTCGGTGACTAGTATCGGACCTCCGCCACGGAGATCCGATAGGTGTGTCGAATTCCAGGCTCCATCAGCGGCAGGCCGTAGGTGCCGCCCACGGCGCGGCGCTGCCCTGGAGACAGTCTGGGACCCGATGTCGATGCGGCATATTGACTTCGTCTGTTCACGATTTCCCCGTCCGGATCGTACCAGGTGATCTCGAACTTGAGCAGGGTCAAGGATGCCTGGCCCGTGTTCTCCACCGACAGATCGAGGTGGTGGAAGGTCTCGCCCAAGGCGGGACTCGGGGAATAGGTGCTTTGGCGTTCCCGGACCACCAGGTCCACGTCGGGCGGCCGTCCGCCCGGCCACTCCAGCTCCACGACCGGCGGCGGCGCATAGGATTCCTGGGCGGGGCGGCGGTCGATGGAGACCACCGACACCCTTGCTTTCTCCGGTTGGGGAGGAGCCCCCTCTTCGTAGATCAGAAGACCCATCGGGACGGTGTCTCCGGGCCGGGTGGCCGGATGGTGGGTGCCGAGGACCTCGGCGTCGTCCTCGGCGAGGACCTCGCCATCCGCGTCCAGAATCGCCAGCCGGACGGAGAGCTGGTCCAGTTCGACCCCATGGGGCACCAACAGCGCGTTCAAGGTGTAGCTATAGGAACTGTCGAACGGTTTGAATCGCGATGAAACCACGTTGAGGGTCAGCTCCGCCGGCGCTTCCCAGACCACCGGCATCGTATTTCGATCCGGTATGGGGATCGATTCAACAGGTGGGGAAACTCTCGTCACCGGGGGCGGTTGCGCCTCCGGGAGCGCATTGGGCGCCGCGGCCGGGTTCGGAGCTTCCGGCGCCTCGGGTTCCGTGGGAGCCTTGGCCGGGGTCGGCGCTGCCTCCGATTCCGGGGATTCCGGGGCTTCCTCCGGTCCCGTTGGTTCCGGCGGAACCTCCACGACGGCCGGCGCCTCCTCCGGCTCCGGCCCGCTCCGATCGAGGAGCAGAAACACGGCCAGAACCGCCAGCAGCAGGAGGACGGCCGCCGCCCCGAGCACCGTGGCGCTCCGTCCCCGAAGCCACGCGGGGCCGACGTTGGCCGGCGCCTGCGGCCGGTCCCGCATTTCGCTGATGAGCCGGAGGGCCCCCTCGTGGGAGGGGGCGGCCGACAGGACCTCCCGGGCCAGGCGTTCGGCCCGGGCCAGCTCCTCCGCCCTCCCCTTCCGCTGATCTTTCCGGACCAGGGCCTCCGCCAGGCGAAACCGGGCTTCCACGTGGGTCGGCTTGAGGGCCACCGCCCTCTCCAGCTCGGCGGCGGCGTCGGTCCAGTTGCCGAACCGGGCGAAGCCACCGGCGATCCGGAGATGGCGTTCGAAGGTTCGTTCAAGGCGGGCCCACTCCTCGTCGGTCCAGCCCAGGTCCCGGGCCGCGTCCTCCAGGTCCTTTTCGGTGAGGGGCCGGTCCGCCTCCCGGGACTGGATCTCCAGCAGGGTCTGGATATAGTTTACGAGGGGGTCGTCGTTGGTCGGCATAACATGAAATCCTTTCTATAGAGAAGATTCCAGGATGCGAAGCAGCACATCGTCGGACAGGTCGGCCGGGTTCCCCTTCATGCTGCTGGCCCGCTTCCCCTTCTCCAGGATCGCCGGGAGATCGGCCGGGGTGATCCCCCAGGACGACAGGCCCGGGATTTCCAGCGCGGCGCAGAGGGTATGGACCCAGGCGACGCCTTCGGCGGCACGAGCATGGACATCCCCGGTGACGATCCGGGCCACTTCGTCGTACCGGGTCGGCTCGTCCCCGCCGAGGGCTCCGATGTTGGCGGCCATGACAAAGGGGAGGAGCCGGGCGCAGACGGCGCCGTGGGGGGCATCGAAGGCCCCGCCGATGGGGGCCGCGAACCCGTGGACCGCCCCCAGCCCCCCGTTGGCCAGGGCCAGGCCCCCGAAGAGGCTCGCCAGGGCCATCTCCTCCCTTGCCGCCATGTCTTCGCCGTTTTGGAAGGCGGCCATCAGGGACCGGGCGGCCCGGGCCAGTCCCTCCCGGCAGAATCCGTCGGTGAGGGGATTCGCCTTCCGGGAGACGAAGGCCTCCAGGTCCTGGGTCAGGGCGTCCATGCCGGTGTAGGCGGTCATATCCGGAGGCAGGGAGCGGGTCGGGACGGGGTCGACCACGGCCAGGTCGGGGAGCATCAAGGGGCTCCGGAGGCTCACCTTGACCCGGTGCGCCTCGGATCGCAGGACCGCGTTCCGGGTCACCTCCGCGCCGGTGCCGGCGGTGGTGGGGATCGCGACACACGGGACGGGTCGCTGATCCAACGGCTTTCCCGACCCGATCACCTCCAGGTACTTCAAGGGATCGCCGGGATTGGTCACCAGCGCCGCAACCGCCTTGGCGGCGTCGATGACGCTGCCGCCCCCCATGCCGATGACGATGTCCCGCTCCGCGATACGCGCTTGGTCGGCCGCCGCCGAGACCCCTTCCACGGTGGGTTCCCCGGACAGGGAGAAGGGGAGGACGTCGCAGCCGCGGTCCCGGAGACCCGAAGCCAGTGCCTCGGCCCGCTCCCCGGATTTGCCGTGGATCAAAAAGACCCTTCGGCCCAGGTCGGCCATGGCGGGGATGCTCTCCTCCAGGGTTCCGGCCCCGAAGCGGATCCGGCCGGCGGTGGCGAACTCGAACCGATCCACGGGGGACGGGGATGGCGCTCGGTTCATTTGGCCTCCGGTGTCGAAATGTTGAATTTCCGGGCCACCTCCACGGGATCGAAGGGGCCGCCGTGGGACGCGTGGAGGATCTTCGGCCGCAGGGAAAGGACCTTTTTGAGGCTGTTGGGGATGGCGTCCACATTGAGGGCGAACAGGGGCAGGCAGGGTGACCGCTTGAAGATCAGCCCGCCCATGAGCAGGTCGCCGATAATCGCCTGGCCGTTGTCGAGGATCACCGAGACGGACCCGGCCGTGTGGCCCGGGGTCCGGATCACCGTCCCCTTCACCCCGAACGGTTCCAGGTCCATCTCCTTTTCGATGATGATGTCCGGGCGAACCCCGTCCGTCTTGAGGGTTTTGAGGAACCAGCCGACGACCCGCCCCTTCACCCCCACGGGGTTCAGGGCCGTGTCGATGCCCTTTCTCAGGGCCCCCACCGCGTTCTTCTGGGCCGCGATCCTGGCGCCGGTCATCTTCCGGAGTTCGAAGGCGTTGCCCGCGTGGTCCAAATGGCTGTGGGTGAGCAGGATCAGGTCGATCTCCTTGAGCCGGACCCCCGCCTTGGTGATGGACCGGCTCACCTTTTCGATGTCGCCGGGATATCCGGTATCCACCAGGACCGTCCCCTCGGTGCCCACGATCAGGTAGATGAAGACGAGACCCACTTGTATCGGATGAACCATAATATCGACCCCCTTTCGGTCTCCGGCGTTTCGGTTTCGCCGCCGTGCTCAGTGTCGGCGGGCGGTGAAAACGCTTTTGGAATATAGCAAACATCCGGTCGTTATGCTATGGTAACCTGACCCCCGCGGCGGTCGGTGGGTCTTGATCACAAGAATCTATGACTAGCGGTCCACCGGGACGCTTCGGGCCCGGAGGAAGAAGCGATCGGGCGAGTATGGCGGAAAATTCGGGAAGTATCATGAAAAAAGGGGTGATGGAGATCGATCCGGACCTCTATGCGGAGGTCCGGGAATACTGCGATACCGGGGGACTCCGGTTCGTCCGGTTCATCGAAGAGGCCCTGGAGGACGCCATGGACCGGGAGGCGGCCCGTCGGCGCCTGGATGCGGCCGAGAAGAGCCACGCCGAAGTGGAGGCGTTACAGAGAAAGGCCTACCGCCGGGGGTACCGGGACGGGTTCAGCCACTCCCTGCTCGCCTGTGCCGGCCACCTCTGGGGGCTGGACCGGGCCCGGGAGGAACTCCAGGGCGAAGATCCGCCCAAGATGGTGACCGGCCCCCAGTTGGACCTCTTCGGATGATCTCCCGGAACCCGCCGGCTCAGCCCGTGATCCGCTCCAGGGCCGCCAGGGTGTGCTCCGGGTCCGGCCGGTCCGTGTAGTCGGCGTTGATCTCGGCGTAGCGGATGACGCCCTCCCGGTCGATGATGAGGCGGGTCGGCATGGGGAGGGTCCACGAATCGTCCCCGTTGTTCTTGTCCACGGTGAGGCCGAACTTCTGGTAGACCCCGATGAGATCGTCGGGCAGCCGGTATTTGATCCCGTATTTCTCGGCCACCTGGTTGCCCGGGTCGCTCAGGATGTCGACCTCCAGCCTCTTTTTCTCCTTCATCTCCCGGTTGACCTCCTCAAGCTGGGGGGAGACGATCACCAGGGATGCGCCTTTGGCCTTGAATTCCCGGGTGGTCTTGCCGAGCGCTTCCAGCTCGGCATTGCAGTACGGTCACCAGTTGCCCCGGAAAAACGAGAGGACCACCGGGCCGTCCTTCAGCAGGGACCCGAGGTGCACCGCCTCGCCCTTGGTGTTCTCCAGGGTGAAATCGGGGGCCTTGTCCCCCTCCTTCACCGCCCGGTTCAGAATATCCGAGTTTTGGAGATCCTCGGTGGCCCGGTGCATGATCTCCCGGTCCTCCTTGGGGATCCGGTCCGCGGATCCGTCCTTGATCTTTTGCAGCCTCTCTTGAAGGTTCATTCGTTTCTCCTTTGGGTTTCGGGTTCCTGTGGGGTGTTCCGAATCGGCGGGGGCATCGTCCCCCCTTCTCGGTATGCCAGAGTTCATAAGGTTTGTTCCGGCTCCGGGGAAAGTCAACCGGAAGCCGGGACCGGCGGGAAACAGAGGACAAAACCGTTCTTGACAAACGGCTTCGGTTCCAATAGAGTGCGAATCGAGGTGCCCGCAAGGGCCGAACAGGGAATCCCGTGTCGAAGCGGGAGCGGTCCCGCCGCTGTGATCGGGGACGAACGCCGCGAAGATCCACTCTTTGCCTCAGGTGAAGGGGAAGGGGCGGTCAGTAGGACGATCCGAGAGCCAGAAGACCTGCCTCAACCGACATAGACCTCCCGCCGAGGGCCGACAGGGAAGGCCCCCATCGGAGGAGGCTATGGTTCGCCGAATCACCGCGATGGACGGGCGACCGGCGACAGGACAAACAAGGGCAAAGAAACTGGGTGCAGCCCTTCAAGCCATGCGGCTTGAAGGGCTTTTTTTATGGGACGGAACCCCGCTAGGCGGACCCCCCTCTATGCATCGTACATTACCATCGGTCAATCTCCATGACGCCAGGACACCCGAACGGAGGCTCGGGAAAGGGACGGCTCCGACCCGTGGCTGATCCCCTCTCCCAGCGGCTGCGCCGGGCCTCCGGCGCCCAGATCCTCCTGCTCGCGGCGGTGCTGGTCTTCGGGGTGATGCTCTCCGCCGGCCTGGGGTATATCCCCCTC
>CAYSLC010000115.1:0-17688 GCA_964431545.1 uncultured Desulfobacteraceae bacterium | reverse complement strand
CCACCGCCGTCTCCGAGGTGAAGGACGTGGTCAACGAGATCCATTCGGTCTGGCTCTAGCCGGGTCGGTGGCCGTCACCGGGGCGGTCCGGGCTCACTGGGCCGCCCCTTCGGTCATTGCCCGGGACCCGCTTCCGGCTCGGCCAGCAGATCCAACAACTGCTCCCGGGTAAACGCCTTGAGCAGCTTGGCGTCGTCCTCCTTGACCACGCTGTCCATGAGGTGGCGCTTCCTGGCGATGATGGCGGAGATCTTCTCCTCCAGGGTCCCTTCGGTGACCAGTTTGAAGACCTGGACCCCCCGGCGCTGGCCGATGCGGTGGACCCGGTCGGTGGCCTGGTCCTCCCTGGCGGCGTTCCACCAGCGGTCGTAGTGGATCACGATGGACCCCGCCACCAGGTCGATGCCGGTGCCCCCAGCCTTGAGGCTGCCCACGAAGACCCGGCAGTCGGGGTCCTCGTTGAACCGGCGGATGATCTCCCCCCGTTTCCGGCTCATGCCGGTGAGCACCGCGTGGCCCACCCCCATCTTGGAGAGGTGGCGCTCGATGATCCCGATCATGTCGAGGAACTGGCTGTAGACCACGATCTTCTGGCCGCTGGCGAGCCCCTCCGATAATAGCTCCGTGAAGAGGTCCCACTTTCCCGACGCCCATTTCTCGTAGGTCTCCACCGACTTTTTCACGATGGCCGGATGGTCGCAGATCTGCTTGAGGAGCATCAGCAGGGCGAAGATGTGGATGTAGGGGATCATTGCGCCCTCGTCCAGGAGCTTGTCGATGACCCCGGTCTCGTGGGCCGCGATGGCCTCCCGGTAGAGGCGGACCTGGTCGTCGCTCAGCCGGCAGGTGCGCACGTCCTCGATCTTTTCGGGAAGCTCCCGGAGCACCGTCGATTTGAGCCGGCGGAGGGTGAAGGGGCGGATGAGCCGGGTGAGTTCCTCCCGCCGGAGGCATTCGGGATCGGCCTCGATGGGCTCCACGTACCGGCGGCCGAAGTCGTGGTTCGACCCCAGGTATCCGGGCACCACCAGGTCCAGGAGCGCCTTGAGTTCCCAGAGGCTGTTCTCGATGGGGGTGCCGGTGAGGCCCAGCTTGACCGGGGCCCCCAGGCCGGCGGCCGCCCGGTGGCTCTGGGTGTCCGGGTTCTTGAGGTGCTGGATCTCGTCGAAGACGGTCAGGGCGAAGGGGATCCCGGCCAGGGCTTCGGCGTCCCGGAGGAGGATGCCGTAGGAGGTGATCACGACCCCTTGTGCCGCCGCCGTCTCCAGGTCCCGTCCGAGGCCGTGGTAGACGGCCGCCGACAGCCCGGGGGCATGTTCCGCGAGCTTCCGCTCCCAGTGGCTGATCACCGTGGTGGGGCAGACGATGAGGGCCGGCGACGACGCGGACGTCCCGGCGGCCGTCAGGAGGGCCATGACCTGGTGGGTCTTGCCCAGCCCCATGTCGTCGCACAGCAGCCCGCCCAACCGGTTCTGGTGGAGGAACCAGAGCCAGGACGCGCCCAGCCGCTGGTACCCCCGCAGGGGGGAGGTCAGCCCCTGGAGGTCGGGCAGCGGCGACGGCGGCTTCAGATCGAGGAGCCTGCGGAGGTGTTCGCCGCCCTCGCCCTTTCCGGACGCCACCGCCACCTCCTTTGCCGCGGCCTGGAGCCGAAGGATGTCCATGGGCCGGAAGGCTTGGGGGGCCCCGTCGTCTTTCGGCTCCTCGTCCCCGATCCGGGAGAGGTGCTCCAGGGCCGGGGATTCCCCGTCGATCCAGCCGTCGTCCAGGGGGATGTAGCGCCCCTTCGCCTTCTTGGCCGCCAGCAGCTCCCCCAGGGAGATCTCCTGGTTTCCGAATCCATAGGTGACCGAGAGATAGCACCAGTCCTGGTGGATCGCCTCGGGATCGAGGACCACCCGGTCGAAGGTCCGGAAGACCTTCAGGTTCCGGACCGATTCGTCCACCTCATGGAGGCCGTCGGCCAGGGCCCCGGCGTACCGGTCGAGGAATTCGGGCACCTGGGATTTCCGGATGAGGGTGCGTCTGCCGTCGAAGTCGTCGAAGAGGGGATCGGGCCGGCCCACGGTGGTGTACCCATCGGTTCCCGGCAGGTGGATCAGCTTCCCCTGCCGCCGCTTCTCCACCTCGTCGGCGGTCCAGTAGACCGGCTCCCCGTCGGGGGTCTCCATCCGGTACCGGGGTTCCAGGACCAGGCATCCCCGTCCGTCTTTTCGGATGTGGAAGACGGGGATCACCTCCTTCTCCCGGAGGAAGATCTCCGAAGACTCGGACCAGGGGAGCCCCTGGCGCTGGGTCCCCGGGTCGAGGATCCGCCGGACCGCTTCTTTGGGAACGACGATGGAGAGGATGTCGCCATGGTCGACGGTGCGGACATCGATGAGGAGCCGTCCCTTGTCGTCCGTCCGGCGGCGCAGGGAGAGGCCGGCGGTTCCGAACTCCAGGAAGGCGTGGTAGGCGAGCCGGTGCCAGACGCTCTCCTCGAAGGCCTGGCGCCGGGTCTTGATCCCCCGCTCGGCCATCTGCCGCTCGGTCTCCGAGAGGGTCAGGGAGGCGAGCCGGCCCAGCACGTCGTTCCGGGCCTGCCACAGCGGCCGGCGCTTTCCGTCCAGTCGCTTGACCAGCCGGTCCCGGTCTTCCCCGGCGGACCGATAGACCGATAGGGGCTCCCCCTTGGCGTCGAGGATCCGGATGTCCCCGGTCCCCGGCTCGCCCTCCTCCTTCAGCCGCGCCGATGCGGCGGAGGCGGTATGGGAGGCGTCGGCGATGGTCTCGGCCAAGTGGTAGTGGAGGCTATTTTTGAAGGCGGCGTCCGGCCCCTCGGTTCCGTACCGGACCTGGAGGGAGCGGGCCATGGCCGACAGGGCCTTCATGTGGTCGCAGTTGCGCCGTTTCGCCGCCGCGCAGGTGCATCCCAGGTACGGCACGATCCGGGGCTCGGCGAGCACGGTAAAGGCCACTCCGGGCTTCTTGTCCCGATCCTCCGGCATCAGGGCCACGGCGTTCCGGTGAAACTCCAGGCGGCCGAAGTCGATGCCGGCTTCCGTCACCGGTTCCTTGGCGCAATCCTCTCTCTTGCGGCGGCCATCATCTTTCCTCTTGACCCGCTGGGCCTTCTGTTTTTTCCTTTTTCCCATGGTGCTCCGTCGCTTTCTCTTTTGTACGCCCCGTCGACCCAGGGGGGAAACCTAACGGATCGGGTATGGGTTGTCAACTTGCGGAGAAAAGGGGGAATCCCCTGGAAAAACCGTTCTGGAAATTCGGCGGAAAATGGCGTATAAACCGAACTTCGGGAATACCACGGAAACCTCGGGAGGTGGACCATGGCGCAAGCGAGATACTGGCCGGACGAATATCCACGGAAAACCAAAACCGCCGCCGAGGCGATCCGGATGATCCGGTCGGGGCAGCGGATCTACATCGGCTCCTACTGCGGGGAGCCCCAGCACCTGGTGTCGGTCCTGGCCGAGAACGCCAACCGGTTCTCGGACCTGGAGGTCATCCGCCTCATGTCCAAGGAGACCTCGCCGCTGACCCCCATCGCCGACCGGACCGGGGAGCGGAGCCTCTCCATCCGCTCCATCTACCTGGGCTCGGCCAAATCCGAGGCCCTGGCCCCCCAGATGCGCTTCTACACCCCGGTCAACGTCTCCGAGGTCCCCGCGCTTTTCAAGAGCCGGCGGATCCCCCTGGACGTGGCCCTGATCCAGGTCTCGCCGCCCGACGACTTCGGGTGGATGAGCCTGGGGGTGTCGGTGGACGTCACCCTGTCCGCGGCCCTGTCGGCGGACCTGGTGATCGCCCAGGTCAACCAGCGGATGCCCCGGGTGTTGGGCCGATGCTTCATCAACGTCAACGACGTGGACGTCATCGTGGAGCATGACGAACCGCTTCTGGGCATCACGCCGGCGGCCCAGTCGGACGAGGCGGGCCGGATCGGCCGCCACATCGCCCGGCTAATCGAGGACGGTTCCACCATCCAGATCGGGCTCGACGCCGCCTCCCAGGCCACCAGCCAGGCCCTCGCCGACCGCAACGACCTGGGGGTCCACTCCTTCTTCCTCACCGAGGATATCATGCACCTCTACTCCCGGGGGGTCGTCACCAACCGGAAAAAGGGGTTCAACGAGGGGAAGCTGGTGGCCGCCTGCGCCATGGGCACCGCGAACCTCTACGAGTTTCTCGACATGAACCCCGCCGTCGACTTCCACCCCTTCGACTACGTCAACGACATCGAGATCATCTCCCGCCACCACAAGATGGTCTCCATGAACGTGGCCCGGCGCATCGATCTGGCCGGCCAGGTCTCCTGCGACGCCGTGGCCCAGACCCTCTACGCCGGGGTCTCCGGGATCCCCGACTTCGTCCGGGGATCGAACCGGTCCAAGGGCGGCAAGTCGATCCTCATGATGAACGCCACCACCGACGATGGAAAAAAGAGCCGCATTGTGCCCCTGCTCACCGGGACCATCGTCACGGTGCCCCGGGAGGATGTCCGGTACGTGGTCACCGAGTTCGGGGCGGTGAGTCTTTTCGGCAAGAGCACCCAGGAGCGGGCCCTGGCGCTCATCAGCATCGCCCACCCCGACTTCCGGGACGAGCTGCTGGAGGAGGCCAAGGAGCTGGGGATGGTCGGACGGCGGCGGACCCTGGGGGATTCGGTCCAGGGGGTCTATCCGGTGCGGCTGGAGGAGGTGGTGGAGCGGGACGGGGAGAAGATCACCTTCCGGCCCGCCAAGCCGGTGGACGAACGGCGGATCCAGGAGCACTACTACCACCTGGACCGCAAGGACGTGGTCTCCCGGTTCTTCCATGAGAAGAAGCAGTTTTTGAAGGACGATGTGGAAGGGACCTTCCATATCGATTACGTCCACAACCTGACCATCGTGGCGGTGGTGGGCGAGTTCGGGTTCGGCAAGGTGGTGGGGGTGGGGGAGTACTACCTGGAGCAGGCCAACAACATGGCCGAGATCGCCTTCTCCGTCAGCCGGGAGTACCAGGGCAAGGGGCTGGGGCGGATCCTGATCCGGAAGCTGGCCGAGGCGGCCCAGGAGCAGGGGATCTCCGGCCTCTTCGCCTACACCTCCCAGGAGAACAAACGGATGATCAACCTCTTCAAGACCCTGCCGTACAGGACCCGCGTGGTGATGGGGGAGGATATCCACCTGAGCTGCCGGTTCGATGAGCCGGAGGCGAGATGAAGGGGGACGGAAAGGACCTCCCGCGGACCGGAGGAGGGGCGGAGCCGGGCGCCGGGATCCTCGCCGCCGAGGCGGCCCCCCGGCTCGTCAAGGTCTTCGCGGACCTCATCGACGTCATGGACATCGCCATGTGGGAACTCGATCTGGAGTACCGGGTGGTCGCCTACAACCGGAAGGCCCGGCAGATCTACGGGGAGAAGGCCCTGGGCGATTACTGCTACCACGCCGCCGCCGGGCTGTCCCGGGTCTGTGAGGACTGCCCCGCCGAACAGGTCTACGCCGGCCGCGCCAGCGGCCGGTCCGAGCACAAGCGGCGGGACGCCTCGGGCAAGGCCATCCACATCGACCACATCGCCACCCCCATTCGAAACGCCGAGGGGCGGCTCACGGGGGTCCTCCTGGTGATCATCGACATCACCCGCCACAAGGAGATGGAGGCGGAACTCCTCGCCCACCGGGACCGGCTGGAGGAGATGGTGGCCGAGCGGACCGAGGCGCTGAGCCGGAGCGAATCCCGGTACCGGAGCCTCTACGAGGAGTCGAAGCGGCGCGAGGAACTCTACCGATCCCTTCTGAGTTCCTCCACCGACGCCATCGTCATCTACGACCTTTCGGGAAAGCCCGTCTACATCAGCCCCTCCTTCACCCAGATGTTCGGGTGGACCTTCGAGGAACTCGCCGGCAGACGGATCCCCTTCGTGCCCGAGGCGGAGCGGGATGCGAGCATGGCCCACATCCGGGCCCTCTTCGAGGAGGGGACGCCGTGCCGGGAGTTCGAAACCCGCCGGCTCACCAAGGACGGCCGGGTCCTCGACATCAGCCTCAGCGCCTCCCGGTACCACGACCACCAAGGGGAGCCGGCCGGGATGCTGGTGATCCTCCGGGACATCTCCGATCGCAAGCGGCTCCAGGACCAGCTCCGCCACGCCGAGCGGATGGAGGCGATCGGTACCCTGGCCGGGGGCATCGCCCACGACTTCAACAACATCATGATGGGGATCATGGGCAACGCCTCCCTGATGCTCTCGGAGATCGATCCCTCCCACCCCCACCATGATCCGCTCAAGAAGGTGGAGAATCTGATCCACAGCGGATCGAGGCTCACCGCCCAGCTTTTGGGATACGCCCGGAAGGGGCGGTACGCGGTTCGTCCCGTCTCCCTCAACCGGGTGGTCGGGGATACCGCGGAGACCTTCGCCCGGACCCGGCGTCAGGTCTCCCTTCGCACCGATCTGGCCGAGGGCCTCTTCCCCGTGGAAGCGGATGAACACCAGATGGAGCAGATGCTCTTGAACCTCTTCATCAACGCGGCGGACGCCATGCCCGGCGGCGGGCGCCTCACCGTGAAAACCCGAAACGCCCCGGCCAGGCGCTTCGCCGAGGACGCCGGGTCCCGGGACTACGCCGTGGTCCAGGTCGGCGACACGGGCAGGGGCATCGAGGCCGACGTCATCGACAAGATCTTCGATCCGTTCTTCACCACCAAGGAGATCGGGGGCGGCACCGGGCTGGGGCTGGCGTCGGTCTACGGCATCGTCAAGGGGCACGGCGGCCATGTGGAGGTAAATTCGGAGGTGGGGTCCGGGACCACCTTCACGGTCTATCTCCCGGCTACCCGACGGGAGGCTCGCCCGGCACCGGCGTCCGAGCCCGATTCCCTCCGGGCGGACCGGGGGACCGTCCTGCTGGTGGACGACGAGAAGATGGTGCTCGATGTGGGGGAGCGGATGCTGAAGAAGATGGGCTATTCGGTGCTCACCGCCGCGGGGGGAAGGGAAGGGGTGGATCTCTACCGGCGGAAGGCCGGGGAGATCGACCTGGTGATCCTCGACATGATCATGCCCGACATGGGGGGCGGCCGGGCCTTCGACGCCATCAAGGGGATCGATCCCGAGGCCCGGGTGCTCCTCTCCAGCGGGTACAGCCTGGAGGGGGAGGCGCGGGAAATTCTGGATCGGGGATGCGATGGCTTCATTCAGAAGCCCTTCGGCCTGCGGGAGCTGTCCACCCAGGTGGGGAAGGTGTTGGGGGTCCCCCCACAGGTGTAGGCGGGGGGACCGGGGGCTGTCCGCCGGAGCCCGTCCGGTTACCGGACAGGCCGGCGGCGGGCCGTCGCTACAATCCGGCGATGAACCGGTCGACCTCCTGCTGGGCCTCCTCGCGGTTCTTTCCGTACCGCTCCTGGATCTTGCCCACCAGCTTTTCCCGGTTTCCGGCCGTCTGGTCCAGATCGTCTCCGGACAGTTTGCCCCACTGCTTCTGAAATTCACCCTTGTACTGCTTCCATTTTCCTTCCATTTGATCCCAGTTCATGTGTTCCTCCTTTGTCCTTTGTTCACGTAAACCATTGTCGGCCGATTGCGTTGTATTTCCGACCTCGTCCTCTGACTATGGCGCGGATGGGGAGAAAACGCCATGGGGTGATCTTCGTATATGTATTCCGTGGAGGCAGTAAAGAGACCCGGCTTCACCCCCGCCGCCGGAAGATCTTCCATACTTCCAGGACGATGAAGACCGTGGTGCCGAACAACGCGCAGATCCCGATCTCCGCCGGGGTGAGGGGCTCGATCTTCATAATGCCCTTGAGCTGGGGGATGTAGAGGATCCCGATCTGGATGGCGATGATCCCGACGGACAGGTAGAGAAGCAGCTTGTTGGTGAGCAGCCCCAGGGAGAAGAGGGACTCTTTGTCGGACCGCATGGCCAGGGCCTGGCCCACCTGGAGAAAGGCGATGAGGGTGAAGATCATGGTCTGCCAGTGGGCCGCCCCCTGGTTGTGGTACCAGGCGCCCACCCCCAGGGCCACGGCGCCGATGACGAACCCGACCACGAAGACCTGCTGGACCCCGCCGTGGCTGAAGACTCCTTCATCCGGCGTTCTCGGCTCCCGGTTCATGGTGTTCTTGTCCGGCGGCTCCACGCTCATCCCCAGGCCGAGGAGACCGTCGGTGATCAGGTTGAGCCACAGGAGCTGGAGCGGTTTCAGCGCCAGGGTGATGCCGAACAGGGGGGCCGCCATCATCACCAGGACCTTGCCGATGTTGCCGGCGATGGAGTACTTGACGAACCGCCGGACGTTGTCGCCGATGACCCGCCCCTCCTCCACGGCCGCGACGATGGTGGCGTAGTTGTCGTCCAACAGGACCATGTCGGCCGCCTCCTTGCTCACGTCGGTGCCGGTGATCCCCATGGCCACCCCGATGTCGGCCTTCTTCAGGGCCGGGGCGTCGTTGACCCCGTCGCCGGTCATGGAGCAGATCTCGTCGTTGCCCTGGAAGGCATCCACGATCCGCAGCTTGTGCTCCGGGGAGACCCGGGCGAAGACCGATGCCTCCCTGACGGCATCGGTCAGCTTCTCGTCGGACATCCGGGTCAGCTCTTTTCCGTCGATCACGTTCTCGTTTTCCGTGATTCCCAGATCCTGGGCGATGTTGAGGGCGGTGACGGGGTGGTCGCCGGTGATCATGACCGGGCGGATGCCGGCGGTCTTGCACTTCTCCACCGCCTCGGCCACTTCCGGTCTCGGCGGATCGATCATCCCGAAAAGCCCCACGAAGGTCAGGTCCTTCTCCTGGGAGCCGTCCACCGTTTCGGGGACCTCGTCGAGGAACCGGACGCCCAGGGCCAAAACCCGCATCCCCTGCCGGGTCATCGCCTGGTTGTCGTCGTCGATCCCCTTGCGGATCGCATTGTCCAGGGGGTTTATCCCTTCGTCGGTCCACACCCGTTCCGTGATCTCCAGAAGACCGTCCACCGCCCCCTTGGTGACGGCGATCACCTTCTTCTCCCCGCTCCAGAGATCCTGTAAGGCCTGGGGGATCTCCGCATCCTCATCCGGGTAAAGGTGGAACGTGGTCATCCGTTTCCGGTCCGAGTCGAAGGAGACCTCGGCCCGCCGGGGGAACTGTTCGGCCAGTCTTCCCCAGCTCAAGCCGGTACGGACCGCCGCGGCCAGCAGAGCCCCTTCGGTGGGGTCCCCCACGGTCTCGATCCGGTCGGATTCCTCGTCCCGCCGCAGGGAGGCGTCATTGCACAGGACCCCCCCGGCGAGAAGCAGGACCATCCGGTCCGGCCGATCGCCGATCCGGTCCGGATCGTGCCTCTCCAGGTCCACGGACGCCTGCTCGGGGAGTTCCGACAGGTCCGCCTCCCGGCCCGGCACCCGCAGATCCGTCACCGTCATCCGGTTCTGGGTGAGGGTGCCCGTCTTGTCGGTGCAGATCACCGTCACCGAGCCGAGGGTCTCCACGGCGGGCAGCTTCCGGATCAGGGCGTGGCGCTTGAGCATCCGCTGGGAGCCCAGCGACAGGGTCAGGGTGACCACCGCCGGCAGTCCCTCCGGCACCACGGCCACCGCCAGGCTCACCGCCACCAGGAACATCTGCTTCAGCGGCTGATCCAGGATGAAGTAGCCCACCAGGGCCACCACGATGGAGACCAGGATGCCGCCGATGGCGAGAAGCTTCCCCACGTGGCTCAGCTCCCGCTGCATAGGCGTCTTGCCCTCCTCCTTGTCCTGGATCATGGTGGCGATGTTCCCCATCTCGGTGGACATGCCGGTCTCCACCACCACCCCGCGGCCCCGGCCGGCATTGACCACCGTCCCGCTGAAGGCCATGTTGAGCCGGTCGCCCGGGGAAAGATCCGTCTCGTCGATGGGGCCGGATTGTTTGTAGACCGGCTCCGACTCCCCGGTGAGGGCCGATTCGTCCACCTGGAGATCGTTCACCTCCAGCAGGCGCAGGTCCGCCGGCACCACGTTGCCCGCCTCCAGCAGAACGATATCCCCGGGGACGAGGTCCACCGACGGGATCTCCCGTTTCCGGCCGTCGCGCACGGCCCGGACCTCGGGCACCGACATCTCCTTGAGGGCGGCCATGGCCCGGTCGGCCCGGTAATCCTGGAAGAACCCCAGGGTGGCGAAGAGGATCACGATGGCCATGATCGCCCCGGCCTCCAGCCAGTCCCCGAGAAAGGCGGAGATGACGGCGGCGATGATCAGAATGACCACCATGGTCTGGGCGAACTGCTCGAAGAGGATCATCCAGGCGCTGCGGGTCCCCTTGTCCTCCAGTTCGTTCTTCCCGTGCTCGGCCAGCCGGTCCGCGGCGGTCTGGTCGTTCAGGCCGTTCTCCCCGTCCGAATCGAGGCGGTCCAGCACCTCCCCGGCGTCCATGGCGTACCAGGCTCTTTGCTGTTTCGACGTCTTTTCTCCGTTGGTCATGGCGTTTTTTCTCCCCCCCTGCTCATCGGCTGTGTCCGTGGTTTCCGGGTCGTTTCCACCGATCCATCATCTGTCGGATATCGGGATCGATTCCAGCATACCGATTCTCAAATTCCCATTTTTCCCCCTTCGAAACGGAAAACGCAATACCGTCCATACCGTATTTCCGGCCCGACCGGAGGCTATTTCCGTCCCGCTTCCGCGGAACCTGGCCGGAAACGTCGATTTTCCCTTGTCATCCGCCCCATATTCGAGGATAACGGAGCATCGGCCCGGCATCGAGAACCCGACATCCGACCCCCTCCCGGCGGAGGGGACCCAGGAAGGGAGGAACCATGGACCGGAAAACCGTCTCCATCCCCATTGAAGAGGACGCCCGTGTCTCCGGCGTGCTGACCGTTCCGGACGATTTTCCCCGGGAGGGCGGCACAGGGGCGATTCTGGCCCACGGCGCCGCCAACGATATGGACAACCCGCTGCTCGTCGCCGCGGCGGAAGGGCTCGCCGAAGCCGGCTATCCGGCCCTCCGGTTCAACTTCCTCTACCGGGAGCGGGGAAAGAAATCGGTCGATTCCCAGGCGGTCCTGGAGCGGACCTGGGGGCGGGTCTTCGCTTATTTTGTCTCGGAATCCGGATACCGGCCGGACCGGGTGATCGGGGTGGGCAAATCCCTGGGGGCGCGGATCGCCTCCCAGTTGGCCGCCGAAGGGCGGCTGGACGTGGATCGGCTGGTCTTTCTCGGTTACCCCCTCCACCCCCCGGGAAAGAAGGACCAGCTCCGGGACGCCCACCTGCGGAAGATCCGGGTCCCCATGCTCTTTTTCGCCGGCACCCGGGATCCCTTCGCCGACATGGCCCTTTTGAAAAGGGTGGTGGAGGGCCTCCCGGCCCCCTGGACCCTGGAGACCGTCGAGGGGGGCGACCACTCCTTCGAGCTTCCCGAATCGGCCGGCGTGGCCCGGGAGGCGGTCCACAGGGACATCGTCGGGCGGCTGCTCCGGTGGCTGAAAAAGGATCCGGAAGCGGGGGGCGTCAGTTCCGGTACGCCTCCGACTTGATCCCGTACCGCCGCATCACCTGCTGGAGGGACTGGCGCTCCAGCCCGCACTGCCGGGCCGCCTGGGTGACGTTTCCCTCGGTGACGGTGAGCAGGTGTCCGATGTAGGCGGCGTTGAACCGCCGCAGGGTCTCCTCCTTGGCGTCCTTGTAGGAGAGGGCGAGCTGGTCGGCGGGCAGGACGGCCGCCTCCCCCGGGTTCCGGCGGAGCCCCACGTCGGAGGGCGCGATCTCCCCGGACTTGGAAAAGAGGATCCCCCGGACGATCATGTTCTCCAGCTCCCGGACGTTCCCCTCCCAGGTCCGCTCCAGGATGATCTCCATCAGCTCCGGCGAGACCCCCTTCACCGGCTTGTCGAGCTTGGCGGCGTGCTTTTCCAGGAGGTGGCCCACGATCAGGGGGATGTCCGACCGCCGCTCCCGCAGGGGGGGCAGGACGATGGGCAGGACGTTGAGCCGGTAGAAGAAATCCTCCCGGAACGCCCCGGTCCGGATCTTCTCTTTCAGGTCCTGGTTGGTGGAGGCGATGATCCGCACATCCACCGAGATCGACCGGGTATCCCCCAGCGGTTTGATCTCCTTCTCCTGGAGGACCCGGAGCAGCTTGGTCTGCATGGAGGGGCCGATGTCGCCGATTTCATCCAGAAAGATGGTCCCGTGGTGGGCCTCCTGGAAGAGGCCGATCTTGTCCCGGGTGGCATGGGTGAAGGCCCCCTTCTTATAGCCGAAGAGTTCGCTCTCCAGGATGTGCTCGGGTACCGACGGACAGTTGACCGGGACGAAGGCCCGCTTGCTCCGGGGGCTCATGGCGTGGACGGCCCGGGCGGTGAGTTCCTTGCCCGTGCCCGACTCCCCGGTGACCAGCACGGTCAGGTCGGTCTTGGCCACCATGCGCACCGCCTCGTAGACCCGCTGCATGGCGCTGCTCTTGCCCACCATGTTCTGGAAGACGTGGGTCTCTTCGCAGGCCCGCCGGAGCCGGAGGTTTTCCCGGATCAGGGTGGACCGTTCCAGGGCCTTCTCCAGCCGGATCACCAGGGCGTCGTGGTCGAAGGGCTTGGTGATGAAATCGTAGGCCCCGTTGCGCATCGCCTCCACCGCCGTGTCGATGGTGCCGTAGGCGGTCATCATCACCACCGTCAGGTCCGGGTGGTCGCCCTTGACCCGGTCCAGGAGTTCCAGCCCGTCCATGCCGGGCATCTTGATGTCGGCCACCATCAGGTCGAAGGGGGTTTCGGAGAGGATCCGCATCGCCATCTCACCGGAGGAGGCGGTCTTCACCCGGCACCCCAGGTCCGGTTCCAGACTTCGCTGGAGCAGTTGCAGCATGTCGGGTTCGTCATCCACGATCAGGATGGTCCGTTCCCGCTCGTCCATCTTGGCTCCTTTCCCCGGCGGACGCCGCCGGCAGCACCACGGTGAACGTGGTTCCCGTGCCGGGCTCGCTCTCCACGATGATGTCGCCCCCATGGTTCTTGATGATGCCGTAGCTCACCGACAGCCCCAGGCCGGTCCCCTCCCCGGTGGGCTTGGTGGTGAAGAAGGGGTCGAAGATCCGGGAGAGGTTCTTCTTCTCGATGCCGTAGCCCGTGTCCGCCACCCGGATCGAGACCAATTCCTTTTCAGGGTCGAAGCCGGTGGCGACGGCGATGGTTCCGCCGCCTCCCACCGCGTGGCGGGCGTTCATGACCAGGTTCATGATCACCTGCTTGATCTTCTTTTCGTCCAGTAACAGCGGGGGGACCCGGGGATCGTAGTCCCGCTCCAAAACCACCTCCCCCGACTTGGCGTGGTGCCGGACGAAATCGAGGATCTCGTCGATGGACCGGTGGATCTTTACCGTCTCCTTTTTCGGCTTGGAACTCCGGGCGAAGTTGAGGAGGTCCTCCACGATCGCCTTGCAGCTGCGGACGTGTTTTTCGATGGTCTTGAGATCCCGGCGCCGTTGGGAGTCCTCCTTTTCGCCCCGCAACAGAAGCTGGGTGTACCCCAGGATCACCCCCAGGGGGTTGTTGATCTCGTGGGCCACCCCAGAGGAGAGCTGGCCGATGGAGGCGAGCCGGTCTGCCTGGGCCATCTGCTTTTCGGATCGGGCCAAAGCCTCGGTGCGCTCCGCCACCAGGCGCTCCAGGTTCTGATTGAGGTAGAGGACCTCCTGGTGGGCCGTCCGGACGGCCTGCCGGTCATTGATGATCTCCTGGTAGATGTTCCACGCCCGCTCGAAGAAGAGGGTGATGGCCGCCACGATGGTGAGCATGAAGGTGTTGATGGCCCCGCTGTAGGCGGCGATCCGGCCCCACGCGGCGGCATGGTCGGTCATCAGCAGGATCTGTTTGAGGATGTGGCCGGCCGACCGGGAGACGGCGAAGGCGGCCAGGGCCGCGCAGACCCAGAAGAGGTAGGTCCAGATGAGGTTGTGGGGGGTCCGCTGCTTCAGCTTTCGCACCAGATCGAGGGATGCCAGCGACAGGAGGATCATCAGGATCGACCCGGCCAGGTCCACCATCAGGATGGGCAGCCCCGTCACCGTCACGGTGCCGTCTCCCGTCCCTCCGGCGGTTCGGGGGCCGCGAGCAGCCGGCGCAGGCCCAGGTAGAGGAAGGCGAGGGCCGGCACGCAGAAGAGGTGGTCGAGCTTGGCGAAATAGTAGAGGGAAATGAGCCATTCCCGGCCCGGCCCCGCCTCCACGTGGACCCGCCAGAGATCGACCCGTTCCATCCGGACCACGCGAAGCTGTTCGTCGAGGAGGTGGACGGTGAAGGCGTCGGCCGTCCAGAGGATGAAGAGGGAGGCCGACCAGCCGATGTACCGCCATCCCGTCTCGTGGGTCAGCTTCCGGGCCCGGAGCCAGTAGATCAGGATCCCCATGGAGATGCAGAAAAAGACATGGGACAACTGATGGACATAGAGCCCCTCCGGACCGCCGTGGCCCTGGGTGGCCAGGGCGGTCCCCGGGACCGCCAGGAGGGCGGCCGCCCCGGCCCCGAGGAACATTCCCCCGGATCGAGATGGGTGCGCGGTGGAGGCCTTCATGTCATCGGTCGTGTCGGGGTCGTCGAAGCGGTCCGGCGCGCGGCGGGTCGAGCCGATGCCCCCGTTATCCCGGCGGCCCTTGGTCGCCCTCGGAGGTCGAAAGGCTCCGCCGTGCCTTGGCGACGATGATCCGGAGCAGGACATAGAGGATGATGAAGGGCGCCAGAAAGTTGAGGTCGAATCCCCCGGCCCAGGCCGGGAGGGAAAAGATGATCCCGCCAAACCGCATCTGAAGCCAGGCGGCGGCGAAGAAGGCCGGCCACAGGGCCGCCATGCCCATGGCGATCATCAGAAAGAACGATTTGCCGTACGCTTCGTTGGCCAGCCGGTTGATGCCTTCGTAGGCCTTCTCGTCGCCGGCCTGCTTGGCCTTCAGGGACTGCTCGTGGTAGTAGACCGTCCGGTCCAGGTTGTGGGCCACGGCGGACCGGTTGATTCTGGAGACCGCCGCCATGGTCAGCTCTCCCGCCAGCACGGCCCACAACGCCAGAACACCGGTGCCGATCCACCAACCGGTCATGGGGTCGTCGAAGAACCGGTAGGGGGCGATCAGGAGGGGATCGATGGCCTTCAGCAGGCGTTGGATCGGGTCCATGGTCTCTTGGGTGTTCAAGGGACGGGCCGGGCCGTTCCGATGTTTCGATCCGGGCCGGCCCGTCGGATCGCCCGGAGGTCAGAACGGGGGCACGATGCTCTGCCCCAGAAATCCCTTGGTGGTGTACCGCAGGCCGACGTAGAAAGCAAGGATGATGAAGATGATCTTCAGGACCTTGTCGGGGATGTACTTGGAGGTCCGGGGGCCGATCATCGACCCGATGAAGATGCCGATCAGCTCGGCGCCGATGAGGCCCCACGCCACCATGACCCCCTTGCCGACCATGTAGGAGAAGATGGAGACGATCATCCCCACCAGCACGCACAGGGCCGACGTGCCGGCCACCAGGAACATGGGCAGGCCGGCCACGGAGGTGAGAAACGGCACGTAGAGGAATCCGCCGCCCACGCCGAGGAACGAGGCGATGGCCGCGATGAAGATGCCGCCGAGCATGGGGACGTACGCCTTGAAGTGGAACTCCTGGCCGAAGAAGGTGAACCGGATGTCGCCGATGAGGAAGGTGAGGCCCCACCCCACCAGGACCAGGAGATAGGCGACGATCTTCAGGCCCCCGACCAGGTTGATCCAGAGGGCGGAGGCCACGACACAGGCCACCGCGATCCACATGAAGGTCCAGGAGCCTTCGATGATCTTGACCCCCTGGTCCGCCGTATCGACCTTCTCCCGGATCGCCTTCTCGAAGGCCTGGGCCGCCGCCTTGGCCTCCTTCTTTCGGGCCGCGCCCTTGGGCGTCAGCTCGTAGATGAGAAAACAGCCGAGGACGAAGACGATCAGCCCGAAGTAGCCGATGTACGACTTGAGGGAGATCTTCCCGGCGGTGAGTTCCGGCACCAGCCACGACCCGCCGACGCCGCCGATGGCCAGGCAGATCCCCAAGGGCGCCACGAGGCGACCCATCCGGTAGTAGTTGAAGGAGGAGATTACGCCGCTCAATCCCACCAGCCACTGGTTGGAGACCCGGATGGAGTCGGTGAGCAGGTTGTTGACCGGGTTCCCCTTGCCGAAGGACTTGGCGTAGTCGGCCAGCCCGAAGATGGTGATGTGGCCCACGCCGGCCATGATGCCGCCGAAGGCGCCCACCGTGGAGAAGATCCAGCCGACCCAGATGGCCCAGATGAGCCCCAGGATGACGTTGGGTGCGGGGGCGCCCGGGATGCCGAGGAAGCCGGGCTCCGCGTCGGCTTTGATCACCTCGCGGGTCTGGGGCGCGTGGGCCGCGTCATCGAGGCTTTTCTGGATCGCCTCCTTCATCTTTTCGGGCATGTCCGGCGTGGTCAGCTCCGAGCCCGTCTGGGCCAGCGCCACCGTCACAAAGGACAGGAGGATCAATAGGGCCGTGGCCAGCAAAAATTTGGATCTGTTCACCGTTTTCTCCTTTCGTGCTGCGTTTCGATGTTGGTCCGGCCGCCGCGAGCCCGGTCTTCACGCTGCGCGCGGGTGTTCCACGGCGGTCTCTCCCGTGGCGAAAACCATCAGCCTACAGCCGAAAGCAATCCATGTGCCATCCCTGGTACCCGGGGAATTCCGGGTCGGCATCGGCTCCCCGCCGGTTCCGCGCCATTCGATTTCAAGGGGTTTACGGCGCGGTTCGCCCGTCCCCGGTTCGACGTCCCTCCTCCGGATCCGGCGCCGCATCCCGGTAGCCATCCATGCAAGGAAAAGGTTGCACCCTGTGGGAGGAGGCCGATTATCCGGCCATACTCAACCTGTTAGAGTGTATGCAAAAGATCCCATGCGGTGCAATAAAAAACGTGCATATCCACGCTGCCGGCCCGGAAAACAGGCCCGCGGCTCGGGGTGCGTTCAACGGCAAAACGTCCTCCATCCTGCTGATATGAATGGGAAAACCGGGGATGGCCCCTTTCTCCCTTCTCCCGTCGGAGGAGGCAAGGGGTGTGGTACGGAATTTGCTTTTGCTTCTGACGCGATGGCGGAACGCAATGTCCGGACCCCGGGGGAGCCGCCGGCTTCGAAAAGCCTCGACACGGGGCCGGGCTTTCTTTAGAATCGGTACTCTTTTTTCCAGAAAGCAGGGCCGCCGGATACGGAACAAGGCGGGGACGGCGATCCCGGCCGGCGGGCACGGCAAGATGTTCAAACCACAGGAGTGGAGGAGATGGCCAAAGAAAAGGTTTACGGTATCTGCGGCATGTGCACCGTCCGTTGTCCCATCATGGCGGAGGTGGACAACGGCAAGATCACGTTTCTACAAGGGAACCCCCACGCCAAGGGGATCGAGGGGTCGATCTGCGCCCGGGGGGCGGCCGGCATCGCCCTGATCAACGACCGGGAGCGGCCCCAGCACCCGATGATCCGCAACGGCGAACGGGGTGGGGGCGACTGGCGCAAGGTGAGCTGGGACGAGGCCTTCGACCACGTGGCCGACCGGCTCAAGGGGATCATCGACGCCCACGGGGCCAGGAGCCTGCTCCTCACCGACCGGGGGGGGCCCTTCCGGGATTTCCACCGGGCCTTTCTCCGGGGCATCGGCACCCCCAACTATTGCAACCACGACGGCTCCTGCGCCCGGAACGTCCAGCACGCGGCCCTGTCGGTCT
>CAYSLC010000114.1:0-17756 GCA_964431545.1 uncultured Desulfobacteraceae bacterium | reverse complement strand
TCATCGTCACCAACGCCACCAGCCTGCCCCTGGGGATCCCCGACGCCCGCACCGGGAGCCTGGTCCTCTGGGACCTCTACAACAAGTACAAGCCCGAGGCCTTCGCCAAGGTCAAGGTCCTCACCATGTTCACCACGGCCCCGGCCAATATCATGTCCAGGACCCCGGTGAGAACCCTGGCCGACCTTCAGGGGCTCGACCTGCGGGCCTCGGGGGGCGCCGCCCAGATCCTCAAGGCGTGGGGGGCCAACCAGGTGGGGATGCCCATGTCCGCCGCCCCGGAGGCGCTCCAGAAGGGGGTGGTCCAGGGGCTCTTCTCCTCCCTGGAGGTGATGAAGGACCTCAAGTTCGCCGAGATCTGCCGCTACGTGACCCTCACCGACACCGTGATCTACCCCTTTGCCGTGGTGATGAACCGCGACAGGTGGAACGCGCTGCCCGATGAGGTAAAGACGGCGATGGAGGGGATGGCCCGGGAGCAGGCCGAGTGGACCGGCGTCTACATGGACGACCACGTGAAGGAGGCGGTGGAGTGGTCCAAGAAGACCCACGGTGTGGAATTCATCTCCATCGCCGATGACAAGGCCGCCTGGGACGCCAAGCTCGCCCCCATCACCGAGAAGTGGATCGAAGACAACCAGGGGGCCTTTCCGGCCGAGGAGATCGTCGCGGAGATCCGGTCATTGACCGCCGAGCACGCCGGGAAATGATCCGCTGGCCGGCCCGGATCTGCCTGTGGATCAACCGGGCCCTCATCGGGGTGGGCGGGGCCTTTCTGGTCGCCATGGTCCTGCTCACCTGCGGCAACATCCTCCTGCGGATGGTCTGGGCCCCCATCCGGGGAACCTTTGAGCTGATGGGGTTTTTCGGCGCCGTGGCCGCCGCCTTCGCCCTGGGCTACACCCAGATCCGCAGGGGGCATATCGCCGTGGACGTCATGATCACCCGGTTCCCCCGGCGGACCCGCCGGATCCTCAACGCGGTCAACGACCTCATCTGCGCGGTCTTCTTCGGCCTGGTGGCCTGGCAGGTGGGGGTCAAGGCGGCCGTCCTCCAGCGGACCGGGGAGGTCACCGAGACCCTGCGGATCATCTACCACCCCTTCACCTACGGGGTGGCGGTGGGGTGCGGGGCCCTGGCCCTGGTCTTTGCCACGGACCTCTTGACACGGCTGGCGCCGAAGGGGGAGGGAGGGGCGTGAGCCTGGCGTTGGTGGGGGTGGTGGGGATCGGGGTCCTCCTGGCGGTCCTCTTCCTTCTGGGGATGCCCGTGGGTTTTGCCATGGCGATCGTGGGGTTCTGCGGGTTCAGCTACGTGGTGACCCCCTCGGCGGGGCTCAACATGGTGAGCGCCACCCTCTGGGCCACCTTCTCCAAGTACGGGCTGACGGTGATCCCCCTGTTCATCTTCATGGGGCAGATCGCCTTCTACTCCGGGGTCAACGAGAAGCTTTACGCCGCCGCCTACAAGTGGGTGGGCCACATTCGCGGAGGGATCGCCATGGCCACCGTGGTGGCCTGCGCGGCCTTCTCCGCCATCTGCGGGTCCAACGCCGCCACCGCCGCCACGATGACCACGGTGGCGTTGCCCGAGATGCGCAAATACCGGTACGAGCCGATGCTCGCCACCGGGGCGGTGGCCTGCGGTTCCACCCTGGGGGTGGTGATCCCCCCCAGCGTGGTCCTCATCGTCATCGGGCTGTCCACGGAACAGTCCATCGCGCGGCTCTTCTACGGCGGGGTGGGGGCGGGGATCCTCCTGGCCCTCCTGCTGACCCTCTCCGTCTACGGCGTCTGCCGCCTCCATCCCGGCTGGGGCCCCGCCGGCCCCCGGGCCGGCCTCCGGGAGCGGCTCCGGTCCCTCTACGGCGCGGCGGAGATGGCGACCCTCTTTCTCCTGGTGATGGGGGGCCTCTATTTCGGCGTCTTCACTCCCACCGAGGCGGGGGCTGCGGGGGCTTTTCTGGCCGTGGTCATCAGCGTCCTCCAGGGGCGGCTCACCTGGAAGGGGTTCCTGGCGTCCGCGGCCGACACCCTGCGGATCTCCGCCATGGTCATCACCATCGTGGCCGGGGCCGTGATTTTCGGCCGCTTCCTGGCGGTGACCCGGATCCCCTACGACATCGCCGCGTGGGTGGCCGGGCTGCCGGTCCCCGGCGCGGCGGTCATGGCGATCATCTTCTTCATCTACATCCTCGGGGGGGCGTTGATGGACGCCCTGGCCCTGCTCCTGATCACCATCCCCATCTTCTTTCCCGTGGCCGACCAGCTCGGGTACGACCCCTTGTGGTTCGGGGTCACCATCACCGTGATCACCACCCTGGGCGCGGTCACCCCGCCGGTGGGGGCCACCACCTACGTGGTGGGGGGCATGGCCCGGGACGTCCCTTTGGAGGCGGTCTTCAAGGGGGTCGCCTATTTCCTGCCGGCGTACATCCTCTGCGTGGTGCTTTTGATGCTCTTTCCGTCCATCGTCACCTTCCTGCCGGGCCTCATCCGCTAGGGCCATGTTCGTTTTCAAGAAGACCCTCGCCTACCTCGCCTCCCCCACCATCGCCGGGTTCGCCCTGGCCGTGGTCGGGGTGATCCTGCTCTGGACCGGGTCCCGCCAGGGGACCGGACGGATCCTGGCGACCCTCGGGGTCGGCCTCCTGTTTCTGATCAGCCTGGGGCCGGTGGCCAACGCCATCCTTCGTCCCCTGGAGCACTGGTATCCGGTATATGAGGGCGGGGAACGGTTCCGGAACATCGTGGTCCTGGGCGGCGGGCGGATCGTCGACCGGCGCCTGCCGGTGAGCAGCCAGCTCACCGATGCCTCCCGGGCCCGGATCCTGGATGGGGTCCGCCTCTACCGGTCCATGCCGGGAGCCCGCCTCATCCTCACCGGCCACATGGTGGCCCCGGCCATGGCCCGGATGGCCCTGGACCTGGGCGTACCCGAGGCGGACCTGGTCCAGGCCGACGAGCCCCTGGACACCAAGGACGAGGCCCGAACGGTCCGCCGGCTCCTGGGAGACCAGCCTTTCCTGCTGGTCACCTCCGCCTCCCACATGCCCCGGGCCATGGGGCTTTTCCGAAAACAGGGGATGGACCCCACGCCCGTGCCGGTGCGCCACCTGATCCAGATCCCGGAGACGGCCCCCTGGATCCCCCGGCCGGCGGGCCGGGAGCTGCGCAAGACGGAGCGGGCGGTCTATGAATACCTGGGGATCCTCTGGGCCAAACTCCGGGGGCAGATATGACCGGAGCGGCCCCGAGGATCACCCTCGTCGGCATGTCCGGCGCGGGCAAGTCCCACTGGTCCAGGCGGCTCGAAGCCGAGGGGTTCCGCCGGTTCGGCTGCGACGATCTCATCGAGGCGAGGCTCGCCGATCTCCTCAAAGACGCCGACGGAGATCCCCTGGAGATGGGGCGGTGGCTGGGGTTCCCGTACGAGGCCGGCTATGGGGAGCGTCAACGACGATACCTCGACATGGAGATCGCCGTGCTCGAGGGTATCCTCCGCCTGCTGGAGACCCCCGGGCGCGTCCCCGGCCCCGTGGTGGTGGACACCACCGGCAGCGTGATCTACACCGGCGAAAGGCTCCTGGAGCGGCTGGCGAGCCGGACCCGGGTCGTCCACCTCGACACGCCCCCCGGCGAGCGGGACCGGATGCTCCGGAACTACCTCGGGAATCCGCGACCGGTGATCTGGGGGGACGCCTTCCGCCCCCAGCCGGGGGAATCGGGGCCGGACGCGGTGGCCCGGTGCTATCCGGCCTTCCTGGCGGCCCGGGAGGACCGCTACCGGCGTCTGGCCCACGCCGCCATCCCGGCCCGCCAAAGGAACGACCCGGAGTTGGACGTGGCCGCGTTTCTCTCCCTTTCGGCCGGCTGATCCGGTCGGCGCCCCTCCTTTTCGGAACCCCGCGCTGTCGATCCCCCGGCCGGACCCGCGCCCATGAATCCATTGATCTTTGCTCTGAAAAACGGTACTCAACAGCCGTTGAAACGCACCCTCTCCGGTCCCATCGATGGACAAAACGCCATGACCCGACGGACCCAAAAACTCCAGCGCGCCATCATCGCCTGCGCATCGGCCTATTTCGCCGTCATCGGCATCTCCATCGCCCTCATCGCCATCATGCCCCTCTACAATCGGCTCCGGGACGTGGAGAAACAGGATCTGATGCACACCGCTCAGATCCATGCCATGAGCATCCAGGGGTTCGTGGCATGGTGCCGGGACATGGGGCTTCAGATCTCCAGCCGGACCGTGATCCGCCAGAACCTGGCGGCCTACAACCGGGGGGAGTTCGATTCGGCGGAACTCCGGAACCGGTCCCGGCCGAAGCTCATGGACGCCCTGGTCCAGTCCCGGGACATTCTCGGCATCTGCCAGATGGACGGCCGAGGCAGACCGGTGATCCTGTGCGGATGGTGCCCCCAAGGGGAGGCATGGACCGCTGCGGCGGCGGCAACGGACCGGACCGCCATTCTGGGGACCCTTTCCACGTCGGGCTCCCCGCGGGTGGTCGTCGGAGCGCCCATCCGGAACCGCGGAGGGGGCCGGGTGGGGACCAATCTGGTGGTGCTGGGGACCGGCCGGCTCCGGGAGATCGTGGATGATCCCGCCGATCTGCGGGAGGCGGATACCGCCGTGCTGGTCTCCCAAGAATCCGGAGGTTTGACCCCGCTCCTGGTCCGGGGGGTCCGCGGCGGGGAGGTCGGCCCCGGTCTGATTCCGGCGCTGGAACGGGCCATCTCCGAGGAGGAGGGGCTCTTTACGGCCGGCGGGGAGATCGTCGCCTTCCAGCGGATCGAAGGGAGTCCCTGGACCTTCGCCCTCGCCGCGGACCCGGCGCGCCTCTTCGATCCCCTCCAGCGACAGATGGTCCAGCTCCTGGCGGCCGTATGCCTTTTCCTCGCCGGGGGGATCATCGGCATCGTCCTTCTGGTCCGGCCCCTGGCCGGCCGGACCATCCTCCAGACCGAGGAATTGAAACGGATGATCGATGAGAAGACCTCCGCACTGGAGGAGGAGCTGCGGGAACGGGAGCGGGCCGAGGCGGCCCTGGTGGCGTCCGCGGAGGAGTCGAGGCGGCTGGCCGAGGCGGCGGATCGGGCCAATCAGTCGAAAAGCGAATTCCTGGCCAACATGAGCCATGAGATCCGGACGCCCATGAACTCCATCATCGGATTCATCGATATCCTTCTGGAGGCCGATCTGGAAGAGGAGCAGCGCCAGCACGGGCTGATGATCAAGCGGAGCGGGGAACTCCTGCTCCACCTCATCGACGACATCCTCGACTTCTCCAAGATCGAGGCCGGGGAACTTGTCTTCGATCCCATCGACTTCGACCCCGAGCTGCTCGCCTACGATGTCTGCGAAATGATCCGGCCCCGGATCGGAGACCGGGCGGTCGAACTCCTCTGCCGGATCGGCGACGACCTCCCGTCGCGCCTCCACGGTGATCCCGCGCGGATCCGCCAGGTCCTGGGGAACCTCATGTCCAATGCCGCCAAGTTCACCGCCAAAGGGGAGATCGAACTCTCCTTGGGTATCGCCAGAGATCTGGGGGACCGGGTGGAGATCCACGCGGTGGTTCGGGATACCGGCATCGGCATTCCCGAACAGAAGCTGGAGGAGATCTTCCACCCCTTTCAGCAGGCGGACGGCTCCACCACCCGCCGGTATGGGGGGACCGGGCTCGGCCTGACCATCTGCAGGAAGATCGCGGCCCTCATGGACGGAGAGATCCGGGTGGAGAGCCGGCCCGGAAAGGGGAGCCGGTTCCACTTCACCGCCTGGCTGGGGGTGGCCGTTCCCGGCCGGGCCTCCCGATACGCCCAGGCGCCCTTGACCGGGAAGAAGGTCCTGATGGTGGACCACAGCAAGGCGAACCTCGACATTCTGGGAAGCCTGGCGCGGGCCGCCGGAATGGCGGCGGTGCCCGTCCGGCGGGGGGCCCGGGCCCTTCCCCTGCTGCTGGAGGCCCAGGCCCTGGGGGAACCCTTCGATCTGTGCATCTGTGATGTCCAGATGCCCGACATCGACGGGCACGCCGTGGCCCGGGCCATCCGGAACACGCCGGGACCCGTGGCCCGGACCCCCCTCATGGCGCTCTCCTCCCTTCTGGAGCGGGACGCCTCGGCCTGTGAGGAGGCGGGGTTCGACGCCTTCCTGAACAAGCCGGTCCGGCGGGACCGGCTCTTTCGGGTCATGGAGCGGATGCTGGGGAAGCCCGGCGAGGAGGAGGCGGCCGATGACCGCCGGATCATCACGCAATACTCGGTGCGGGAGGAGATGAAGCATTCGGTGCGGGTCCTCCTGGCCGAGGACAACCCCTTCAACCGAAAGCTCGCACAGCTGGTCCTCACTTCCGGCGGATATGGAGTGGACGAGGCCGCCCACGGTCTCGCCGCCGTGGAGGCGTACACCGACGCTCCGGAGGCATACGACCTGATCCTGATGGATATCCAGATGCCGGTGATGGACGGCCTGGAGGCGACCCGCCGGATCCGGTCCGCCGGGTTCACCCACGTCCCCATCGTGGCCATGACCGCCCACGCCATGTCCGGGGACCGGGAGCGGTGTCTGGCCGCGGGGATGGACGACTACATCTCCAAGCCCATCAAACGGGAGCTGGTCTTCGAGATCATCAACCGGTGGGTCTTCGGCGAGCCGGGGGCCAAGGCATGAATCGGCGGCCCTCGTCCGGGGCCGGGGGAATCCGTCTTGAAGGGGGAGCCTTTCCGGGACCGGTTTTTCATCTGAACGCTTTGATTCGCTCGGTGGAAATGGTAGAAGAGAGGGATTCCGGGCAGGCCGGTCCGGGGGTGGCGGAGGCCATCCGCGCCGCCGGACCGCCCCGGCGCAGGGAAGGGAGGGAGTAGCGACCATGACCAGTGAAGACCCCGCTGGGTTCCGGGCCGGGGAAGCGCCGGCGGCCGGCGTTCCGCCAGAGTGGTCCGAGGCGGCGACCGCCTTCCTGGCGGAGAGCACCGCCACGGCCGTGGGGCTCTTCGAGGTCGACGGAACCGCGGTCTACCTCAACGCCGGCATGCGGTACCTCCTGAGCGGAGGAGGGGTCGAGGGCTTTCTCAACCCGACGTTCCGCTCCCTGAAGGAGAGGACGCCGGGGCACCGGCCGGTCTTCATAGGGGTGATGACCCTGGGTGGGGCCGGGGCCGCCCTCCGCTCCATCCGGGCCACGGTCTATCTTCGGGATGGGCGGATTTTCGTGGCCGGGGAGTTCGACGCCCTGGAACTCGATCGCCTCAACCGCGATCTGGCCGGGGCCAACCAGCGGATCAACAACCTTCAGCGGGAACTCCTCAAGGAGAAGGCCTCCCTGGAGCGAACGATGGCGGAGCTTGCGGAACTCAACGCCCAGAAGGACGAGTTTCTCGGGATCGTGGCCCACGATCTGAGAAGCCCCCTGAGCAGCGTGATCAGCTTCATCCAACTGCTCCGGGAGGAGCCGGCCCTGGCCCCGGACACGGATCTGGGGGAGCTTCTGGAGATCCTCGACGGCTCCACCCGCCACATGCTCAAACTCCTGGACAACTTCCTCGACATCTCCCGGATCCAGCGGGGGAAGCTGCGGCTCCACCCCGAGCCCCTCGACCTGGCGGAACAGATCGAGGTGGCGGCGCGGCTCAACCGGCCCGCCGGCCAGGGAAGGCACATCACGCTTTCAACGGACGTCTCCCCGGATCTTCCCCCGGTTCGCTTCGACCGGGAGGGGCTCCACCAGGTCCTCAACAACCTCATCGGCAACGCCCTGAAGTTCTCCGATCCCGGAACCCGGGTGACGGTGACGGCGGACGATGCGCCGGAGGGGGTCGTGGCGGCAGTGATCGACCAGGGGCTGGGAATCGCGCCGGAGGAATTGGACCGGCTCTTCGCCGACTTCCAGACCACCAGCACCCGGTCGGTGCAAGGGGACCGGAGCTTCGGCCTCGGCCTGGCCATCTGCAAGAAGATCGTCGAGGCCCACGGCGGCGCCGTGGGGGTGGAGAGCGAGCCCGGCCGGGGCAGCCGGTTCTTCTTCACCCTCCCCCGATCGTCGGATGGCGGGGGGGCGGGCCGGTGAGCGGGAGCGGACCGATTCGGGGCGCGCTGCTGGTGGCGGCCCTCTGCCTGGCGGGGTGCGCCGCCGTCTCCGAACAGCGGCCCCAACCGGAAAAAGGGGGCGACCGGCTGCTCCGGTCATCCCCGGCCGGGGCCCCGGCCGAACCCTTCTCCGAGTACAAGGCGGCGGGCTATTCCGTGGAACAGCGCCCCCTCGAATGCCTGGTCCTGGGCCGGGGCGCCGAGGTGGTCCTGATTCTGGGGGCGGTCCACGGGGACGAGGAGGCCAGCGCCCGGTCGGTCCGGGAGCTGGGCCGGTTCCTCTACAACCGGCCCCGGCTCCTGGAGGGCCGGCGGGTGGTCCTGATCCCGGAGGTCAACCCCGACGGCGTGGCCCGTCGGACCCGCCGCAACGCACGGGGGGTCGACCTCAACCGGAACTTCTCCGCCCCCAATCGGATCGACGGGCCGGAGCACGGGTGGCACGCCCTGTCCGAGCCGGAGTCCCGGGCGGTGGCCGAGGCCATCGGCCGGTACCGGCCGGACCGGGTGGTCTCCATCCACCAGCCCCTGGGGTGCATCGACTACGACGGCCCGGGCGAACACCTGGCGAGCCATATGGCCCGGTTCAGCGACCTTCCCGTGCGGAAGCTGGGCGCCAAGCCGGGCTCCCTGGGCAGTTACGCCGGACTCGCCCTGGGGATCCCCATCATCACCTTCGAGATGGCCCCGGGCGCGGACGATCTCTCCACCGAGGCCCTCTGGCGCCGGTACGGCCCGGCCCTGGTCGCCTCGGTCACCTATCCGGACACCGACACGGCCATCGCCGGGATGTTTCCGGCGTTCCGGCCACGCAACGGGGAAGAGACCCATGCCCCTCGATTTGAGTAGCGTCGGAAGAACCATCGGCCCCGTGGTCCGGGCGTACACCCGGCGGGACGCGGCCCTCTACGGCCTGGCGGTGGGGGCGGGGTTCTCCGAACCCCGCTACTGTCGCGAGGAGGATCTCGGGGTGCTGCCGGTTTTCGGCCTGGCCACGGTCTTCGATCTCTTCTGGGCGGCCGCCGACGCCGCGGGACCGACCCCGGAGGGGGTGCTCCACGGCGAACAGGACCTGGTCTTCCGGCGGCCCATCCCCCCCGAGGGGACCCTTTCCGCTTTGGGCCGGATCACCGGGATCCACGACAAGGGGCCGAAGGTCGGGGCCCTGATCGAAGTCGACCTGGAGGTGGCGGGCGCCGACCAGGAGGTGCTCTTCACCGGGAAAACGGCCATCATCGCCCGCATGGACGGCGGGTTCGGCGGTCCGAACCCCCGCCGGCCGGGCGTGGAGATCCCGGATCGTCCGCCGGACCGGACCGTCTCCGACCGGCCGGGGGACGACCAGCCCCTGCTCTACCGCCTCACCGGAGACCGCTTCCCCCTACACGATGATCCGGAATTTGCCGCCAGGGCCGGATTCGACCGGCCCATCATGCACGGGCTCTGCACCCTGGGATACGCCAGCCGGGCCCTCATCGGCACCCTGGCCCCGGGGGCGCCGGATCGGGTCCGCCGGATCGGGTGCCGCTTCGCCGGGCCGCTCTACCCGGGCAGGCCCATCGAGACCCGGATCTGGGAGACGGGGCCGGGGTCGGCGGTCTTTCGGACCATCGATGTCCGCACCGGCGGGATCGTCCTCGACCGGGGGATCGCGGCGGTGTCGGAACCGTGAAAATACACCGTATCAAGGACTTTATGAACCCTTTTTTCCTTCCAAGGAGGGCGAGATGTCGAACGGCCAGCCACCACTGACAACCCGGGACCGGCACCACTACACCAGGATCGACCCGGAGAGCATCGAGTTCCTGATGACCCGGTACAACCGCGTCAACCGGTGGGTCGTCGCGGACATGATCCGCCGGACCCGCTACCATTATCCGGACCGGACCGCGCTGGTCTTCGGGGATCGGAAACTGACCTACAGCCGCCTGGAGGAGGCGTGCAACCGGACGGCCAACGCCCTGGCGGACGCCGGGGTGAAGAAGTACGACCGGGTGGCGATCCTGGCCCACAATACCCTCCACCATGTGCTCGCCTGGCTCGGCACCGCCAAGGTCGGGGGGATCTACCTGGCCGTCAACTATCTCCTGCGGGGCAAGGACATCGCCTACTGCATCAACCATTCCGAGAGCAAGGTCTTCATCGTGGAGGACGACCTCTTCGACCTGGTCAAGGACGTGCTCCGGGAGATGCCGACGGTCAAGACCCTGGTCTGGTCCAACCAGGGGGCCGGGCGGCCGGCCGAGGAAGGATTCGTCGATTTCGACGACTGGTATGGGGCGTATCCGGCGGATGAGCCGGATGCGGTGCTGCGCATCGAAGATCCGGTCCAGATGACCTACACCAGCGGCACCGAGTCCCTGCCCAAGGGGGTGATCATCAGCAATCAGGCGTTGATCTCCCAGTACCTGGGCTGCATCATCGACGGCGGATACGACGCCGGCGACGTCAACGTCAACGCCATGCCCATCTACCACTGCGCCCAGCGGGACGTCTTTTTGAATCCCATCTTCTGGATCGGGGGGACCAACATCCTGATCGCGCCGGACATCGGTGCGATCCTGGAATCGATCGCCAAGTATCGGGCCACCATGTTCTTCGCTCCCCCCACCGTCTGGATCGGGATGCTCCGCCACCCCGATTTCGAGACCCGTGACCTGTCGAGCCTGCGGAAGTGTTACTACGGTGCCTCCATCATGCCGGTGGAGATCCTCAAGGAACTCATCGACCGGCTCCCCGACGCCAAAATCTACAACTACTACGGCCAGACCGAGCTGGCCCCCTACCATACGATCCTCAAGGCCGAGGACGCCGTGCGGAAGCTCGGCTCGGCCGGACGGGGGGGCCTCCACATGGAGACCCGGATCGAGGATTTCCAGGGCGGCGAGATCACCGAGCCGGCGGTGCCCGGCGAGGTCTGCGGCCGGGGCCCCCACGCCATGACCCTCTACTACAAGGATCCGGAGAAGACCGAGGAGGCCATGCAGGGCGGATGGTTCCACTCCGGGGATCTGGGCGTTCTGGACGACGAAGGGTACATCACGGTGGTGGACCGGAAGAAGGACATGATCAAGACCGGCGGGGAGAACGTCCCCTCCCGGGAGGTGGAGGAGGTCATCTATCTGGACGACCGGGTGGAGGAGGTGGCGGTGATCGGCGTGGACCATCCCAAGTGGGTGGAGGCGGTCACGGCCGTCATCGTGCCCAAACAGGGGCGGACGATCACCGAAGAGGAGGTGCTGGCCCTGTGCAGACGGGAGCTGGCCGGGTTCAAGGTCCCCAAACGGATCGTCATTGCCGAGTCCCTGCCCAAGACGCCCACCGGCAAGATCCTGAAGCGAGACATGCGAAAGACCTATGCCGGCACCTATCTCTGAGACCGAAAGGCGGTCGGGGGGAGGGCCGGGGCCCCCGGCCGCGGAATCACTTCTGAAGGCGGATCAGGGGGCGCTCGCCCGCCTTGCCGATGATCTGGACCAGCTTTCCGTTTTCGAAGACCAGCAGGCTCATCCCGTTGTCGTAGGACCAGACGTCGACCTTGGCGCCGCAGTACTTTCCCAGGCTGCCCCCGTTGGTGGGAAATCCGATCTGTTTCACCACCTCGAGGCTGCTCAGCCCCGCCGGGATGGTGTTGAGGGGGGCCGCCGGCCGGGCCGGTTCCCTCGGAAGATCCTGCTTGGCGCAGGAAGGACAGCAGATCGTGATCATGGAAAGCACAAGGATGGTATGGATGAGGCCCCGCATCGACGAAAAACTCCTTTCTCCACGGACCGGCGGTGAACCCGATGGTTTCATGACCGGGCAAGAGTATTCAGGATGGGGTGAATTGTCAACCCAATTCCCAGCCGAACCTCCGGCCCGGCCCCTGTGGCCGGCGCGGGGGCCGGCGGCCGCGGATCGCGGCCCCGGACCCGGGGGACCTTTTTCCGGGGGACGCCATTTACTATTTTACAAACCGGGGATTTTTCAGTATTAATTCAGTTTGCTCACCGTGACAATATCGAGAGACTAGGCGGGAGGTCATCCACATGCCCATCGATCCGAAAGAAATCAAGATTTTGCTGGTTGAAGACGCGTTGACCATGCGCAAAATTGAGTTGAAAACCCTGAAATCCCTCGGGTTCGAAAACGTCATCGAAGCGGGTGACGGGGAGGAGGCCATCGGGCGGCTCCAGGAGGAGGAGGGGATCAACTTCATCATCAGCGACTGGAACATGCCCAAAAAGGATGGGTACGATCTCCTGGTCTGGGTCCGCCAGCACGGCAAATATAAGAACATCCCGTTTCTCATGGCCACGGCCCAGGGGGAGACCAAGCAGGAGCGCAAGGCCGTGGATGCCGGGGTGAGCAGCTTCGTGGCCAAACCCTTCAACGCCGAAGAACTCAGCACCAAGATCAACGAGGCCTTCGGCATGAAGCAGAGCGAGGAGGAGGCCCTGGGGCTGGAGACCCGCCAGCGGGAGACCTCCGCCGGAAAGCTGAAACTGTGCATCGCCCACATCCAGATCACCGACCATCTGGTGGTGGGGGTGCTCAACGAGCTGATCCAGCGGGGAACCTTCAATCCCCGGTACTTCGAACTCGAGCTTCGATGCATGAAGGGATGGAACCTGGTCAAGGAGGCCCTCGGCAAGGGAAGGGTGGATGCGGCGTGCATCCTCGCCCCCATCGCCATGGACCTGTTCGGGTTCGGCAGCCCCATCAAGCTGGTCATCCTCACCCACAGAAACGGCAGCATCTTCGTCCGGAACCGGCAGGGGGAATACAAGGAGCCCTTCCAGGGTTTCTTCCAGGGAAAGTCCTTCTACATCCCCCATACCATGTCGATCCACCACATGCTCTGCCACATGTTCTTTTCCAAGATCGGCCTCAAACCCGGAGTGGCCGGGGATGTCGGCATCGATGTCAATTTCGAGGTCATCGACCCGATCCTGATGCCCGAATTCCTCCGGGCCAACCCCTCCTCCGCGGGGTTCATGGTGGCCGAACCCCTGGGAACCAAGGCCATCGCCTCGGGCATCGCGGAGCTTCAGTTCCTCTCCGGGGAACTCTGGGAACGCCATCCCTGCTGCTGCGTCGCCATGCGGGAGGAGGTGATCCGAAAGTACCCCGACGCGGTCTACGAGTTCACGGAGATGCTGGTTCAGGCCGGCAAATTCATCGAAAAGAAGCCGGAATCGGCGGCCGAGATCGCCGTCTCCTTCCTCGATCCCGACCGGCGTCTGGGGCTCAAGGTGCCCCTGCTCAAAAATGTTCTCACGGAGCTGGAGGGGATCAAGTCGAACGACCTCTACCCCGCCCTGGAGGACCTGGAGAGAATCCAGCGGTACATGTACGAGGAAATGGGGATCGGAAGCCTCATCGACATCGAGCGGTTCGTGGACATCCGGTTCGCGGACGCCGCCTGCAAGTACGACCGCTCCTCGCCGCGTCAGTCGTCGGTGATCCACGAGGAGGCGGCCCTGGCCATCGATATCCTGAAACGGGGGACCGAGGAGGAGAACGTCACCAACAAGTCGATGCTCAACAAGGAGGGAAAATACCTGACCTTCAAGCTCGGCCCGCAGGAGTACGGCATCGACATCCTCAAGATCCGGGAGATCGTCGGGATGGTCCCCATCCGGACCATCCCCCAGACCCCGCCCTTCATCAAGGGGGTGATCAATCTGCGGGGCCGGGTGATCCCCGTGATGGACCTCCGGCTGCGCTTCGGAATGGAGGAACTCGACTACTCGGACCGCACCTGCATCATCGTGCTGGAACACGACACCGGGGAGAAGGTGGTCCAGATGGGGATCGTGGTGGATACCGTATCGGAGGTCCTCCCCATGCGGGCCTCGGAGATCGAGGACACCCCCTCCTTCGGCTCCGACTTCGACACGCGGCACATTCTGGCCATCGCCAAGATGGACAGCGGGGTCAAGATTCTCCTGGACATCGACTATGTGCTGACCGGCCAGGAGCGGATCGTCGTGGAAAACCTGTTTGAGTAGCATGGCGGACGGGGGGGCCGGCGCCCCGGCTACCTGGGGAAGCCCCTCCCCGGAGCGGCCGGCGGAGGGGATGAACGGTTTTCCATGAGCATCCGGATCGAGAACATCTGCAAGCGGTTTCCCCTGCCGGCCGGCGGGGAGCTGTCGGTGATCGAGGACGTCAGCTTCACGGTGGAGGCGGGGGATTTCGTGATCATCCTGGGGGAATCGGGGTGCGGAAAGTCGACGCTTCTCAACCTGATCGCCGGGCTTCTGCCGGTCTCCTCGGGGACCATTTCGGTGAACGGAAAGCGAGTGGCCGAGCCCCACCCGTCCCGGTCCCTCCTCTTCCAGCAGCCGAGCCTGCTGCCGTGGCTCAACGTGGAGGAGAACATCGTCTTCGGATGCCGGCTCCGGGGGGAGATGGACGATCTGAAGTCCCGGGCCCGGCAGTTGATCGAGATCATCGGCCTGTCCGGCTTCGAGCGGACCTACCCCCATGAACTCTCCCTGGGGATGGCCCAGCGGGTCTGCCTGGCCAGGGCCCTCATCGGCCATCCGAGCATCCTGCTGCTGGACGAGCCCTTCGCGGCACTGGACACCGTCAACCGGTCCCATCTCCAGGAGGAACTCATCGAGTTCTGGATGGTGGAGAAATTTACGGCCATCTTCGTCACCCACGACCTGGACGAGGCGATCCTCCTGGGCAACAAGCTGGTGCTTCTGGGAGGGCGGCCCACGCGGCTGGTGGAGGTCTTCGAGATCAACCTCAACTACCCACGGGACTTCGGCGGCAAATCCTTTTTCATGTTGCGGGAGGATATCCTGAAGAAGTTCAAGCGGGCCTTCTCCGGCACCCTAACCCACGGCTGAGAGGAGATATGACCCAGCGATACAGCAGGAGAGAATTTATCAAGGCCGCCGCCGCCGGGTGCGCCGGTCTCGGCGCAAGCGCGGCCTTCGCCGGGGAGCCCGATCTGCGCATCGGTTATCTCCCCATCACCGACGCCACCCCGCTGCTGATCGCCCACGCCCGGGGCTATTACGCCGAAGAGGGGCTGAAGGTGGCCCGCCCCCTGCGGGTCCGGAGCTGGTCGACCCTCTCCGAGTCCTTTCTGACCGGGAAGTTCAACCTGACCCATCTGCTCCTGCCGATCCCCATCTGGATGCGGTACAACAACGGCGTGCCCGTCAAGGTCATGGGGTGGGACCACACCAACGGCAGCGCCCTCACCGTCCGCCCGGACGCCGGCATCAACGAGTTCGCGGACCTGGGGGGAAAGCAGATCGCCGTCCCCTACTGGTACTCCATGCACAACATCATCCTTCAGGTGGGCCTGAAGCGCGCCGGGCTCAAGCCGGTGATTCAGCCCCAGCGGGAGGCCCTGAAGCCGGACGAGGTCAACCTTTTCGTCCTGCCGCCGCCGGAGATGCCCGTGGCCCTGTCCGGGGGGAAAATCGACGGATACATCGTGGCCGAACCCTTCAACGCCGTGGGGGAGCTGAAGACCGGCGCCAGGATCATGCGGTTCACCGGCGATATCTGGAAGAACCATCCCTGCTGCGTGGTGGTGATGCAGGAGGAGACGGTCCGGGCTCCGAACAACCTGGCCCGGAAGGTGATGAATGCCTTGGTCCGGGCCCAGCTCTGGACCATCGGGAACCCGGAGGCCGCGGCCCGGATTCTGAGCCGGGAGGGCGAAGGGTACCTGCCCACCGAGTACGAGACCCTGCTTCGGGTCTTCACCGGATATGAGCTGTCGGTCTACGGAGAGGGGAACCGGCCCCGGGCCATCCACCATCCGGAATGGAAGATCGGTCGCATCGGCTTTCAGCCCTATCCGTACCCTTCCGCCACCCGGTTCATCGTGGAGGAGATGCGCAACACCCGGATGGAGGGGGATACCGCCTTCCTCAAGGGGCTCGATCCCGATCGGGTGATCGAGGATCTCGTGGAGTACCGGTTCGTCCGGGAGGCCGTGGAGGCGGTGGGCGGCCCCGGGAAGTTCGAGATCATCGACAACGAGGATCCCTGGAAGCGGGAGGAGGTCTTCGACCTCTGATGGGAATTCCATGCTGACCGCCCTCAAGTCCCTCGGCGCCGTATGGCGGCACGTCGGCACGTCGTTCCACGGCAGACGACTCCTCAACCGCCTTTCTTACGGATGCCTGGGAATCTTCCTGTTTCTCCTCCTGTGGATCGTGGTCGGCTACTCGGTCTTCACCCGGCCGGGGTACGAACAGTTCACCGGCTTTCTGCCCCTCCCCACCCTGAGGGCGTTCGTCGGCCTGGTGGAGGAGGTCGAATTCTGGCGATCCGTCTGGGCGAGTCTCCGCCGGGTGGGGGTGGGCATCTTCCTGGCCTTTTTCATCGGACTGCCCTCGGGGCTGCTCATCGGCTTCTATGCCAAAATGAAACTGATCACCTACGCCCCCATCCAGTTCATCCGGATGATCAGCCCCCTGTCGTGGATGCCCATCGCCCTGCTCGTCTTCCACAGTTTCGAGGCGGCCATCTACTTTCTGATCACCATGGCCACCGTCTGGCCCATCATCCTCAACACCAGCCACGGGGTCTCCCAGGTCAACCCGCGATGGCTTCTCATGGCCCGGAACCAGGGGGCCGGGGACCGCCAGTTGTTGATGAAGATCATCCTGCCCGCCTCCATTCCCTATATCCTGACCAGCCTCCGGCTGGCCCTGGGGGTGGCGTGGATCGTGCTGGTGCCGGCGGAGTTTCTCGGGGTCTCCAGCGGGTTGGGGTATCTCATCAACGACGCCCGGGACACCATGGAATACGACCGCCTCATGGCGATCATCGTGGGCATCGGGATCGTGGGGTTCATTCTGGACGGGAGCATCGAACTCGTCCAGCGGTCCTTCAGCTGGAACATGGGATAGGCGGGGCACGGCGGAACGGGATTATCGGACATGGGCCTTCTCTCCAGAGCCAAGCACAAGATCGCCGACTTCATCGTCATCCGGCCCTCCATCATCGACGCCTATGTCTGGCTCCGGATGGGGCCGAAGGCGGCGACGCTTCTGAACGAGAAGTTCAACAAGAAGGCGCCGATTCAGTTCCGGGTTACGGCGGAGCAAGACATGCTGAAGTGGGAATTCTTCGAAGCAGCCAAATTTTTTCTCAAACTGAAGCCGGAGACGGCAGGGGCCATCTTCACCCACTGGTTCAACGCCCCCACCATCGACCCCAAGTTCAAGCCGAGTGTCCTGATGACCCTGTGGTTGACGGTGCCCCCGATCGCCCTGGTGGACGAACTCGGCAAGACGAGGGATAAGATCCGGGAATTGAAGGGTTCCGGGAGTGGGGATAACGCTGAAAAGATCAAGGAGCTGGAGGCGAAGGCGAATAGGATCGAGAAGGACGCGGAGGCAAAGGTCAACAGCCTTGTGGACCTGATCTCCCAGGCGAACCTGGACCTCACCGCCGACTTCCTGATCAACATGCAAATGAAGGCCTCGATCCTTTTTCTTGAAAAATCCCAATCCTTTTTCATCCCCATGATCATGCGCACCAAGGTCCCCTTCGACACCGCCGTCAAACTTTTCTACGCTTTGAGGGCGAAAAACCCAGATCGGTACGATTTCATCCTCATGAAGAATCCGGCCGATTTCGTCGGCAAAGTGAAGATGAAGATGATCGAGATCGATCAGCAGGTCATCCATGAA
>CAYSLC010000113.1:1657-17823 GCA_964431545.1 uncultured Desulfobacteraceae bacterium | reverse complement strand
CTGCACCGGCGGCGACCACAATCTGGGCGGCAAGGACTGGGACGACCGGATCGTCGGCTTTCTGACCACCGAATACCAGAACGCCACCAAGAGCACCGAGGACATCCTGGAGGATCCGGACACCTGCCAGGACCTCCTCCTGTCCGCCGAACGGGCCAAAAAGGTCCTCTCCCAGCGGGAGAAGACCCCCATCCTCATCACCCACGGCGGCGAGCGGGTCAAGGTGACCCTGGAGCGGAGGAAGTTCGAGGAGATCACCCAGGATCTCCTGGAGCGGACCGTCGCCCTCACCCACGAGATGCTGGAGGAGGCCAAGAAGAAAGGGTACTGGAACTTCGACGAGATCATCATGGTGGGGGGCGCCACCCGGATGCCCCAGGTGGCGGCCCGGATCCAACGGGAGTTCGGCATGAAGCCGCGGATGTTCGACCCCGACGAGGCGGTGGCCAAGGGGGCGGCCATCTACGGCATGAAGCTGGCCATCAACGAAGGGCTCAAGCGCAAGGTGGTGGAGAAGCGGAGTCAGGTCGAACAGCCGGCGCCGTCGGAGGAGGTGGCGGAGTTCGAACTCGACGACGTCCTGGAGGAGGTGGAGCAGCTGGTGGCCGAGGACGAGACCCTCTCCCCCTCGGACGTCCGCCTCTCCCGGGTCCGGGTGAAGAACGTGAGCAGCAAGAGTTTCGGCATCATCGCCGTCAACAGCCGGGACGAGGAGATCGTCTTCAACCTCATCCTCAAGAACACCGACGTGCCCAACGTCATCACCAAGAGCTTCGGCACCGCCGTGGCCGATCAGGAGCTGGTGACCATCCAGATCATGGAGAACGACGGCAGCGATGTGGTCTGCACCCTGCCGGAGGCGGTGGAGATCGGCACCGCCGTGTTGAAGCTGCCGCCGGGACTCTCCGTCGACACCCCCATCGAGGTCACCTTCAAGCTCAACGAGGAGGGGCGGCTGGAGATCACGGCCATCGAGCCCACCCAGTCGAAGCTGAAGGTCAACGTCACCATCGATACCCGGTCGGTGATCGGGGGCGAAGAGTTCGAAGCGGCCAAAGCCAGAAGCAAGACCATCGCCGTATCGTGAACGGCCGCCGCGGCGGCGGGATCTGATCCGTCTTTCGGCGGGCGCGTCAAGGGCGTACGAACCACCACGGGAATTTTATGGACAGGGAAAACTACTATCTGTTGCTCGGGTTGTCGGTGGATCCCCCGGAGAAGGATCCGAAGGTCATCCAGGAGGCGGTGAAGCGAAAACAGGCGGAATGGAGCAAGTTCCGGAACCATCCCACCAAGTCGATGCAGGCCAAGCAGCTCATCGGTCTGATCCCCGATATCCGCAAGGTTTTTTCCGATCCCAAACTCCGGCAGAAGGAGGCCGTGGAGGCCAAGAAGCGGCTCCAGAAGTCGGAGGCGGAGAAGTTCGAGAAGGTGGACCGCCACATTGCCCTTCTGATGAGCAAGGGGAGCATCACCAAAAAGGAGATCTCCGCCCTGGCCGAGATGGACGGCGTGGAGGAACGCCTGGTCCAGGAACGGGTCCGCAAGAACGAGATGTTCCTCAAGATCGACGCCGAGGTCCGCGCGCTCATGCGGGAGGGGGACGTCACCAAGAAGGCGGTCTCCCGGCTGGCCAAGAAGTTCGCCATCGAACCGGAGAAGGTTCGGGAGTGGGTCGAGAAGAAGCAGGGCGAAATCTTCGAGGAGATCGACCGGTACATCGAAAAGTGCTGCGACAAGGGGTTCATCACCGAGGAGGCCATCGATCGGATGGTGAAGATCTACGGCATCAAGGAGAGCCGGATCCTCGAGCGTCTCAAGTGCCCCATCAGCAAGGATTATATCCCCAAGTCCCAGAAATCCAAGCCCCTGGACGCCAGTCTCATCAAGCTGATCAACGACAACCTGAAGATCGTGGGCCGCTCCAGCCTCTACGATTTCCTCGATATGCCGGAGAACGCCCCACTGGACATCCTCCAGGAGGTCTCCCGGGAAAAGGAGATAGAGGTCCGGCGGATCGGCCAAAAGAACGCCGTCACCACGGCCAGCGCCGCCCTGGCCGGCCACTGCATCGTCATCTTCCGCTCGGTCAAGAGCCGCAAGGCCTACGACATGACCCGGTCCTTGACCCGCCTGTCGGAACTGACCACCGACATCCAGGTGGCGGCCATCGAGGGACAGATCCGGGCGGAGTACTTCGAATTCCTGGTGAGAAAGGCCACCCGCATCGGCATGGATTTCGAAGAGGCGGTGGACTACATCCAGGAGTACTGCGAAAAGGAGAACCTTCCCATCGAGGAGCGGATCGAGTGGTTCACCGTCAAGCGGGGCCGGATCCTCATCCGCGAGAAGTGGACCATCGAGCTGAGCCCCAAGAAGCCGGGTTTCTGGATCCTGGCCGGCGCCGCCGCCGCGGTCCTGGCGGTGGTGGTCATCGGGGCCATCTTCTCCCTCCAGGTGGTCCAGGCCGGCCGGGTGAAGAGCGCCTACAAAGAGCTGACCGCGACCCTTCGCAACCAGCCGTCCCTGGAGGTCCGGGAGCGGAGTCTGGAGGCCTTCGTCGACCGGTACGGCCGGTCGGAGTACGCGGCGGAGGCCCGGAGCAAGCTTTCGGCGGTCCGCCGCGAGATCGAGACGGCCGACTACGAGGCGGCCGTGGCCGAGGCCGAAAAGCTGGAGGCGGCCGGCAAGCTGGAGGCGGCCGGGGAGGTCTACGCCCGGTTTCTCGACGAGCACCCCCGGGCGGCCCACGCCGGCGAGATCCAAAAGCGGGTGGACCGGATCCCCGAACTGGTGGACGACCGGGATTTCCGGCGGCTCAAACGCATCGCCGACGGGGAGTACTCGGAGAAGATCCGCGCCTACAATCGATACTTCGCCGAGCACCCGGACGGGAAGCACATCGCCGAGGTGAGGGCCCTGGTCATGAAGATGGTGGACCAGTACTTCGCCGCCGCCAAGCGGGAACTGGACCAGTGTGAACGCGGCGGGGACTATCGGGAATGCATCCGGATCGCGGAGGCGTTCATGCAGAAGTTCGCCGGCACGGAGCAGGCCCGGACGATGGAGGGGTTGAAGATCAAATACGAAAAACGCCTCCAGCACAACCAGGATATCCAGCGGCTCAAGGAACTGGCCGCCGTCAACACGGCCCAGGCCGATTTCGAGGGGGCCAAGCTGGTCTATGAGGACTATCTCCAGACCAATCCGGAATCCCCCTCCTACATGCGCGAGCGGATCGCCGACGCCCTCAACAAGATCGAGGCCCAGAAGCAGAAGTACCTTAACGAGGAGCGGGAATGGGAGGAGGTCCTCTCCTACAGCAAGGACCGGCTCCGGTCCCTGGGCGAACGGATCGGCCGGCTGGAGCGGTACCTCTCCACCGATACCTCCGGACGCCACACCGAGGAGGCCAACGCCCTTTTGGCCGAACTCCGCCAGGAGAAGGCGGAGGAGGACCAGCGGTCCGCGGCGGAGCGGGAGCAGCGGGAGTGGTCCCGGATCCTCGCGCTGGCCCAGAACCCTTCGGTGAGCTTGGAGGAACGCATCGCCCGGGTGGCCGCCTTCATCGGTCAGGGGCCGTCGCAACAGTACCGGCGCGGGGCCGAGTCGCTCCTGCGGCAGCTCCGGCAGGAGAAGCAGGCCCAGGATGAGCGGCTTCGCGCTCAACAGGCCCGGCAGGCGCGGATCCGCAATGAGCAGCAGCGGATCCGCCAGCAGGCCGCCCGCTCGGGGGGGCGGTACATCCCGAGCAGCGACGGTGCCGTGGTCACCGACCGCCGGACCGGCCTCATGTGGGCGGCCGTCGATTCCTACATGGATCTTGGACGCTGCCTCGATTTCAACGCGGCCCAGCAGTATGTATCCAACCTGAACGTCGGCGGCCACGGCGACTGGCGGCTGCCCACCCTCAGCGAACTGGCGGGCATCTACAAGACCCAGCCCTTCTTCCCCGCGAGCCAGGCCACCTGGTACTGGAGTTCGGACCTCATCTGGCATGGCTGGAACAAAAAGGCGTACATCGTCACGGCCAAGCAGGAGACCGCCTGGAACCGGATCCAGTCCGATCTGAACAAGTGCGGGGCGGTCCGGCCGGTCCGGGGACGATAGATCGCCGGGGAGCGGGGCCCCCTAAACCTTGGAAAGTGCACATCCCATGAACATCGAACAGGTTTCGGTCTTCCTCGAAAACAAGGCGGGAAGCCTGGCGGAGGTGACGGCCATCCTCGCGGAAGCCGACATCCGGATCGTCACCCTGGCCCTGTCCGACACCGCGGAATATGGGGTGATGCGGCTGATCGTCCCCGATGCGGAACAGGCCCGGGGGGTGCTGAAGAAGCGGGGGCTCACCAGCAGCGTCACCCAGGTGGTGGCGGCCCAGGTGGCGGACAATCCCCGGGGGATCCACCGGATCCTGGAGGCGCTCACCGGGGCCGGGGTCAACATCGAGTACATGTACACCTTCTTCGCCCCGGGGACCGAGAAGACGATCCTGATCTTCAAGTTCGATGCCATGGACCGGGCCGAGGTCCTGCTGCGGGACCTCGATGTGGTCTGCCTGGCCCGGAACCAACTCTGCGATCTGACCTGAAGCGATCCCCAACCGAAAGGCCCCCATGATCATCACCGAGATCCTCGCCAGAAACGGGCGCCGGTACGGTTCGGAGACGGCCCTGGTGGAACGGACCCCCGAGCGGAACCGGCGGGTCGAGATCACCTGGCGGGCGTTCGACGAACAGGCCAACCGGTTCGCCCACGCCCTGATGCGGCGGGGTGTGACCAAGGGGGACCGGGTGGTCCATTTGATGATGAACGCCATCGAGTGGCTTCCCGTCTACTTCGGCATCCTGCGCGCCGGGGCCCTGGCCGTCCCCCTCAACTTCCGGTTCCTGGCCCGGTCCATCCGGTATTGCGCGACCATCGCCGAGGCCAAGGCCTTCGTCTTCGGCGGGGAGTTCGTCGACCGGGTGGACGAGATCAAGCCGGACATCGACCCCTATGTCGAGACCTACGTCTTCGTAGGTCCCGAAACGAAGCGCCCGGCTTACGCGGTGGGGTACGCGGAGTTCCTCGCCTCGGGAGGGCCGGACGATCCCGGCGTGGACCTCTCCATCCTCGACGACGCGGCCCTCTATTTCACCTCGGGCACCACCGGAGATCCCAAGGCGACCCTGCTGACCCACCGGAACCTGGAGGCGGCCTGCATCTACGAGAACCAGCACCACGGCCAGACCCACGGCGACAACTTCCTCTGCATTCCGCCGCTCTACCACACCGGAGCCAAGATGCACTGGTTCGGCAACTTCATCGTGGGGGCCCCGGCCGTGATCCTCAAGGGGATCCGCCCCCGGTGGATCCTCGAAGCGGTCTCCGAGGAGCGGATCACCATCGTCTGGCTCCTGGTCCCCTGGGCCATGGACATCCTCCTGGCCGTCGAGAGCGGCGAGGTCAAGCTGGAGAGCTACGACCTCGACCAGTGGCGCCTGATGCACATCGGGGCCCAGCCGGTCCCCCGGAGCCTGGTCCGGGAGTGGAAGCGGATCTTCCCCCACCACCAGTACGACACCAACTACGGGCTCACCGAGTGCACCGGACCGGGGTGCGTCCACCTGGGTTTGGGGAACATCGAAAAGGTGGGGGCCATCGGCCTGCCGGGGTTCGACTGGGAGGTCAAGATCGTGGACGACCGGCTGGAACCCGTCCCCAACGGCGAGCCCGGGGAGCTGATGGTCAAGGGCAACGGGGTGATGAAGGAATATTACAAAAACCCCAAGGCCACGGCGGAGACCCTGGTGGACGGGTGGCTGCGGACCGGCGACATCGCCCGCCGGGACGCCGAAGGGTTCCTCTGGCTGGTGGACCGGAAGAAGGACGTGATCATCACCGGCGGGGAGAACATCTTTCCGGTGGAGATCGAGGACTTCCTCCAGGGCCACCCCAAGGTCCAGGACGTGGCGGTGATCGGCCTGCCCAGCCAGCGCCTGGGGGAGATCGCCGCGGCCGTGGTCCAGGTCAAGCCGAACCAGGAGCTGACCAAGGAGGAGCTGGAGGCGTTCTGCCTCGGGCTGCCCCGCTACAAGCGCCCGAGACGGATCCTCTTCGGCCCGGTCCCCAGAAACCCCACCGGCAAAATCGAAAAGCCGAAGCTCAGGAAACAGTACGCCGGGTCGTCGGAGAGCTTCCGGGTCTCCTGACCTGCCTACCCCGCCCCCGTGCGAATGGCATGCCGAGGCCACCGATCGCCGGATCGAGATCGACATCGATTCGGTCATCGCGCTCCAAAGCGATATAGGGGCGATCGGACTACCATGATCGCCCCCGAATACCCCGGTTATATATTGTTCAATCACCTTCCGTTTGATCCGCCTCCCACAAAAAGGACAAGTCGATCGACGTTTCGTCGAAAGGCTCGGCGGATACATGATCGTTCTCCGCAAATGTTCCGGTCAGTTCCCAATGCCGTTCCCCGAGCCGATATGTTTCCAGGGTCTTGAGCACCGGATCGATCAACCAGATATATGGAACACCGTGTGTTGCATAAAGCGGCATTTTTTTTATCCGGTCTTTTCTCGCGGTGTGTTGGGACAAGACTTCGCACACCCAATCCGGCGGAAGGCTGAAAAATGTCGTCTCCGGCAGTCTCGGCATCCGTTCCTTTTTCCAGCCGGCCATATCGGGAACCAAAATGTCGCCATTCAGATGGATTTCGGGTTCATCGAGTATCCACCATCCGCCGGGGCCTCCACGGCCTTTGCCATAGGGCCCGATCAAATCATCACCCAAATAGGAAGCCGCCAGCGCGTGTTTCGGGGCCGGCCTGGGTTGGGTGTGCAACTCTCCACCCAAAATTTCTCCGACGATATTTTCGGGAAGATGTAAAAATGCCTCATAAACATCGTCATATCGTTCGGCCGTTCGAGACATGCCATTTTCTCCATTACAGACGGCTTGATGCAAGCGTCATTTGACCGATTTTATTGTAAAAAGCACATAAATACAAGCGAAAACAGATGATGCGGCGATTCATGGAGAATCGAGCCGCGGGGCGGGGTTGCGCCTCGGCGGAAAGGATTCACCCCTATTTGCGCCGAAACGGCGGAAAGCTTCCGGGTGTAGGCCCCCTCGTCCCTTTGCGTTTTTCCGTCTTCCAATGATGGCGGTCAGTTCCGTCACCAGGTCGCCCAGGCCCTCGGCCAGCGACGACAGTTCCTGGGCGGCGGAGGCCGTCTCCTGGGCGTCCGCGGCATTGCGCTGTGTGACGGCGTCCATGTCGGCCACCGCCCGGTTGATCTGTTCGGCTCCCTTGGCCTGTTCCGCGGAGGCCGCGGCGATCTTGTCGAGGATTTCCGCGACGCCGGCGGCATGCTCGGTCAGCCGGGCGAAGGCGCTCTCGGTCCGCTCCGATTGTTCGGCCCCCCGTGTCACCGTCTCCACCGTCTCCGTGATGCGCTCGGCGCTGGTCCTCGACTCCCGGGCCGATCGCAGGGCCAGGGTCCTCACCTCCTCCGCCACCACCGCGAACCCGGCGCCCGCATCGCCGGCCCGGGCCGCCTCGATGGCGGCGTTCAGGGCGAGGAGATTGGTCTGGAAGGCGATCTCGTCGATGGTCTTCACGATGTCCCGGGTCCCCCGGCTCGATTGTGAGATCTCCGCCATCATCCGGTTGAGGGCGACCAGGGACGCGTCGGCCTCCCCCACCACCGCTTCCGTCTCCTTCATCAGGTCGTTGGCCCGGTCGGTTCGCCCGGCGTTCCGGGTGATCATCGACGCCATCTCCTCCATGGAGGAGGCCGTCTCCTCCAGGGCGGCCGCCTGTTCCGAGGCTCCCTGGGCCAGGGACTGGCTGGCGCCGGAGACCTGTTGGGACGCGGCGTCGATGCTCCGGGCGGCTTGCACCAGCCGTGCCATGGCTCGGTTCAGCGGCCGGGTGACCGACCGGCCGATGTGCGCCCCCAGGAGCACCGCCAGCAGGAACCCCGCCCCGGTGACGGCCGCCATCCAGAACCGGGCCTGGTCCACGCCGCGGTTGAGCCGGTCCACGGCATTTTGGAGGGTCTCCTTGATCCGGTCCTCCACCTGGTCGGCCCGTCGAAGGAAGGCCTGGAACTGGAGATCGAAGGTCCGGTCCGCCTCGCTTCCCGCGGCCGTGGACTTCTCGATCTCTCGGTACCGCTCCCGGCTGACGGCGACGAACCGGTCCATCAGCGCCGTCGCCTCCTCGGCCTGCCAATCGCCCAGGGAAGGGGCGGCCGCCAGAATCGCCGCCCCGGCCCCCTCGAAGTTGTCCAGGATGTCCTGATAACGGTTGGCGGTGTCCCCGGTCAACAGTTCCTCCAGGAAGAGATGGCCGTTGGCGATCAGGTACCGGGCCCGGCCGAGGTGGAAGACGGCGGCGGCGTCCCCGGCGGAAAAGCCTTCGTGGCTGGCCTTGGTGAGGATCGTCTGGATCTGCCGGTAGTGGACATCGGAGGCCTGATCCATCTCGCCGCCGGTGGCGGAGAGGACGGCACGGGCATCGTACCGCCGCCTGGCGCTTTTGACAAAGGCATCCAGCTCGGCCTTGAGCGCCGTCGCCATCTCCCGCAGCTCCGGGTCCGAGGTCCCGATGTACGCTTCTCGGCCCTTTTTTCCCCCATCCAGGATCGCGTTGCAGTACCAGGCGGCGGTTCCGAAAAGGTCCCACACCGGTTCGATCTCCTGATCCGCGTCCCCGGCCAGCACCTCCTCCAGCCAGAGATGGCCGGTGGTGACATGGAGCTTCACCTCCATGACGGCATCCACCAGCGGGACGAGTTCGACGGAAGTCCGGCGGCCCTGGTTCCCGAGCAGGGTCGTATAGTGGAGGCCGAACCCGGCCGTGACCACCACCAGAAGAAGAAACAGGACGATCACCTTGACGCTGAAGCTCATGGCCTTGAACATGGCGCTCCTTTCTTCGATCGAGGTTATCGACGTTGCCGAGAACGGTCCGTGTCGGCCCCTGATTCCGGTGTAACACGTATCCAGTCGATTAGGGAAATCTTATTTCAGGGGCTTTTTGGAGCGGGAAGGGACGGGGTTCGATGGGGGTCGGGGGTCACCACCCCACCGGCAGGCGGACGATGGAACCGTCCTTGGTCCGGAACAGGAGGTATCGGTGCTCCCGGCCGAACCGATAGAGATCCCGGGTGATCTCCACGTCGGCCCGGCAGTAGTCGATGATCTCCGCAAGGCGGCCCTCCTTCCACCACCGGAGGGCCGTGAGTCCGTCCGCGGTCTTGGCCGCCCCCAGTGTGGCCCCGGCCAGGTGGTCGAGGGAAAGGCGGTAGCCGAGCCATCCCCGTGCCTCCTTCAGGATGTCGAGGGTGGGCAGGGACTCGAAGTCGAAGTCGCTGTACCCCGAGAGGACCCGGTAGTCGAACCGGAGGATGTTGAAGCCCACCACCAGGTCGAGGCGTCGGAGGTGATCGATGAGCGCGTCGATTCGCTCCTCGGTGTAGGCCGTGCAGTCGTCGGCCGCGGAATCGTAGAGCACCGCGCAGCTCACCCGCATGAGGTCCGCCCGATGCCAGCCGCCCACCTCCTCGGCCGACCGCTGGGTTTCGATGTCGAGGACCCCGAAGCGGACCGGCTCCCCGGGCCCGCCGGCCTCCGTTTCGTCCCCTTCCGCCGGCGCTTCGATGTTCACCGGGGCCGGAGGCTCCGCCGGCGTCCCCCGGATGATCCGGTGGAGAATGAAACCGGCCGCCCCCTTGTCGATGGGCCGGTTTCCCGATCCGCACTTGGGGGAGTGGACGCAGGCCGGACACCCCCGGTCGCAGCGGCAGTCTCGGATGACATCCAGGGTCTTTTCCAGCAGCTCCTCGGCCCGGTCGAAGGCCTCGGCCGTGAGGCCGGCCCCCCCGGGGACGGCGTCGAAGATGAAGATCGCCGCCGAGGAAAGCTGGGGATGGAAGGGGGTCGAGATCCCGCCGAGATCGTTCCGGTCGGTCATCACCAGCAGCGGGAAGATGCCGATGGCGGCGTGCTCCGCCGCGTGGATCCCCCCCATGAAGTGGCGCCGGTCCTCCTCGGCGGCCCGCCGGACCTCCGGAGGGATCGTAAACCAGATCCCTTCGGTCTCGTACGACTGGGCCGGCAGATCGAGGGGGAAGATGTTCCGTTTTCTGCCGCCCCGGATCTCGACCGTTTCGTACCCGGTCACCTGGTCCGTGATCCGGAGGCGCCCGGCGCAAAACCGGGTTCCGGCCACGTTCCGCCCCCGAAGAACGGTCAGGATCTCGGTCTCCTTGTACCCCCGGACCCGGGTGTAGTAGTCCACCGTCGCCGGGACCACCGCCGCCGACCGGGTCTCCGGATCGAGGGAGCGGACCACCAACGATCGGCCCCGGTGGAGGTAGACCGCCCCCGGATGGGTTTCCCGGTGGGCCCGGTAATCGTCGATCTCCCCGATGGCCCGGCCGGTCTCCGCCTCCACGATGGTGTAGGTGGCGCCGGTCCCCCGGAGGTTGACCCGGCGATGGACCGACTTTCGCCGCGAAAACAGGGTCGTCCCGTCGGCGCTCCGGAGGAGGTCCCCGGACGCCTCCAGCCGGGCCGCGGCCTCCCGAAAGGCGTCGGGCCGAAGGTACGGCTCGCCGTCCGTCAGGGGAAACTCCGCCGCCGCGCAGACCAGGTGCCGATCGAGGATGTGGGGGTTCTCGGGGTTGACCACCGCCGCCTCCGGGGCTCCCTGGATCAATTTCGTCGGGTTCCGGATGAAGTACTGGTCCAGGGCATCCTCTCCGGCGATGAGGACCGTGGCCGAGTCCTGGCCCCCCCGCCCCACCCGTCCGGCCCGCTGCCGGGCCGCCACGATGGTCCCCGGATACCCCACCAGGAGGCACAGATCGAGGTCTCCGATGTCGATGCCCAGCTCCAGGGCCGAGGTGGAGATCACCGCCAAAAGGTCCCCGGCCGCCAGGCGGGCCTCGATCCGGCGCCGCTCCTCGGGCAGGAACCCCGCCCGGTAGGCGCTGATCCGGTCCTTGAAGCGTCCCGCCCGGCTCCCGGCCCAGACGGCGATCAGTTCCGCCATCTTCCGGGACTGGGTGTAGACGATGGTCCGCAGCCCCCGGTGGAGGGCCGCCTTCAACAGGAGGATCGCCGTCCGGGCCGGCCCCTCCACCGAATCCATGAGGACCATGTGGCGCCGACCGCTCGGGGCCCCGGTCTCGGCCACCACCGCCGCCGGCAGCCCCGTGAGCCGTCCGCAGAGGCTCCCCGGGTTCGCCACCGTGGCCGAGCTGAAGACGAAGGTGGGGGATGCGTCGTACCGGGCGCAGATCCGGCGCAGCCGCCGGAAGACCTGGGCCATGTGGGAGCCGAGCAGGCCCCGGTAGGTGTGGACCTCGTCGGCCACCACCACGGTCAGGCGGGAGAGGAACGCCTCCCACTTCTCGTGAAAGGGGAGAAACGAGAGGTGGAGCATCTCCGGGTTGGTGAGGATCACGTTGGGGGGCGCGGACCGGATCTTCCGCCGGTGGTGGGGCGTGGTATCCCCGTCGTAGATGGCGGCGGTCGGCCTGGCTCCGGATGACGGATCGGCCAGAAGATCGGCCATGCGGCGGAAGGCGCCCAACTGGTCCTGGGCCAGGGCCTTCAGCGGAAAGAGGTAGAGGGCCCGGGCCGAGGGATCGGCGAGGACCCGCTCCAGCACCGGAAGGTTGTAGATCAGCGTCTTGCCGCTGGCCGTGGGGGTGGCGGTCACCACATGGATTCCCTCGCGGATCCGATCCATGGCCTCTGCCTGGTGGCGGTAGAGTCGGGCGGCGCCCAGGGCCGCGGCGGCCCGGGAAAGGGGCTCCGGCAGGGGACGCCGCGGCCCGGCCGCCTCGGATTTCCGGGCGGGCAGGACCTCATGGTGGACCACCAGGTGGCCAAGGCGCGGGGAGGCGGTGAGGGCGGCGATGTATTCGTTGATATCCGGTCTATTTTTCATCGTTGAACTCGGGGCCGGGCCTGCTTATAATAGTGCAGGGACAGATCGCTGTAAACGGATTTGTCCTTGCATTCGTCTTTCCGTTCGGGCGTCGGCCCGACGGCGCCCATTCCATGAAACTGCTTGAAAAAAAGGTTTATCTGGTCCATAACCTCATCTGAGGAGATTCTTGAAACCGGAACACCCGGAGAGCGCGTGACCCTTGACCGGATCATTTCAGCCCGCAGATCGACCCGCTCCTTCGACCCGGACCGGCCCGTGGCGGACGGCGACATCCGGGCCATGGCCGAGGCCGCCCGGATGGCGCCGTCCGCCTGCAACAGCCAGACCTGGCGCTTCGTCGCCGTGCGCCGCCGGCAGACCATCGTCCGGATCACCCGGGAGGCCATGCGGCCCGTCATCCCCAACAAGTGGCTCGCCGACGCCCCGCTTCTGGTGGCCGGGTGTTCCCGGCTCGACCTCATCGCCAACCGGGTCGGCGCCGCCGTTACCGGCACCGAATACTACCAGATCGATCTGGGCATCGCCATGGAGCACATGGTCCTCAAGGCCACCGAGCTGGGCCTGGGGACCTGCTGGATCGGGTGGTTCTCCGAGGGGAAGGTGAAAGAGATCCTGGCGGTCCCCGGCCGGGTCCGGATCCCGGCCCTACTGGCCGTGGGCTACCCGCTGGAGGGGGCCGGCGGCCGGCGCTCCCGAAAGCCCCTGGATCGGATCCTCTTCTCCGAACGGTGGGGCGAAACCTTTTGACGGCGGAAAGGAGATCATGGGCCGGATCATCGCCATCCTGAAGCGGATACTCCGCATCCTCCACCGGGAGAAGCTCTTCCGGGTCCTTCTGGTGGTGGTCGTGGTGGTCCTGCTGGGCAGCATCGGATTCATCTATTTCGAGGGGGACATGGGGTTCACCGACGCCCTCTGGTGGTCCGTGGTCACCCTCACCACCGTGGGGTACGGGGACATCTCCCCGGCCACCGCCGGAGGCCGCCTGGTGGGCATGGCGGTGATGGTCTTCGGCATCGGGTTTCTGGGGGTGCTCACCGCCAGCATCGCCTCCGTGTTCATCGAGGAACGGATTTTGGAGAGCAAAGGCATGAAAGCGACCGAGGTGAAGGACCACTTTCTGATCTGCGGATGGAACTTCCGCGGCGTCGACATCATCACCGAACTTCGGGGCGATCCCAAGTCCGAGGATGCTCCCATCGTGATCATCGCCGACCTGGCGGAGCGGCCGGTGGAGGATGACGCCGTCCACTTCGTCCGGGGGGAGGTCAACTCCGAAAACTTGAAAAAGGCGAGCATCAAAGATGCCCGGGTGGTGATCGTCCTCTCCGACGATCGCCTGGACGCCTATGCCAGGGACGCCAAGACCATTCTGAACACCCTGACCATCGAAAGTCTCAATCCGGACGTCTATACCTGCGTGGAACTCATGGATCCCAAGAACATCGAGTACTGCAAGATGGCCAACGCCGACGAGATCATCGTGGTGGGGGAGCTGAGCACCAACCTGCTGGTGCAGGCCGCCCTCAACCACGGCATCACCCTGATGATCAGCGAACTGGTGAGCAACCGGTACGGCAAGGAGATGTATATGATCGAGATCCCGCCGAACCTGGTGGGACGGCGGTTTTACGATGTCATGTGCACCCTCAAGCGGGACCACGATATTCTGGTGATCGGCATCGAGGACGAAGAGGGAAAGAACCTGGTGGCCAATCCGGACAATGACTATGTGGTGGACGGGAATGACCGGCTCGTGGTCATCGCCGCCCACCGTCCGGAGATCCGATAACGGGTCTTTGTCCGCCGGAAGGCGCGGCCGGAGACCCCCACAGCATCAACCGAGGTCTATCCAAAAACAGGAGGTGGGTAATGAAGGAGAAGTTCGAGTGCATCAAGGAATTCCTCCGGGACATGAACATCGCCATCGTCGACGAGGACGCCGATGAGGAGCTGGTGGTGGTGGACGACGAGGAGAACGGCATCAAGAACCTGGTGATCGACTGCGAGCCCCCCATCGTGGTGCTGGAGCAGGTGGTCATGAAGGTGCGGGCCGACGACACCAACTTCTACAAGCGTCTGCTCCAGATGAACCGGGAATTGGTCCACGGCGCCTTTGTCCTGGACGAGTCCGGGGAGATCCTGCTCTACCGGGACACCCTGCAGCTGGAGAACCTCGACCGGAACGAGCTGGAGGGCACCATCCACGCCCTGGGCCTGGCTTTGTCCGAATACGGCGGCGAACTCTTGGCACATGCCGCGTAACCCGTCAATCCGCTTCATCCATCGCTATTATAGGCGCTATACAGGAAGGAGGACATCGATATGTCGATCTTTGCAAGACTTTTCAAAATCGGCCAGTCCGAGGCCCATGCCGTCGTTGATAAATTCGAGGATCCCATCAAGATGACCGAACAGGGGATCCGGGACCTGAAAAAGGACCTCCAGCAGGCCATGACCAGCCTGGCCGAGGTCAAGGGCATCGCCATCCGGACCCGGAAGGATGCCGAGAACAAGAAGCGGCTGGCCGCCGATTACGAGCGCAAGGCGATGCTTCTGTTGAAGAAGGCGCAGAGCGGCGGCCTCGACCCCGCCGAGGCCGAGCGGCTGGCCACCGAGGCCCTCACCAAGAAGGAGGAGGTGGCCCAGGACGCCCTCCGTGTGGAGCAGGAGGCCCAGCGCCACGAGCAGATGGCCAACAACCTCCAGGCCAACGTCAACAAGATCAAGTCGTCCATCTCCACCTACGAGAACGACCTGACCACCCTGCGGGCCCGGGCCAAGACCGCCGCCTCCACCAAGAAGATCAACAAGCAGTTGTCCAAGATCGACTCTTCGGGCACGGTGGCCATGCTGGAGAAGATGAAGGCGAAGGTGGAGGAGGACGAATCCCTGGCCATCGCCTACGGGGACATGGCCAGCGCCGAAAAGAGCGTCGACCAGGAGATCAACAAGGCCCTGGAGAGCGGCGCCAAGAGCGCCTCGGTCTCGGCCAACCTCCTGGAACTCAAAAAGAAGATGGGCATGATCACGGAGTAGACCGCCATGGGCTGGAAAGAATTTTTCGGCTTCGGAAAGAAGCCGCCGGACGAGGGCCCCGACCCCAGCAGCCTCACCCTCAAGGACATCCAGGTGGGGTACATGGTCGACTACGACATGAAGACCTGGGAGGTGGAGGCGTACCACTACTACGACTGGGGTTCCGGGGACCTGAGCCACGAGTGGCAGCTCAAGAGCCACGACGAGACCCTTTACCTGGAGCGGGAATCGGACGACGAGGACGAGTGGTCGGTCAGCCGGAAGATCCCCTTCGGCCGCCTGGGCGCCCACGTTCGCGATCACGTCAAACAGAACGATGATCCGCCCGACGAGCTGGTCCTGGACGGGGTCACCTACTATCTGGAGGAGTGGGCCGGGGGCGACTTCTACAAGGACGGCAAGGGGCCGGCCCGGAAGATGCTCGTCTGGGACTACGAGGACGACAACGGCACCAGGTACCTGAGCATCGAGCAGTGGGACGAGGAGGAGTTCGAGGCGGCGGTGGGCGAACCGGTGGAGGCGTACCAGTTCACCAACATCCTGCCCGGACGGTCCGCCTCCGAGACCGCCTGACCCCGGCACGGCCGTTCCCGCACCGGTCGAACACGAAAACCTGTTCCCTCAACTTCACCCCCTCCCCCGCCCTTCCGGGGAGGGGGACGGAGGGGTGTTTCTCCGGGAACCATCCGTTGCCGGCCCACCCGTCCGTCCGGAAAAAAGAGAAAATCCCTACCCTCGGATTACCCCCTTCAACCCATTGATTTCCCGGGCCGCCCGCCGGTATACTCTGTCCCAGGATCGGGAGGTTTCGTGTGTTCCTCCGATCCCGTCACACTGGAACCGAAACAGGCACATGGTATGGAGTTCGTTCACATCTTCATCATCCCGGCCGCCTTCATGGTGGCCGCGTGCATCGCCGGCCTGATCACCGGCATGCGGCGGACCCGGCGGCGCATCCCCCACCGGTAGCCCGAATCCGCCCCCGGCCCGTCCGGCCGGCGCGCCTTCCCCGCCACCCGACCCGCACATCCGCCGGATCAGAGGAGTCCCCCGTCCGCCATCTCTCCCCGCCGGTGGGCGCATCGAGCCGAACCAGACACCGTCCCGTGGTGGTCTTGCCGCACCCCGACTCCCCCACCAGCCCCAGGCACTCCCCCCGTTCGAT
>CAYSLC010000113.1:0-1557 GCA_964431545.1 uncultured Desulfobacteraceae bacterium | reverse complement strand
GTATTGATCACGATCCTCTTCTTACGCATTTTCGAGATCCGCTTCCAGCTCTTCACGGGTAAGATCGATCATGGGGATGCCATACCGGTCCAGTCGAAGCAGGAAAGCGACGCGAGTGAGACCGGCAAGTTGGGCGGCCAACCCCGATGAAATCCGACCGATCTCGAAAAGTTTGGCGGCCATGGCCATTTTCGCCTCCCATTCAAATTCTTCCCGGGATATGTTTGCCGCATCCGGTAGTGTATCCGGATAGGTGATCGTGAATTGACACTCCATGGTGGGCTCCTTTCCTTCGTTCATGGCATCGAACGCTTGGGCAGCGGGGCACGGACTCCGATCTTAAGGTTCCATCCGTTCCATTTCCCAGAATACCATGTCATCTGATCATCCACACAACGGAAAATGGCAGGCGGCCCAGTGGCGCGGCCCCATCTCCACAAGCTCCGGCTTCTCCTTCCGGCAGAGATCCCCCGCTCTACCGCATCGGGGATGGAACCGGCACCCCGGCGGCGGATCCACCAGGTTGGGGACGCTGCCGGGGATCCGCGCCAGGGGATCGCTCCGGGACCGGCGCGGCACGGCCCGGAGGAGAGCATCGGTGTAGGGATGGCGCGGCCCGGTGAAGAGGTCCCGCGCGCCGGCGGTCTCGCACAGGCACCCGGCGTACATGACCCCGGCCCGGTCGCAGGTTTCGGCCACCTCCCCCAGGTCGTGGGTGATGAGCAGAACGGCGCCGATCTCCGTCTCCTGGAGCTGTTTGAGCAGGTCGAGGATCTGGGCCTGGACGGTGACGTCGAGGTTGGAGGTCGCCTCGTCGGCGATGAGGAGCGCCGGCCCGCACGCCAGGGCCATGGCGATGACGATCCGCTGCTTCATGCCGCCGGAGAGCTGGTGGGGAAAGCGGTCGAGCATCCCCTCCGGGTCGGAGATCCCCAGCCGGCCGAGGATCTCCGCCGACCGGCGCCGGGCCTCCCGACGGAGCGGCCCCCGCCACCGCCGGAGAAGGAGGATCCGGTTCAACAACCGGAGGGGGACCGCGTCCGGCCGTTTTTCGGCCAGCCGGTAGAGGGGTGCAATCGTCCGCCCCCATCCGCCCCGGCCAGTCAGGCCGGCCAACACCGAGGCGCACATCTCCCGCTTCCGATGGAAGAGGAAGCTCTCCGCCACCTGATCCCCCACGGACATGATGGGGTTGAGGGCCGCTCCCGGCTCCTGGAAGATCATGGAGATCCGGTCCCCCCGGATCCGTTCCATCCCCGCCTCTGAGAGGGTCAGAAGATCGATTGTCCTCCCCTGCCCCGCCCCATGGCCGTTCCCATCGTCCCGAAGGAGGACCCGACCCCCCTCGATCCGCCCCGGCGGTCCGATGATCCGCATCAGGGACCGGGCGAAGACGCTCTTGCCGCACCCCGACTCCCCAACCAGCCCGAAGGTGGTGCCGGGATCGATGGAGAGGCTCACGCCGTCCAGGGCCTGGACGATGCCGTCATAAGTATAAAAGCGGGTGACGAGGTTCCGGGTTTCGAGGATCGGGAGCGAAGTTCCACCCGAATCCTC
>CAYSLC010000112.1:0-17891 GCA_964431545.1 uncultured Desulfobacteraceae bacterium | reverse complement strand
AGTAGGCCTCCCGGCTCTCGGAGTGGTGCTCCAGGGCCCGGACCCCGCCGCCGTAAGGCATCCGCACCACCATGGGGACGGTGAAGCGTCCGCCCGACCGGCCCCGGAGCCGGGCCGCGTGGGCCTCCAGCTGGTTGAAGGCGATGTAGCTGAACCCGGAGAACTGCATCTCACAGACCGGGCGCAGGCCGTATACGGCCATGCCGATGGAGAAGCCGGCGATCCCCGACTCCGCCAGGGGCGTGTCCATCACCCGCTCTTCGCCGAATTGGCCGATGAGCCCCTCGGTGACCCGGAAGACGCCGCCGTCCACCCCCACGTCCTCGCCCAGCACCACCACGTTTTCGTCCTTTTCCATCTCCTGCTTCAGGGCCAGGTTGATCGCCTGGACCATGGTCATCTTGGCCATCGCTCCCTCCCTTTCCTTAGGATCCCTGGGATCGTTCCTGGCGTTCCTTTTCGAAGGCCGCCTTCTGCTCCGCCAGATACGGCGGCATCTCTTCCAGAAGGTGGTCGAACATGTCCAGGGGGTCCCCCATTTCTTGGGCCTCCGCCTCCCAGTTCTTGACCGCCTTGCCGATCTGCTCCTTGACCTCCGCCTCCACCGATTCGATGTCATCGTCGGTCAAAAGTTCCCTGGCCTTGAGGTATTTCCGGAACCGGGATATGGGGTCCTTCTCCTTCCACTCCTCCAATTCCTCCTCGGTGCGGTACCGTTTGGGATCATCCGCGGTGGTGTGGACCGACATCCGGTAGGTGACGCACTCGATCATGGTGGGTCCCTCCCCGGACCGGGCCCGGTCCACCGCCTCCTTGGCGGCGGCGTAGACGGCCAGGATGTCGTTGCCGTCCACCTGGATGCCGGGCATCCCGTAGGCGAGCGCCTTCTGGGCCAGGGTCTTGGAACGGGTCTGGTGGGACCGCTTGATGGAGATGGCCCAGTGGTTGTTCTGGCAGACGAAGATCACCGGTGCCCGGAAGACGGCGGCGAAGTTCATCGCCTCGTGGAAGTCCCCCTCGGAGGTGGCCCCGTCGCCGAAGAAGGTCATGGCCACGGCGTCTTCCCCTTTATATTTGATGGCGTAGCCGATGCCGGCGGCGTGGAGGGTCTGGGTCCCCACCGGCACGGCCACCGGCAGGTTGTTGAGGCCCTCTTCGATGCGCCCCCCTTCGTTGTAGCCGTCATAGGCGAGGAGCACGGTCTCCAGCCGTTTTCCCCGCCAGACCTCGGCGAGCATCTCCCGGAAGGAGGGAATGAGCCAGTCCCGGTCCTCCAGCACCGCCACGGCCCCGAGCTGGGCCGCCTCCTGCCCCTGGATGGGGGCGAAGGTGCCGATCCGTCCGCCCCGCTGGAGCTTGAGCATCCGTTCGTCGAACCGGCGGCCCAGCACCATGGCCCGGTGGAGTTTCAACAACAGGTCGTCGGAAAGGTCCGGCTCCAGATCCCCGTCCACCTCCCCCTCGGGGTCGAGGATGGACAGATGGTCGATCTTGTATTCGAGTTCGATGGTTTCCCTTGGCATGGCCTGCCCCCCCTCCTGCGATTGTTTGGCCTTTTGTTCGGCGTGGTTGTTTTCCGCCGCCCAACCGGAAGCGGCCCCGGTAAGCGCCGGGCGAAAGAAAAATGCCCATCTGCAATCCTAAGCACGGGAATGCGTCGGGTAAATGGGGGCAACCCTGTATCTCCCCCTTTCCGGGACGGTATTTTTTGGCGGCTCCAGAGGGCTCCGGGACCGGACGGGAGCCGTCCCGGAATTGCATTGCCGGCCGATTTCCTCTATCGTTGTTGGAGAGGTCAATGGCGGCGGACAGGTTTTCTGGAAGCCGTCGAAACGAAGGGAGCGGCATGGAACACGGCGAACAGATCCACATCGGCACCTCGGGGTGGCAGTACGACCACTGGTCGGGACCCTTCTACCCCGAATCCTGTCCCAAAAGGGACTATCTCGATTTCTACGGCGGCCGGTTCTCGGCGGTGGAGATCAACAACTCGTTTTACAAGCTGCCGGAACCCCGGACCCTGGAGGCCTGGCGGGAGGCCGCGCCGTCGGATTTCCGGTTCGCGGTCAAGGCGAGCCGGTACATCACCCACATGAAGAAGCTCAAGGATCCGGAGGAGAGCCTGGCCCGTCTGCTGGAGCGGGTTCCGGTCCTGGAAAAGAAACTGGGGCCGATCCTCTTTCAACTTCCCCCCAACTGGCGGTTCGACCCGGACCGGCTCCGGGCCTTTGCGGACGCCCTGCCCGGGGATTTCCGGTATGCCTTCGAGTTCCGCGATCCGAGCTGGTTCGACGAGCGGGCCTACGAGATGCTGACCGAGCGGAACCTGGCGTTCTGCATCTACGATCTGGAGGGGAAGCTTTCCCCCAAAACGGTCACCGCGGACTTCGTCTACATCCGGCTCCACGGACCCGAGGCCGCGGCCTACCAGGGGAGCTACGACACCCGGACGTTGGCCGGCTGGGCCGGGGCCTTTTCCCAGTGGGTCCGCGGGGGCAAGGAGGTCTTCTGCTTTTTCGACAACGACGAGGCCGGCCACGCGGCCAACGATGCCCTGGCCCTCCAGGAGATGGTCTCCGGATAAGCCTCCGGATCGATAGGGTCCGGGCCTTTTTTTTCGGGCCGGGGAAGAATACCGTCCGGCCGGCGGCGAAATAGGGGGTTTCCCCCATCCGGCGCCGGTCGAGGACCCCCCGGCCGCCGGCAATGGAAAGGGAAAACACGCGATGAGCAACGGAACGCCACGGAAACCGGAAAACTTCACCATGGGACAGCGGCTGCTGCTCTTCGCCGTCCTCTGGGTGGCCATCCTCTATCTCTTCCGCTCCTACACGGCCACCGGGCCGGTGGAGCTGACCTACACCGCCTTCAAGGAGAAGGTGAACCAGGGGGCGGTCACCCAGGTCACCTTCGACGGACAGAAGATCACCGGCAGATCGGCACCGGCGTCCGGAGAGGCGGCGGAGACCTCCGGGACATCCGGCGCGGAAGGGGAGGGCGAGGGGGATGGTGGACGGGACGAAACCGGCGGCCCGGCCCGGGAAGCCTTCTTCACCTATATGCCCACCCCGGATGATCCCGCTCTCATGGATCTCCTGGAGGCCGAGGGGGTCGTCATCCGGGCCGAGCCCCAGGAGGCGTCTTGGCTCTCCAATCTTCTCATCTACCTGCTGCCGTGGGTCCTCATCATCGGCTTTTTCGTCTACACCAGCAAGAAGTTCCAGGAGCGCATGGGGGGCGGCGGAAAGGGGGGCATCTTCGGGTTCGCCAAGTCCAAGGCCCGGCTCTATGAGAAGGCGAGCAGCGACGTGACCTTCGAAGACGTGGCCGGACTCTCCAACGCCAAGAAGGAACTCCAGGAGATCGTCGGATACCTCAAGAACCCGGACAAGTATCGGGCCATCGGCGCCAAGCTGCCCCGGGGCATCCTCATGGTGGGGCCGCCGGGGACCGGCAAGACCCTCATGTCCAGGGCCGTGGCCGGGGAGGCGGATGTGCCCTTTTTCAGCATCAGCGGCTCCGAGTTCATCGAGATGTTCGTGGGGGTGGGCGCCTCCCGGGTCCGGGACATGTTCAAGAACGCCAAGAAGGAGGCCCCCGCCATCATCTTCATCGACGAACTCGATTCCATCGGGCGGGTCCGGGGGACCGGGGTGGGGGGCGGCCACGACGAGCGGGAGCAGACCCTCAACCAGATCCTCAACGAGATGGACGGCTTCTCCCCCCAGGAATCGGTCGTGGTGATGGCCGCCACCAACCGGCCCGACGTGTTGGACCCGGCCCTGGTGCGTCCCGGCCGGTTCGACCGGCGGGTGACCCTGGAGCTGCCCCAGAAGGACGCCCGCCGCCACATTCTGGAGGTCCACACCCGGGACGTGAAGCTGGCCGACGACGTGGACCTTTCCAAGGTGGCCGAACGGACGGTGGGGTTTTCCGGGGCGGATCTGGAGAACCTGGTCAACGAGGCGGCCCTGCTGGCCGCCCGCAAGGACGAGAAGCGGGTCCGGGCCGAGGAGTTCGACCAGAGCCGGGACAAGATCCTCATGGGGATCGAGCGGGAGGACGTGGTGAGCGACGAGGAGAAGGAGGTGATCGCCTACCACGAGGCGGGCCACGCCCTCATGGCCCGGCTCCTGCCCGGCGCGGACCCCCTGAAGAAGGTGACCATCATCCCCCGGGGGCGGGCCTTGGGGGCCACGGAACAGATCCCCGAGGAGAACCGGTACAACCTCGGCAAGCGGTACCTGTTGAACCGGGTGGCCATCCTGCTGGCGGGGCGGGCCGCCGAGAAGATCCATTTCGATGACGCCACATCGGGCGCGGCGGACGATCTCAAGAAGACCACCCAGCTCGTCCGGCGGATGGTCTGCCAGTGGGGCATGAGCGAAAAGCTCGGATCCGTCGCCTTCCGGCAGGGGGATCCCCACCCGTTTCTGGGACGGGAGATGGCCGAGCAGAGGGACTACAGTGAACATACGGCGCAACTCATCGACGATGAGATCCGGCGGATCGTCTCCGAAGGGGAGGAGAGGGCGGAATCGACCCTCCGGGACCATCGGGGGGAGCTGGACAGCCTGGCCCGGGCCCTGTTGGCGGAGGAGACCCTGACCAACGAGGAGATCGATGCGCTGTTGCAGTCCAACTGAGGCCGGTTCCGGCGGCCTTTGACCCTGTTATTCCCATCGGATATAAAAAAAGGAGGCGTCGACCGAGAATCCATGGACATCGAAAAGATCCGAGCCTATGCCGGAGCGGCGGAAACGTTCCTCCAGGGGTTTTCCGAACACCACCCGTGGATCTGGCAGATTATCGTCACCTGCGCCATTCTGGTGGTGGGAATCCTGGCGGTGGGCACGCTGCGGACCATCGTCAGACGACGGATCGACACTTGGCGGGAGCGGGTCCCCACCGCCGTGGAGGCCTTCATCACGGCGGCTTCCGAGACCGTCTTTCCCCTCCTCTACTTCGGCGTCTTCTTCCTGGGGATCCAGCGCCTCCCCACCCCGCCGTCGGTGTTCAAGGTGATCAGCGTGGTGGGCGTGGCGGTGTTCACCTTCTACCTCATCCGGTTTTTGGCCGCCACCGTCGAGTTCCTCATCCAGGAGCGGTGGGCCCGGAAACAGCAGTATATCAGCAACGAAAGCCGGCTCAAAGCCCTGGTCCCCATCTCCAAGGTGGTCATCTGGGGGATCGGCGTCATCTTTCTGTTGGACAACATCGGGTTCGAGATCTCCAGCGTCCTGGCCGGACTGGGGATCGGCGGCGTGGCCATCGCGCTGGCCTCCCAGAACATTCTGGGGGATCTCTTCAACTACTTCGTCATCGTCTTCGACCGGCCCTTCGAGATCGGCGATTTCATCATCATCGGCGATTACCTTGGGGAGATCGAACACATCGGCATCAAGTCCACCCGGATCCGCAGCCTGGGGGGGGAACAGTTGATCTTCTCCAACACCGACCTCGGGGGGTCGCGGGTCCGGAACTACAAACGGATGCTCCGGCGCCGGGTGGTCTTCCATATCGGCGTCATCTACCAGACCACGGCGGACCAGCTCCGGGAGATACCGGAGATCGTCACCCGGATCATCAAAGAGATCGATGATACCCTCTTCGACCGGTGCCACTTTTTCAGGTTCGGGGATTTCAGCCTCGACTTCGAGACGGTCTACTACGTCATCGGCGCCGACTATGCCAAGTACATGGACATCCAGCAGGCCATCAACCTCCGGATCAAGGAGTCCTTCGACGAGCGGGGGATCGACTTCGCCTATCCCACCCGGACCCTCTATGTGATGGGCGCCGAAGGAGCGGACAGCCCCCGTCCCGTGCCGGAGCCCGGCCGGGAAACGCCCATCGACCGGCCGAAGGAGGGGGAGGGGCTGCTCCTGGCCGGAGATCCCCTCCACGGGGCGTAACCCGTGCCGGGTCCCTGGGGTGTCCCGCCGGTCAATATACCCTGATGACCCCATTTTCCCGCGACACCTTTGCCTGTAGAGTTGAAGTCAGGTCGAAACGGCCGATTGACGACATCAACCTAGGAGTAAAGGAGGAGATCCCATGCCCAAGATCGGAGAGCTTTACCAGACCGCGGATTGGAAGAACGAAAAGCATGTCCCCGTCATCGATTGTCCCGATGCCGTCGCCGAGGACGAGATGTTCGACGTCTCGGTCGCCATCGGCAAGGAGGTGGCCCACCCCAATACCACCGAACACCACATCGCCTGGATCCAGCTCTTTTTCAAGCCCGAGGGGGGGAAGTTCGCCCACCAGGTCGGCGACTACAAGTTCACCGCCCACGGCGAATCCACCGACGGGCCGGATACCGGTCCGGTCTACACCAACCATTCCGTGGTCACCAAGATGAAGGTGAAGAAGGCGGGAACCCTCATCGCCACTTCGTACTGCAACATCCACGGGTTGTGGGAGTTCGAAAAGGCGCTGAAGGTCAAGTAGCCGACGGGGGGGTCCGAGCACCGCCGGACCCGGCATACGGAAATGGAGATTCGGGGGCCCGGATCGATCCTTCGGGACGATCCGCCGGCCCCCGCGTTTTTTTTCGGCCGGCGGGCGATTTGCGTCGGACCTCCGTCCGTTTTCGCGACGAAAGACCGGCCGGAGACGCGGGTGCGGGACAGATCTCCATATGAGTCGACGGGCCCACCCCGTCAGCGGGCGGTTTTCCCGAATCTCCTTGCCATTTTTCCCGCGCTGGGGTAAACAGCCCTTTTCACCGGCAGCTTCCCTCCGGCAACCCGATATACGATTAGAGATCGATTGGAAGAGAAATCGGATGCGGACCGGATACCGGATCCCTGATGACGACACCTCGGATGACGCTTACGAGAAAAGGAGCAGACCGTGATTCCCTATATGTGGATGGGATTGGAGGCCGCCTTCGGGGCCGGCCATGAGTTTATGGACCAGGGCCGCCGCATGGGCGGGATGGCCTGGGACCTGTGGCGGTACACCGTCGATTTCACCCAGCGGAGCGTGCTCATGGCCGATGTGCTCCGACGCCGGGGCAATCAATATTTCGAATACAACGAGACGGGCCTGCCGCCCATCACCCCCTTCCCCCTGGAGCCCATCCTGGACGGCCGCTGGCTCGACCGGCCCGTCAATCGGGTGCTGGTCCGGGTGGCCGACCGAAGGCGGCGGGAGGAGGACGAGCAGTACAAGGACCGGCGGACCTCCGGATCGGGACGGCGGATGGATTGGGAGGATCAGACCAAGCGGCCCATCATCTTCCAGGACCCTGACGCGGGCCGGGGATTGATCAGCGCCTCCCGGAACACCTCGGAGATCGGGCTGGCCATCGATACCGGCCACCCCACCTTTTTAATTCTTATCCATCCCGAAACCGTCAAGGGGCAGACCATGGACGACCTGGTGGAATCGACCCGGATCTTCACCGAAAAGGTGCGGGAGATCTGCCCCCATGAAAAGCCGCCGGCATATATCTGCAACTGCCAGGCCGGCTGGCAGATCGCCCTGTCCGCGGCCGGCTCTCCGGGGCTGGACGGGCCCATCGTTCCGGTGGGTGCCCCCATCTCCTACTGGTCAAGGGGAACGGAGCCCCACAGCCTTCGGTACAGCGGCGGCCTCGTGGGGGGCACCTGGTTGACGCTTCTCATGGGCGATCTGGGGGACGGGGTCATCGACGGGCTGCCGCCCCTCAACTTCGAACTCTTCGACATCGACCGCCACCCCATCCTCGACAGCCTCAAGTGGCTCCAGCAGGCGGACGACGAGAGGAAGATCGCGGTCTTTCTGACCCAGCAGAAGTGGGTCTACGGGTTCCACGAGCTGGGGGCGGAGCAGTTCTACTGGATCATCCGGGAACTCTTCGTCGGCAACAAGCTGGAGCGGGGGCTGGTCCGGCTCAACGGCGCGCCGGTGGATTTGCGGAACATCGAGGACGCCATCATCTTCACCTCCTACGGCGACACCATCACCCCGGTACCCCAGGGGATCGGCTGGATCCCCCGGGTCTGGTCCTCCACCGAGGAGATCAAGAAGGCGGGCGTCAAGCTGGTGCTGATCCATCACCAGAAGGCCGGGCATCTGGCCATCTTCGTTTCGGCCAAGGTGGCGGACCGCGAGCACCGGGTGATCATCGACGCCCTGGCCGACGAGTTCGACCGGCTGCCCCCCGGCCTCTTCCGGATGGACATTTCCCAGGAGGGGGACCACCCGCCCACCTACGCCACCACCTTCCGGGAGATCGACCTGGAGGAGATCCGGGCGTTGCTCGACGACAGCGAGCGGCCCCTGTTCCACCGGGTCGGCGTGGTCTCGGAGGTCTTCGACCGCCTCTACCGGATCACGGCCCGGCCCGCGATCCGCACCCTGAGCAATCCCATGACCGCCGAACTGTTCCGGCGGATCCACCCCATGCGCCTCCGGGCCTCGGTCTGGGCCGACCGGCGGAACCCCGGGGCCGATGCGGTCCGGACCCTCTCCGGGACGATCCGGGAGCACCGGCTGCCCTCGAACCCGGACAACATCTTCTTCCGATGGGAGGGGCTCAACCGGGAGCTTCTGGCCGTCGGTTTGAACCTGTTCCGGGAGATCCGGGACGCGTCCTATGAGCACCTCTTCCATCTGCTCTACGGCGATGCCAATCCGGTCATGAAAGCCATGCTGCCCGGGGAACTGTTCTCCGATGACGCCGTCGATCACGAAACCGTGGCCAAAAACCGATTCCCGTGGCTCTACCTGGGGTCGGAGGCGCCGCCCGAATCCCTGCACGAGGCGTGGATGGACTCCCTGCCGAAGCTGCCCGCCTGCCGCCCGCTCGTCGGACCGGAGGCGCTCTGGAAGTGCTGGACCGGGCCGCGCATGGCGGCGGAGGGATGGGGGCCGGCGCTCTCCCCGGTCTTCAGCCTGGCCGAACCCCCGAGCATCGACTGGGGAGCCTTCCGGATCCGGGAAGGGGATCGGCCGTGGGCCGGAATCTCGTTATTCCACCAGGCCGCCAAAGGCTTTTGGGAGAGGTGGGCGCCCTGGCTCCAGGGGAGCCGGATCCCTGGGGAAGTGAAGGCCATCGCCTGACGGCAAAACCGAACCGGCTGGTTCTCTTCGATTCATCGCGCCTCTTAGGGCCGCCATTTCGGCGGCCCATGAGCGCGTTCACGGCGCCGTTTCGGACACCGATCGTATTTCCGTGAAGATTTCCGGATGTTGATCGGCTATCCGGAGGAGGGATTTGGCCGGTCCACGGGGTGTTCTCCGACCTTGTTCCCAGTCTTGGATGGTCCGAGCGCTTACGCCCATGAGACTGGCAAAGGCCGACTGCGACAACCGCATTCTTTCTCGAATCTCCTTCGGCGGGGGCGGCTCGGCAAGAATTCGAGTTTTTAGATGGAGGCCGCCTTTCTTGAATTCCTTGATCTCCGCGATGCCATCCAGAATCTCCCGCCCGATATTGCGTTCATTCATTTTCGATTTCCTCTGCGATCTTTTTTAGGATATGCCCCGGTATGGTCACCTTTTCGCTTTTCGCGTAAATGGTCAGCAACCAAATTTCATGGGTCGTCCTTTTCCAGTAATAGATGATTCGCAGACCGCCCCTTTTCCCTTTTCCGCTTTGAGACCACCTGACTTTTCGGATTCCGCCGCTGCCTTGAACAATATCTCCGGCTTCGGGATGGGATAGCAAATACCATTGAAAGGAGCTGTACTCATCATCGGTCAAGTATTTTGATAGTTGTCTTGTAAACAAGCTGGCTTCAATGAATATCATGGATTGGATTCTACGGCAATGCCGTATAGATGTCAATCCCTCATCGGTTCCTTGGTGCATGTGATCCATGGTCGGCGGCAGGCTGCAATCGTCGAAGGCAACGGGTTGGTGGGTGGAACCGGTTCCGTCGCGGGTTCCATTATGACCGAGATCGACCCCTGCTAAAACAGCTCCGGATGCCCGGCCAGGAAGGTCCGGATGTGGTGGTGGCGGATCCCCTTGTGGTCCCCGCCGTCGGCCATCTCATCCATGGAGAGGACCACCTTGTCGTGGTTGTCCGGGACGGCCAGGAGGTTGCCGAACTCCCGTTCGTGGGTCCGTTCGTCGGCGAGGAGGTAGGTCACCTGGACGTAGCGCCGCTTGCCCTTGCGGTCACAGACGAAATCGATCTCCTTGGATCCCATCTGCCCCACCGTCACCCGGTGGCCGGCCGACTGGAGGTGGCCGAAGACGACGTTCTCCAGGAGCCGGCCGATGTGCTTCGGGGAATACCCCACGATGGTGTTCCGAAGCCCCAGGTCCTCGAAGTAGTATTTCTCCCCGATCTCGAAGATCTTCCGCCCCCCCACCTCGGACCGCCGGACCTTGGAGATGAAGAAGGCGTCGGTCAGGTAGGCGAGGTAGGTGAGGACGGTGTTGGGCGTGGTTCGGATCTTCTGGGATTTCAGGAAGTCGCTGATCCGTTTGGCGGAGAAGAGATTGCCGACGTTGTCGGCCAGGAACTCCGTCAGCCGTTCCAGGAAGTCGACGTTCCGGATCCCGTGGCGGGCCACCACGTCCTTGAGGACGATGGTGTGGTAGATGTTGATGAGATAGTCAAAGACGATCTCGTCCTCCAGGGAGAGGTGGCGCAGGTAGGGCAGGCCGCCGTACCGCAGGTACTTGGAGAAGGACGCCGGCTCCTCGGGCAGGTCGTGGAACCGGAGGAACTCCGGGTAGGAGAGGCCGTACACCCGTATCTCCACGTACCGGCCGCTCAGGAGGGTGGCCAGCTCCCCCGACAGGAGGGTGGCGTTGCTCCCCGTGCAGTAGATGTCGTACCCCCCGCCGGCGGTCAGGCTCCGGAGGGCCCGTTCGAACCCCCCGATCTCCTGGACCTCGTCGATGAACAGGTGGACCGGCCTCTCGGCCTCCTCCCGCGCCTTGAGATAGTTCATCAGATCCCGGTCGGTCCGGATCTCCTGGAACTCGTGAAGCTCCTTGTTGATGTAGAGAATGGCGGCGTCCGGGTCCCGCTTCCGGATCTCGTCCATGATCTGGAAGAGCATGTAGCTCTTGCCCACCCGACGCTGCCCGGTGATGACCTTGATCAGACCGCCGCCGATGAAGGGGGTGATCCGCTCGATGTAGTGGGGGCGTCTGATGTATTCGGGCGTCATCCGGAAACGGCCTCAAAGAGTTTTCGCCATTCTTAAAACATTGAACCATACTGCTATTTATTTTAAATATGATGAAAAGATCTTCCGGTCAAGTCAACATGAAAGAAAGCGTTCCATTTTTTCCCTGACCTGTTCAAATCCGGCCTTGAGCGCCGGCAGTCTCCGCCGTGCGGTTTCCAGGTCGCCCGACGAGGCTGCGCGCTTGATCTCCAGGAGAATCTGTTGGAGGGCCTCGGCGCCGACGCTGACGGCGGCGCCCTGGAGGGTGTGGGCCAGCCGTTCCGCGTCGGGGTCGTCCCTCCGGAGGAGGGCATCCAGTTCCTCGATCTGGCTCGGCGCATGGTCGAGGAAGAAAGCGACGACCCGGTGGGCCAGGGAGACCTCGCCCATGAGGCGGCCGATGAGGTCCTCCGGGTCGAAGACCGGCGGACCCGGCATGTCCGACGGCACGGAAAGAGGGGGGCCGCCGTCTCGATCCGGTTTGTCGCCCTTTTCGTCCCGGGTCAGCCATCTTTCCAGCATCTCCGCGAGGTTCCGGGGGGTGATCGGCTTGGGGATATAGTCGTCCATGCCCGCTTTCAGGCATCTCTCCCGGTCCCCTTTCAGGGCGTGGGCGGTCATGGCGATGATGGGGATCCGGGGATCGTGGACCCCGGCGGATGGGTCCCGGATCAGGCGGGCCGCCGCCAGCCCGTCCATTCCGGGCATCTGAACGTCCATGAGCACCAGATCGTAGGGGGCCGACCGGAGCGCCGCCACGGCGCGGATACCGTCGTCCACCGCGTCGACGCCGCATCCGAGTTTCTCGAGGATGGCGGCGCACACCTGCCGGTTGGTGGGGTTGTCCTCGGCCAGGAGAATCCGTGCCCGGCCGGGAAGGGGGAGGAGGCGGTGGGGATGGTGGGGCGGGGCGGGGCCCGTCGTCTCCGCCGCCTTCCCCTTCGGACGCTCCGGGACCGGTGTTTCGAAGCGGGCGGTGAACCGGAACGCGGCGCCCTCCCCGGGTCGGCTCTCCACCCCGATCTCGCCCCCCATCATCTCCACCAGCCGTTTGGAGATGGCCAGGCCCAGTCCGGTGCCGCCGTATCTCCGGGTGGTGGTGGCGTCCACCTGGGTGAACCGGCCGAAGATCTCTTCCTGCTTCGCTTCGGGGACGCCGATGCCGGTGTCCGCGACCTCGAACCGAACCACGGCCCAGCGGTCCGTCCGGGACCACAGGCTCGTCCGGAGGGAGACCCGGCCCGTTTCGGTAAATTTGACGGCATTGCCCGTGAGATTGAGCAGCACCTGGCGGAGCCGGCCCGGGTCCCCCCGGAGCCGGACCGGCACCTCCGGCGCCACGGTCCGGACCAGCGCCAACCCCTTTTCCTGGGCCCGGACGGCGGTCAGGGCGGCGATCTCCTCCAGAAGGGCGTGCAGGTCGAAGTCCACCGTCTCCATCTCGAGCTTGCCGGCCTCGATCTTGGAGAGGTCGAGGATGTCGTTGATGAGGGCCAGCAGCGATTCACCGCTGGTTCGGATCGTCTCGGCGTAGGTCCGCTGTTCCGAAGACAGGGGCGTTTCGAGCAGCAGGGCGGTCATGCCGATGACGCCGTTCATGGGGGTGCGGATCTCGTGGCTCATGTTGGCCAGAAACTCGCTCTTGGCGCGGTTGGCCGTCTCCGACCGGGCCGCCATCCGGTTGGCGAAGGCGATCTGCTGCTCCAGCCGGCGGTTGAGGGCATCGGCCTCCGCCTTGGCCCGCCGGAGGGCCTCTTCGTCCCGCTTCCGCTCGGTGATGTCGGTGATCACCCCCACCAGGCCGGCGGGGTTTCCGGCGCCGTCCAGGAAGACCGACTTGTGGAAGATGACGTTGCGGCGGCCCCGGCCGGTGTCCACCTCCGACTCATATTTCTGCTCCCCTCTTTTGGCGATGAGTTCCAGGTCTTTTCGATGGTAGGTCTCGGCCAGGTCGTCCGGGGCGACCTCCCGGACGGTCCGGCCGATGATCTTGTCCCGGGGCAGGTCGAGGAAGGATTCGAAGGCGGCGTTACAGCCCAGGTAGACCCCATCGGTGTCCTTGTAAAAGACCGGGACCGACAGCGATTCGAGCAGCGTCCGGATAAACCGGCTCTGGTCCCGGAGCCGTTCGCCCGCCTCCAGTTCCGCCACGCGGCGCCGGAGGGTCCGCACCTCCGTCTCGACCGGCATGTTCTTCTCCCGTGTCATGGATAACTCCACCGTTTTGTCGGTCCGGATGCCCGGAAAGACCGTCTCATCCCCCGGGGTTCTCTATTCTCACCCGGTCCGGAGGGTTTCGTCAACTCCGATCGGTTCCCGTTTCTCCCGGTCGATGCGTTTGCAGGGCCCGGCCGCGCCGAAGCGGCGGGGACGTTCTTCACCCCCGGGACAGAAGATCGTCGATGGAGGCCCGCACCCGGTCGATATTCGCCTTCAGATCGGGCAGGCGGGCCCGGACCGATTCCAGATCGCCGGCCCCCGCCGCGGTCTCCATCTCCAGGGCGAGTTCCACCACGGCCGGAGCGCCGAGGTTGGCCGCGGCGCCCCGGACGGTGTGGGCGAGGCGTTCGACTGTGGGGGCGTCACCGGCGGTGAGATGGTCCTCCAGTGTCGCGATCTCCGAGGGGATCCGGTTTCCGAACTCCTCCAGAACCCCCCGGGTCAGTTCTTCATCCCCCATCAACCGCCGCAGCAGGACCGACGGGTCGAACCCGGGGTCCGCCGACTCCCCCTCGGCACCGGCCTCGGACGCCTCCGCGCCATGGGCCGGCGCCTCCGGAGACGCCGCCTTCGGGGCCAGCCATTTGTCCAGGACCGTCGCCAGGACCTGGGGGGTGACCGGCTTGGGAATATAGTCGTCCATGCCCGCCTCCAAACATTTCTCCCGGTCGCCCCGCATGGCGTGGGCGGTCATGGCGATGACGGGGATCCCGGGGTCTCGGACGCCGGAGGCCGGGTCCCGGATCGCGCGGGCGGCGGCCAGTCCGTCCTTTTCGGGCATCTGGACGTCCATGAACACCAGGTTGTAGGGGGCCGATTTGAGCGCTTCCACGGCGATGGCGCCGTTGCCCGCCACATCGACCTCGCATCCCAGCTTCTTCAGGATGGCGGCGGCCACCCGCTGGTTGGTGAGGTTGTCCTCGGCCAGGAGGATGCGGGGTCGGCCGCGCCGCTTCTCCCGGAGGGTGTGGCGGGTGACCAGCGGCCGCTCGGTTCCGGAGGATGGGGCCCCGGACAGGACGGCGGCCAGGCTGTCGAAGAGGTCCGACCGTCGGACCGGCTTGGTCAGGTAGGCGGCGAATCCGATCTTTCCCGCCCGGCCGGCGTCCCCCCGTTGTCCCTGGGAGGTCATCATCAGCAGGCGAATGTCCCGGAGGGTCCCGTCCAGCCGGATGGCCCGGCCCAGGGCCGCGCCGTCCATGCCGGGCATCTGCATGTCCACGATGGCGGCCCGGAAGGGGTCCCCCGCGTCCCGGGCGCGGTAGAGGGCCTCCAGGGCGGAGGGACCGCTGGCGGCTTCCTCGATCCGGGCGCCCCAGGTGTGGAGCTGGGTCCGGAGGACCTCCCGGTTGGTGGCGTTGTCGTCCACCACCAGGATGTGAACGCCGCGGATATCGACCCGGGGGGTGGCGGGACGTTCCGGGCCTTCGGGCTTTCCGAAACGGGCCGTGAACCAGAAGGTGGAGCCCCGGTCCGGTCGGCTCTCCACCCCGATCTCCCCGCCCATCATCTCCGCCAGGCGCTTGGAGATGGCCAGCCCCAGGCCGGTGCCGCCGTATTTCCGGGTGGTGGAGGCATCCACCTGGGTGAACTGGTCGAAGAGGCCGGCCAGGCCCTCTGCCGGAACCCCGATGCCGGTGTCCCGGACCGTGAAGCGGATCACGACCTCATCTTCGGTTTCGGAGGCTGTTTCCGCCCGGACCGCGACCTCCCCTTGCTGGGTGAACTTCACGGCGTTTCCCGCCAGATTGACCAGGATCTGGCGGAGCCGTCCCGGATCGCCGCGCAGGCGGTCGGGCACCTCCGGAGCCGCGGCACAGATGAACTCCAGCCCCTTGTCGTGGGCCCGGAGCGAGAGCATATCGGCGAACTCCTCCAGCACGGCCCTCGGGTCGAAGCCGGTCATCTCCAGGTCGAGCTTGCCCGCCTCGATCTTGGAGTAGTCGAGGATGTCGTCGATGATGCCCAGCAGGGACTCGCCGCTGGCGCTGACCGTCTCGGCGTACCGGCGCTGCTCCTCGTCCAGGTCGGAGTCGAGGAGCAGCCCGGTCATGCCGATGACGCCGTTCAAGGGGGTCCGGATCTCGTGGCTCATGTTGGCCAGAAACTCGCTCTTGGCCCGGCTGGCCGCCTCGGCCCGGGCCGCCAGCTCCCGGGCGATGGCCGTCTGTTTCTCCATGCGGCGGTTGAGGGCTTCGGTCTCCTCCTTGGCTTTGCGAAGGGCGGCTTCGGCCTGCTTCCGGTCGGTGATGTCGTCGATGACCCAGACCGCGCCCCGCCCCAGATCGGGGGGCGCGATCGCCTTACCGTTGAACAGGCACCAGACGGTGCGGCCGCTCTTGTGGCGGAGGGGATACTCCACGTGGACCATCTCCTGTCGCCCCAGCCGCCAGTAGTACCGTTCCCCGAACTCCACGAAATTCTCATGGGAGAGATGGAGCTGCTCCGGACCCCGGCCCACCATCTCCTCGACGGCATAGCCGAGGATCTCGGCCATGCGGCGGTTGACCCGGGTGATGATCCGGTTCTGGAGGACCATGATGCCCACCAGACTGCTCTCCAGGATCGTCTCTTGTTCCTCCAAAGCCGCGTGCAGGGCCTCCTCGATCCGTTTCCGCTCGCTGATGTCGACGAAGGTCTCCAGCAGCACCGGTTCGCCGTCCAGCTCGGTCTCCGTGACGGTCTTCAGGATCGGGATCTCGACACCGTCCTTCCGCCGGAGGATCCGCTCCGATTTGTCCACCGTCTGGGCCTTGTCCAGGATCGGGCATTCGTTCTGGGCCGACGGGCACAGGTATTCCCCGCATTCCCTGCCGTACAGGTCGGACTCGGTTTCGATCCCGGCCAAGGTGCGGGCATAGGCGTTGGCCCAATGGATCCGCCGGTCCCTGCCGATGACCACCACGCCGAAGGGGCTCTGGGCAAGGATTGTCCTGAGATTCTCATGGGCCTTTCGGGCCCCCGCCTCCGCCAGCCGCCGCCGGGTGATGTCGCTGACCGTACCGATGAGAAACCGGCGGGACCGGGAGGCGTCCCGCTTCAGGCGGACCTCGGCATCGTAGGCGGACCCGTCCTTTCGGCGGTGGACGCAGGTGATGGTCTCCGGCGTATCCTCCCGGCAAACCTTCCGGAGCAATCCGGTCAGGGCCGTTTGGTCCATCTCCTCCACGAAATCCTGGGGTCCCATCCCCAAGAGTTCCTCCCGGCTGTACATCAACTGATCGCAGGCGGTCCGGTTCATGTCCACGAAGCGCATCGATTCCACATCCAGGATGAAGATGGCGTCGGCGGAGCTGTCCAGGGCCTCCCGGAACTGCTTGGCGTTCTCCTCGGCCCGCATCCGGTCGGTCACGTCCCTGGCGATCCCGAAGTAGGCCGTCACAGTGCCGTCCTCGTCCCGGATGGGGGAGGCGTTGGAGACATGACACCGCCACCGGCCGTCCTTGTGCCGGACCCGGTACCGCACCCCCTGCTGCTTCTTTCCCGTGGTCAAAATCTTTTCCAGAAACGCCCGGCAGGCCCCCACATCCTCGGGGTGGACAAAGGGCTCGAAGGACCTTCCCACCACCTCGGACGGGTCGTGTCCCAACAGCTCGGGCCAGTTGGGGGAGACATAGGTGAAGATGCCCTCCGGGGTCAGCGAGTAGAGGAGGTCGTTGGCGTTCTCCACTAAGGAGCGGAACCGTCGCTCGCTGGCCTCGAGTTCGGCGATGCGTCGCTTCAGGGCCTCCAGGTCTTCTGGGCCGTCCATCGGGATCATCTCCTGTTTTTCCGGCATGGGTCAATCTCCTTCGATCCGGTCTTGATCGAGCACTTCCCGCACTTTCGCGGCCAGGCCCCGCATGGAGAAGGGCTTCTGGAGAAAGTGGACCCCCTCGTCCAGGACCCCCCGATGGGCGATGACGTTGCCGGTGTACCCGGACATATAGAGGACCTTCGCCTCGGGCCGCAGCCGGGAGACCCTTTTGGACAGTTCCCGGCCGTTCATGTCCGGCATGACCACATCGGTGAAGAGGAGGTGGAGGGGCCCCTGGTGGCGGTGGAGGACCCCCAGCGCATCTTTTCCGTTTTTTGCCGGGAGGACCGTGTACCCCTGTCTCCGGAGGATGGCGTAAATGAAATACCTCACCTGCTCGTCGTCCTCCACCAGCAGGATGGTTTCGGCGCCCCGGAGGTCCTCGGACGCTTCGGAAGGGAGTTCCGTCCGCGCCTTTGGCGCCTCCGTCACGGGCAGAAAGACCTTGAAGGCGCTCCCCCGGCCCGGTGAGCTGGAGACCTGGATGCGGCCGCCGTGCTGCTTGACGATGCCGTAGACCGTGGCCAGCCCGAGTCCGGTTCCCTTGTCCCGATCCTTGGTGGTGAAGAAGGGCTCGAACAGGCGGGTCCGGGTCGCCTCATCCATGCCGCAGCCCGTGTCGCTGACTTGCAGCAGGACCGATCCGCCCGGCGGCCCGCCGCCGTCCGCCGCCGGTTCTTCATCGGGCGGCGCCGACGCGGTTTCGATGGTCAGGGTGCCCCCCTCCGCCATGGCGTCCTGGGCGTTGACG
>CAYSLC010000111.1:0-17903 GCA_964431545.1 uncultured Desulfobacteraceae bacterium | reverse complement strand
TGTTCTGGGCCACGATCCGCTTGTTGCCGCTGGAGTGGGCCAGGCTCAGGTAGATGAGGCGATTGGCTTCGTAGAACGTGTCGGTGGTCATGGAGTTCCTTGTTATTTTTACGAATCAGGGCTGCCCCGCCTGGGATTTGAATCCCAGGCCAGCCAGCCGCAGCTCATGCCCCCGATACCGCCGCCCCGCCGACAGGTCCACCGTGATGCGCCCGTCGGGGTCGGGGAGATCGACGCGGACCCGGTGCTTTTCCGAGACCCGGCGCTCCACCAGGCATTGGAACACCGCCATGGCCACGGCCACGGGGAACCGATCGCCGTTGCCGGCGGCGGACGCCTGGGTCAACAGGTCGCTCAGCCGGATCTCCCCCTTCCGATGGACCGTCTCCCGGAGGGTCTCGAAAGCGGCGCGCATGACGGCGTCGTCCAGTTCCGGGACGAAGCGTTCGATGGGACGGTCGTCCACCTCCAGCACCGTGCCCTTCCGGTCGCCGGGGACGTTCCGGCGCTCCAGTGCCCGGTCGCAGGCCTCGATGACGGCGGCCGGGTCGAAGAGCGGCCGCCGCGCCGGCGGGTCCATGCGGGCGATGAACTCCCGGCCCACGTCGGCGGCGTCGGCCTCCCCCAGGCGGCAGATCCGGGCCATGACCGCTTCCATGGGGGGAAACGCCCCGAGACGGCGGCGGCGGAACAGCTTGTGGCCGTGCTTGTGGTAATCCTCCGGAAGCCGCTGGAGTTCGCCGGAGAGCGTCATCAACCCGTTGTTGAGCCGCTCCAGCAGCTCGGCCAGGCGGTGGAGCTTGGCCCGGTTCCGCTCGCCCCTGGCGGCCAGGAGGTTTTCGATGACCATATTGTGGAGGCGGCCCCCCTCCTTCTGGATATCCGTGGCCTGGTCGACGCCCTCCTCGGCCAGGGCGTGGACGCGGTCGAAGTCCACCGAATGGATGTTGCGCCGGATGGCCCGGCGGGTGTTCCGGACCTCCCGGGCCTTCCGGGCGCACTGCTTCCGGTTGCCGTCGGCCACGGAGATGGCGTCGTCCACGTTGCCCCGTTCGATGAGCAGCTTGATCCGGAGGTTGCCGATGGCCGCGGCGTCCAGGGCCCCGGTCTCGTGGAGACCGAAATAGGCGGCGTATCCCTCGTCGGTGAGGGCGAACAGGGCCTCGCGTCCCTCGCCCGTGTAGACCGTCTTGACGAGCCAGAACCGCCGGGTCCCGAACCGGCCCAAGGCCCCGTCGAAAAAGGGGTATTCAAAGGGCAGGTACCGGTTCTCCCGGTTGACCAGGTGGTCGAAGACCTTGTGGAGGACCTCGGAGAGCCCCGCTTCGGTCACGTCCGCCCCGCAGGCGAGGGCCTGCCGCCGGGCCAGGGGCCGGATCTTTTCCAGCACCTCCCCCCGGGTGGCGCCGGCCTGGTACTCGGTCAGCTCCGAAATGACGTCCAGGACCGCGAAGGCGATCCACAAGACATCCACCCCCTCCCAGGCCGCCTGCCGGTCGTCGTCTTCGCCGGCCCGGAACCGGCGGGCGTCCAGCTCGTAGATGGGCCGCATGATCAGGGCCGAGTGGACGGCCCGGGTCACGTCGGTTTCGAAACCGTGGTCGGGGCGGTCGTCGGGATCGGGGACGCCGCCCGCCGGGGCCGGCGGGTTCCGTGAATCTTTTATGAATTCGATGAGATCGAGCTGTATGGCCATGGGTCGTCACTCGGGTTGCCGGACGGATCATCTCCGCGTGTCGGCCGGGAGGGTAACGGGAATCGGAGTGCGGGTCAATTGGTTTATGGGAGGGAACGTTCAGGAATTCTGAAACCCCCCGTGGAGATGCGGGGATGTCGGGAAGGGCAGCGGGGCCGGGGAAAAAATGGGCCGCCGGGTCCCGCAAGCGTCGCGGAACCCGGCGTCGGGGTCAAACCGGGGAGACAAGGGTACGGAATGCCCGGATGAGAGTCGTCAAGCCCCGTATTTCCGCTCGATCTTCATCTCCCGTTCCCGGGTCAGGACATCCGCCGGAACCCACTCGCCGTCCACCAGATCGTGGTCCTGGTACTTCTCCTCGATGATGATCATCCCTTCCCGGATTTCGGCCACCCGGCCGGAATGGATCCCGACGCAGGTCCCGATCTGCAGGATGTACCCCTTGCCGGACGAGTCCTCGACCATGGCGCGGTTCCCGCTGGGGGCCTTGATGATGGCCACCAGCTTCAGTTGTTCCAGGTCGAGCCCGGTCAGGGGGGTGGGAGGGCATGGCTTGATGGGGGTGGGTCCCGGCCTGGGGCCTGGTCCTGGGCCGGGTTCCGGGCCAGGCTCCGGCTCTTCGGTTTTCGCAAAGAGGGGGGCGAAGGGATCGATCTTCCCGTCGCGGGAGTATGGCTCGACCCGCTTTTCGTTCTCCTCCGAGGGCAGCGCGGTCAGCAAGTCCATGGGTCGATCTCCGTCCTCGGAAGTCGAGGCCGGGTCCGTCCGATCGTCGGTGGTGACATCGTCGGACATCTCGGAAAGCGGCTCCGGGTCCGTCCGATCCTCCGCGGTAACGTCATCCGATATCTCCGGAAGCGGTGCCGGTTCCGTCCGGTCGTCCGCCGTGCCGTCATCCGATATCTCCGGAAGCGGCTCCGGTTCCGTCCGCTCTTCCGCCGCAACGTCATCCGATATCTCCGGCAGCGGCTCCGGGTCTGTCCGATCTTCCGCCGTGATTTCGTCCGGCATCGGTGGAAGGGTTCCGGGCTCCGTTCGGTCCCCCGCCGTAACTTCACCCGGCGTCTCGGAAAGGGCATCCCCCTTCCCGGACTCCCCGGCGGCGATTTCGTCCGGCATTTTGGGGATCGCCTTCCGGACCACCTTGGGCTCTTCGGGGGCCGCCGTCGCCATGGAGACCAGAACGAAAGATGCCAGGCCGAACGTCAAAATCCATTTGAAAAAATTGTAAGCTTCGGCTCTCATAGAATGACTCCTTTGTTTTGACGTCACCGGTTTTTGAATTGGCGGAACGTTCGTAAAAGGGGCGGAGGTTTCAAACCGGTATTCTGTCGTCCATCCGTCTGATCCGATTCTTTATCATCACCTAAGATGATAATACATCCAGGTGACTTCGCCAAGTCCGTTTTCGGCACAAGGATGGTCGCGGAAAGCGCCGGGGCGGAGGGCCGATACGAGCCGTCTTTCGTTTCCCGCCTCGTCCCGTGGGGTGCCCGTAAACAACGCCGCTTCCGAGAGAATCCTTGGTTTTTTATGGGGGGAAGGGGCGAAATTTGTCAAGTGAAAAATCCCCGAAGGACGCCGGAAACGGTGGGCAACGGTCTCCCCGCGCTTCATCTACCAACTGGTGAGCAGGGCATACACATTGTCCCAGAGGACTTTAAGTTCCAGCTTCAAGGGAATATCCGGGGGCGCGTCTTCGACGGGTTCGAAGGTGAATCGAATCTCTTCCGAGCGTTCGGATGCCGTGCCGTTTGCGGAGACTTTCTCGATTGCCGCAACGTACTTTCGGCCGCGGATAAATGGCTGTCCGTCCTTGTATTGCGAGACGGTAAGGCTGTTGCCGACGGCCGGGTAAACGGCATCATAGCGTCCGGAAGCGGTGCCGCAATGGATCCGGTAATGGGCATGGGGATCGTGGCCGTTATCCCAACCGAATCGAACCGAACCCCGCTCAAAGGCGGCCACAAGACCTCTGGGGCGCGCCATCGGCTTGCCGGACGGCGGCACTCCGGATCCCTCGAACGGGGAGACGACCATCGGCGGATTGGCGTAATCGACCAGATCCCGCCGGAGGTTTTCCGGCATATTCCGGCCATTGAAAAAAGCGAGCATCAGGCCGAACGAATGTTCGACCCCGTTGAAGGTCGGGGCGGCACTGGCGAATTGTTCCCCTGCCAGCAATGTGGCGGCAAAACCATTCCCATTGCCCCAGGTGGGGGGACGGTACTGATCGCCGTGATAGGTGCCGAATGGGTTGATGCTGGCCGAAAACGCCGCGCTTCGGCGATCATAGCGCAGCCTCACGGGAGCAAAGGCGAAATTGGACCGGACACTGTTGTCCATGGCCATGGCCATTCCGGAATGGCCGGCGACCAGACCGGCGTAAGACCGGGTGATGTGGTTGTTGACATTGTCGAGATTCAGATTGGCGTCGCTGTGCCGGAAGTAGTCGAGCGCATATTCGGCGGACACCCCCAGATAGTTTTCCTTCAGGATGCGAACGGGATCCTCCTTTGCGGTGGTGGGGACGAATCGAATCTCCGCCGGCGCCACCTCCTCCCATTTCATGTCGGCCCGCCGGATCAACCCCGGCTCGGCCGCCTTGATGATATCCCGCTCCGTCGTGGAGGGATACCGAATTGTGCCCCGTACCAGCAGGTAGGGCAGATCGGCTATCATGGTGAAACTGTAGTCCATCCACCCGTCGGACAGGGTGCGGCCCGCGGGTCCGGGCAATGGACCGGCCACCCGAAACGAGGCGGATCGGCCATCGGCGGCCGCGTTCCTGGAGACGACCGCTGCTCCGGCGGACAAGGATCGCCCGTCCCATTTCAGGTGGGGCAGAAGACTGCCGGCGGCGGCCCGGCGGTCGCCGTCCAGGTAGATGCCCTCCAGCCGCCCCCCGTCGAAGCGGACGGCGAGCCTGCCGTTCGACATGCCGTTGCGATCCAGCCGGATCCGCCCTTTGGCCGCCGTGGGGCCGGCAGCCGCGCAAAGGTGGTGGATGCCCTCTTGTACCGTCTCTTTGCCGGTAACATAGAGGTTCAGCATCGGCGTCGACCGGTGCGGATCGATCCCCAGATCGGCCGTGGGAAGGATCTCTCCGCCGGCGGCAGCGAAGAACAGCCTGGACCCCGGGGTATATCCGTCGGGAACCGGTACGCGGATAAAACGGCTGCCGGCCGATTCTGCTGTCCGGTCGGACGGCAGCACCAGCACGGTATCGAGATGGTGGAGGCCGTCGCCGCCATCCGGGCGGATAGGGTTGGCGGTCAAGTATTCGCGCAGACCTTCGGCCAGCAGGAATTCGATTTCGTCTGAGTAGCCGGCGAGGTCGTTCACGATATCGGCCATTACCAGTTCCCGTTGGCGCGCAAGGAAGGGGGTCGCCATGCCAAAATTGGTCGTGGACAAGGCCCGAAGACGTTTCCGATCCGAAAACGTGATCAAATTTTGCAGTTCGGTCGTCTTTACCGAATCTTTCAGGACCGCCATCGCCTTGCGCGCCGACGCGCGGGCGCGGCGGCTGCGTTCGATGGCCGTCCAATAAGAGGATGTACCGGCTTTTTCAGCCCAGGAGTTGTATCCGTTAAAGCTGCCGTCCGCGGTGTCCTGGCTGAACGAAATTGTGCCCACCGGCGGATGCCGGTCCAAGTAGCCGCCCAATGTGGTGAACTTGACGTGGGGAAGGTCCTTGATTTCGTTCACCAGGGCATCGAGACCGCCGGTGGCGGGCAGCCAATCCATGATCCATGGCAGGTCGAGGCCCTCCCACAAGTCCGAATCGGCGTCGTAGTTGAGAAACAGCAGGGCGTCCCGGTTCAGCCTGCCCGAAATTTGCATCTCGCGCAACTCACCGACCCAGTGTTTCAGGCTGACATGTTCGGCCAGGTCCCCGAAGTGGTAGGTCGGGATGATGACCATTTCTTCTTTTGTCCGCGGATGACGGTAAAGCAATGGGTTATGAGCTTCGGCCCGTGTCAGCGGCCGGCTGAAGACCCGGAAAGCGTCGAAGGGTGTCGAACTGTGGTACAAAGAGACCGCTCGAATCCCGTGTTGTCGATAGATGTCGAAGTTGCCGGCCGTGGTCATCATCTCCTGGGGGCGAACAATCGGCGTATATTCGCCGAACAGATCCCGAACACCGCTCCGCCACGGATTGGTGATGGACCAGCGCACGGCGTTGTGGAGTTCCTGCTCCGTCATCGCCGACACCAGACCATTGTTGTAGGACATCAGGATGACCTCATCACCGTTGACGCGAACCCTCCTGCGAATGTCATCGATGATATCCGGCGCGTGGCGGGGTAGGATTTCCTGGAGCGAAAACAGGTTGTCAAAGTCCCACACGCCTTTTACAGGGACGCCGTTGGCATTGTGGTGGTCCAGCGCCCGGATGATCCGGCGGATAATGCGGATATCCTTGCCGAATCCGCTTTCGTCGTTGGTGTCGTTGCGAAAGGAATGGTAGAGGTTTACGTGGAACCCAAAAGCGATGTAGACGTCATGGCGGAGGCCGGACGGTCCATGGGCGCCCGTAAACGATACAAGCAACGCCAGGACGACGGCCGCAACGGCCAGGTACGCGGTTCGTCGTTGAAACGGCAAGGACAGGAAACGCATGATGACCGCCGACTCTTTGCTGTTGGGTCCTTTCCTTCCCATTGACCCGGATGCCTTTCGGTCGCGTTGACCCTCCCGCGAGGTTCGGCATTCCGGCCCGGCGCGCTTTCATTCATCCGTTGGGGCGCCAATCTAAATCTAACATAATCCTAACACAATGCTAACATAAGGGAGGGAGGTATGCAACCCCGAGGCGGGCAAATCCCATGGCGGGCGGGCGGTTGCGAGGCCGAAATCGGATTACGGTGGACGGCGGGCGGGCGTCTCCACCGTCACCGCTCCACCATGAAGTCCCGACGGGCCGAGGAGATGCTCACCGTGAACCCGGCCACCACCACCAGCAGGGACATGAAGGTGAGGACCAGGAATGAGGCGGTCCCCGCCTGGGGCACCACGATGAACTCCACCAGAAAGACGATGAAGACGATCAGCGACAGGGTGTGGGAGATGATGGTGGTCACCGAGGAGCGGACCGATTTGAGGACTTCGAAGTAGATCGCATGGAGGCCGAGGATCAGCAGCAGGGTGCTCACGTCCACCCCGCAGACCGCCCCCGACATGAGCCGGAATTGAAACAGCTCCGTCCGGAGAACGCTCCCCTTGTCGGGTCCCGTGGGCGAAAACTCGAGGAGGTTGTAGGCGATCAGCAGAAAGAGAAACAGGGGGATGTTCTTTAGAATCTTCATAGGGTTTTCGGGTTCACTCCTTTGGGTTCGAATGGTTGTGGCTCCGCCGCCGCCACTGTTGGATGCTCCAGGTGGACCGGTCCCAGGGGGTCGGCCGGACCCCGTCGAGGTCTCCGGACAGCCCCAGGGGAAGGGCCCGGACCACCAGGGGGATCAGGGCCACGTCCTCGATCAGCAGGTCGTTCATCCGGATGAAGAGGTCCCGGCGTTTGGCCGGATCCAGCTCATGGGTCATCGCCGCATACAGGGCATCGTACTCCCGGCTGCACCACCGGGCGTAGTTGGTGGAAGACCAGAGGTTCGCCTTCCGGGCGACCTGGTCACAGGTCCATTGGGCCATGTAGGTCCCCGGATCGGGAGTGTGATTCCCGGTGGAGTACTCCGCCAGGTCGGCGTAAAAATGGCGGAGATTGTTGGTGTTTTCCGGATCATTGGCGAAAAAGACGCTGGCGTCGACCATCTTCAGTTCCACCGCCACCCCGATGGATCCCAGGGCCCGTTTGATGATCCGCTGGGTCTTCTGCCGCAGGGGATTGACCGAGGTCTGGAAGACCACATGCATGGGGACGCCGTCCCTGTCCCGGACCCCGTCTCCGTCCGTATCGGTCCACCCCGCCTCCTCCAGGAGCCGCGCGGCCCGTTCCAGGTCGTAGGGGTATCGGCCGGCGGTGTTGGGGGAGGCGTAGACGGGGGGGGAGACCAGAAGGTTGGTGGTGGCCCGGGCGCCCCGACAGTAGAGGCCGGCGATGGCCTCCCGGTCCACGGCATGGGCGAAGGCCTGGCGGACTTTTTTCTGGCGGAAGAACGGATGGGGGTATTGGAGGCTCGACCGTTCCCCGTCCGCCGTCCCGCGGTCGGGGTCGGTCCGGTTGAGGAGGATCCGCTCCACGGAAGGGCTTGAGATAAAGACCACCCGGCCGGTTCCCCCTTTTGCCATGGCCGCCATGGCGTCCTGATCCAGTTGCAGGTTCCAGGCGAAGTCGGCCGATCCCTCCACCAGAACCGCCCGGGCCGCCATGACGGCATCGCCGCCGCCGTGGAGGCGGATCCGGCGGAAGTGGGGTCGTTGCGGCTCCCGGAAACGGGGATGGGCCTCGTAGGTGATCCGGAGAATGCGGATCACGTCCTCGCCGATGAGGACGGTGTCCTCCACGGCGACATCCGACATCCAGAAGGGACCGGTGCCCACATCGGCGGGCCGGGCCTTCAGCTCGTCCGGCGCCATCCCTTCGGCCCCGTCCAGAACATGGCCGGGGAGGATCATCCCCTGGGGCCCCACGAAGGGGATGCTCCAGGCGGGATTGACGTCCCGGAAGAAGATCCTCACGGTGTGCGGGCCGAGCACCTTGAGGCGTTCGATGGCCGCGTAGACGGTTCGGCTCACGGCGCGGTGCCGGGGGTCGACGATGAACCGGTAGGTGGCCAGGACATCCCCGGCGGTGAAGGGGGCGCCGTCGGACCAGCGGACCCCCGCCTTCAGCCGCCAGGTGACGGAGCGGCCGTCCACGGCCAGATCCCCGTTTTCCACGGAGGGAATCCGCGCCGCCAGCACCGGAACCAGGGCGCCGTCCTCGTCGGCGGTGGCCAGGGGCTCGTAGGTGATCCGGCAGGCCTCCAGGTCCTTGTGGGCCGAGGTCAGATGGGGATTGAAGATGGTTGGGCCCTGCCAATAGAAAAGGCGCAGAAGATCGGTCCGTCCCCCGGCGCCCCATGCGCCGGGGGACGCGGAAAAAGACCAGATAAACGCCGCGCCGACCAGCAGCAGCCGTATCCGTCTCGACATGCTGACATTCCTCCGTTCCATCCTTGGCGGTTTTGCTCCGGAAGACCGAAGCGGCTTCCGATGGTCCCATTGTGGCACGACTCGGTGAGGGAGTAAAGACGGGTCAGGGAGGTTTCGGGGAGGCGTCGGCCCCCCGCCGGCGCCAATCCCCGATGTTCCAGGTGCTGGCATCCCAGGGGGTGAAGACGAATCCGCACAGGCTCCGGCCCACCCCGTGGACGTTGGCCCGATTGACCAGCGGGATGACCGCCACGTCCCGGACGATCAGGTCGTTCATTTGGATCAGGATCTCCCGGCGCCGCTCCGGGTCGAGTTCGGCGCGGACCCGGCGGTGGAGGGTTTCATAGTCGTCATTGCACCACCGGGCGTCGTTGGAGCCGGACCAGGCATTGGCCTCGCCCGGAATCTGGCCGCAGGTGAACCAGGACATGTAGACCACGGGATCGGGCACCCGGTTGCCGATGCTGTACTCCTGCATGTCGGCCTGGAAATGGTGAAAGCTGCTGGTGTTCTCCGGGTCCCCGTCGAAAAAGAGGCTGGCATCCACCATCCGGAGTTCCACATCCACCCCGATCGACTCCAGGTTGCCCTTGATGATCCGCTGGACCTCCCGCCGGATCGGGTTGACGGTGGTCTGGTAGACCACGGCCAGGCGAAGCCCCTCCTTCTCCCGGAAGCCGTCCCCGTCCCCGTCGACCCATCCGGCCTCGGCCAGCAGGGCGGCGGCCCGGTCCGGATCGTACGGATACATGCCGATGGTGCCCCGGGAATTGAATTTGGACGGGGAGACCAGGACATTGGTGGTGGCCCGCCCCTGTGCGCCGTAGAGGGCGGCCACCGCATCCCGGTCGACGGCGTGGGCGAAGGCCCGGCGGACCCTCGGGTCCCGGAAGAACGGATGGGGGAAGGGGAGGGCGGACCGCTCCCCCGTGTCGGCGGCCCGGTAGGGATCGGTCCGGTTGAGGACCAGACGCTCCACAAAGGAACGGTTGACCACGGCCAGGTCCCCGGTTCCCGATTCTTGCAAAGCGGACAGGGCCCCCGGCGCCATCTGAAGGTTCCAGGAGAAATCGGCGGTCCCCTCCGACAGGACGGCCCGGGCCGCGGATGTCACATCGCCCCCGCCCCGGAGTTCCACCCGGTCGAAATGGGGTTTTCCCGGTTCCCGAAAGTGGGGATTGGGTTCGTAGACCACCTTGACCATGCTCACCAGATCGTCCCCGATCAGGATCATCTCCTCGTTGCTGAAGGAGACGACCCGGTAGGGGCCGGTGCCCACCGGCGCCCGGTTCGCCGGACAGGAACGGGCGTCCGCTCCGGCGCACGCCCGGAAGACATGGCGGGGGAGGATCATCCCCCAGGTTCCGACGAAGTGGGTGGCCCAGGCGGGGGTGGGCTCCGCAAAGAGGATCTTCACCGTGAAGTCGTCGAGGACCTCGATTCTTTGGATGGCGTCGTAGGCGCTCCGGGTGACGGCGCCCGTTTCCGGAGAACGGATGAACTCGAAGGTGAACTTCACGTCCCGCGCCGTGAAGGGGTGTCCGTCGGACCAGAAGATCCCGGGTTTGAGTTTCCAGACCACCGACCGGCCGTCCGGGGCCACGCCGCCGTTTTCCAGGGAGGGGATCTCCGCCGCCAGGAAGGGGACCAGGTTCCCCTCGGCGTCGAAGCTGGCCAGGGGTTCATAGGTGATTCGGCTCGCCTCCTGGTCCTTGTTGCCGGTGCTCAGGTGGGGGTTGAGAATGGTGGGTGCCTGCCAGTACCGCAGACGAAGGACGCCGCCTCCGCCCCGGCCTTGGGCCGCGGAGACGCCCATTCCCAGGAGAATCAGGCAGACGGCCAGGGCCGCCGCCCCGGCGAATCTCCGGGGGCGGGGGGGGCGCATCGATCCTCCGGTCCCGACGGGTTTCATGAAACTCCCCCGATTCCTTCCCCCGGCCATGGAAGCGTCACTCCCTGGAGGCCCTCGGAATGATCCCGTCCACTGTACATTCCATGGCATGGCCCCTTTCGGCCGCCTTCGGCAAGGCGATTTCGACGGTGGTCCCCTGGTGGGGAGCGCTGATCACCTGGATCGTTCCGCCGGCGGTTTCCACGATCCGCCGGACGATGAAAAGGCCCAGCCCGCTGCCCCGGCCGCTATCCTTGGTGGTGAAATAGGGGTCGAAGATCCGGTGCCGGATCTCTTCCGGAATCCCCGGGCCGTCGTCCTTGACGACCAGCTTGACCCAGGAATCCCCCCGGCCGGTTGCGCCGGGCTCCCCCCGGGATGCCGGCCCCTCTTCGAAAAGGGCGACATCGATGGTTCCCCCGTCCCTTCCGACGGCGTGCCAGGCGTTGGCGCAGAGGTTGACCAGCATCAGATGAATATGCCCCGGATCCACCCCGACCGGCCCGCATTCGTCGTCCAGGTGGCACCGGATCTCGATGTTGTCGGGGATGGAGGACCGGAGAAAGACGAGCCCCTCCCGGAGGACCGTCTGAGGGCGCAGGGGGCGAAGGTCCCCCGTCTCCGGTTTGCAGAAGCCGAGGATCAGGGTCAAGAGTTCCTCGCTCTTCCTGGCCGCGGCGAGGATCTTCTCCAGGTGGGATCTGGCCTCCGCATCCTTCCCCAGGCTGAACATGGCCAGCTCCGCATGGCCGATGATCGGGCACAACAGGTTTCTCAGGTCGTGGGCGACGCCGCCGGCCAAGGTGCCGAGGGCTTCCATTTTCGCCCGCTGAAGGGTCAGGTCATTGAGATCCGGGAACGCCTCCATTTCAGGTCCTCTTGGTGATCGTGATCGTGCCGTGGATATCATCTTTCCCGTCCTTTGTACACCGGTTTACAGGGACCACAACTTTTTGCCGTTCTTGCCGATCCACTTCAGTCGACCATCCCCGGTCAGCTTGAACTTCACCGTCTCGCCCTCCTTCAATGCCAGAATCTCCACGACATCCAGGCTTTTCAACCGGAGCCTTCCGCCGGAGGTGAATTTGAGGATGGTGGCCTCTTCGGTGACGCTGATACTTCGAATCTGTCTTTTCTTCGCGCAAAAGCTCATTCAGCCCGCCTCCGCGTCTCGATGGGGATTCCGGGACCGGAGTGGCCGCCATCGGTCATGGGTGATCAACGTGATGGAAATGGTACGGTATCGAGACTTCCGCCGTTCCCCGGGGCGCTCGCCCCCGGGAAGGTGGGTGGAGGATTCAATTTTCAGGCCAGATCCGGAAAATCCGCATGGAAGGGGACCCGGCGGTGGGCGGGATCCCAGAAAAGGGGGTCGGCAGGGGAAAAGGCCGGTCAAACGGGGAAAAATTTCCACTGCCCGACCGGCGCCTTGACCCTATAACCCATCGATTTCCCATCAATTCGTCTGTAAATTGGGGAAAAATCACCCCCTGTGGAGAATGTTTCCCCATGGGGCGACCGAGGGACCGACCGGGTGATCTGTCGAAAAAAAACGATGATCCCGAGAGGCGGCGAGGTTTTTCCGGCCCTTCGGACTACTCATCCCACGATTTCCGGCGGCCGAGGTTTTCCAGATACGTCGCCAGGTTCACCTTTCGGCCGACCAGGTCGAGCTTCTGCCGGATGGAATTCCGGTGGAACACCACCGTCTTCTCCGAAACGCCTAAAAGATGGGCGATCTCCTTGGTCCGCTTCCGCTCCCGGATCATTTCGGCCACCTGGAGTTCGGAGTTGGTCAGCCCGTAGGCGGGGGAAGACAAGTTCTTTGCAAAGGGGGAGATGAGCGCCCGCAACCGATCCCGGATCAACTCCGTCAACTGTTGCTGGTGCCCCGTCAACCCGCTCCGCTCCAATTTCGACAGCAGCGGCAGGACCATCTCCCCCACGCTGTGGACGACATTGTCCTCCTGCTGCTCCCGCTTCCATTCCATCTGTTTCAGCAAAACCTCCCGGGTGGTGTTCATCCGCTCCAGCTCGACGTTTGCCGATTCCAGCTCCGCCGTCCGCCGGGACACCTGGCCGGCCAGATGATCCCGCAGCCGCTTGAGTTCCAAATGGGTTCGGACCCGGGCCAGCAGCTCCTCGGCGGTGAAAGGTTTGGTCACATAGTCCACGCCGCCCACGGAAAAGCCCCGGACGATGTCCCGGGGCTCCCCCTTGATCGCGGTCAGGAAGATCACCGGCACGGCCGACCCGGGATCGGATTTGAGCCAGTCACAGACCTCGAAGCCGTCGAGGTCCGGAAGCACCACGTCGAGCAGCACCAGGTCCGGCGGTTTCCGCCGTGCCGACCGGAGGGCCGATTCCCCGTTCCGGGCGGTACGGACCCGATATCCCTCCCGCGACAACAGGCTCAACAGGTATTTCAGACTCCCCGGGTCATCCTCGACCACCAAAACATCCGCGGCTTGCGATTCCATGTCACCCCCTTCCGATTTCATCCACCAGATCCTCGAACCCCCGCATGAGGCGGGTCATCCGCTCCACATCAAATGTTTCCGCGCTTGCCGAAAGGTCCCCCGCAAACGCCGACAACGATCCGATCCCGTACTCCGAGGCCACCCCGGCCAGATCTCCGGCGAACCGGACCACATCGTCGATGTAGAACAGGTCCATGATCTCCCGGCAGCGGGGCAGCATCTCCGACTCCAGCCGGGCCGCCGCCTCGGGAAGCCGCTCCCGGGCCGCCGCCCCGACGGAGGAAGCGCCCACCGGGTCCGGTTCGCGCGGCTTTTCCACGACCGATTCCCACGGGAGAAATGCTTGCAGCGCCTCGAAAACCTGGGACCGGCTGACCGGCTTTCGGATATATCCGTCGAACAGCGACCGGGTCTTCTCCTCCTCCTCCTTCATGGCCGAGGCGGTGAACGCGATCACGGGGAGGCCCCCATACTCCCGGCTCTCCTTGATCCGTCGGGTCACCTCGTAACCGTCCATGCCCGGCATGCGCAGGTCCATGAGAATCAGGTCGGGCCGTGGAATCTCCTCGACCCAAGGGGCCGCAAACCCCCGAAACCGCAACAACCGAAGGGAGTGCTCCCCATCCTGGGCCTCGATGATCGCAAGCGGCTGGTCCTGGAGGAAACCTCGGATCAGCGTCCGGTTGGCGGGCACGTCGTCCACCAGCAGAAGGGTGGCCGGGCTGAACCTGATCTCGTCCTCTTCGGCCCGACAGGGCGGCGCCTCGGCCGCCGGGTCGTCTTCCACCGGAACATCCCGAAAGACCACCCGGAACGTGCTTCCCCGGCCGACCCGGCTCTCCAGGGTCACCTCGCCGTTCATCAACGAAGCCAGGGTCCGGGTGATGGCCAGGCCGAGCCCGGTGCCGCCCAGATCCGACGCCCGCTGGCCCTCCCGCTGCCGGAAGGGGTCGAACACCCGTTCCTGCTCACTTCGGGGAATGCCGCAGCCGGTGTCCTCCACAAAAAAGACGATGTCCGACCGGCCCGGCGGCGCCGGTTCCTCTTCCGGGCTCCGGAAGGGTATGCCGACGCTGATCCGAACGTGGCCCCGCTGGGTAAATTTGACGGCGTTGCCCACCAGATTGATCAGCATCTGCCGGAGCCTCGTCTCGTCGAGGACCAGGACCCGCGGGAAATCTTCGGGAACGAAGATCTCCAGAGCGATCCCTTTCTCCGCCGCCTTCCGGCCGAACATGGCGCCCATCTCCCGCAACAGGTCCCGGATCCGGAGGGGTTCGGGCAGGATCTCCATCTTCCCGGCCTCGATCTTGGAGAGATCCAGAATATCGTCGATGAGGGAAATCAGGGCCTTCCCGCTGGCGTGGATGCTGCTCAGATAGGCGTTGGCCTGGGCATCGTCCGTGCGCTTGAGCAGGATCTCGCTGAAGCCGAGGATGGCGTTCATGGGGGTTCGGATTTCATGGCTCATGTTGGCGAGAAACCGGCTCTTGGCCTGATTGGCGGAATCGGCCGCCTCCTTGGCGGCTTTGAGGTCCTCGGCCATCCGGGTCAGTTCGGTGACGTCCGTGGAAACGCCCACCAGACCGGTCGTCTTTCCCCCCGGGTCCCGGGCGGTCCAGGTGCGGGATTCGAAGATGCGGATCGACCCATCCTCAGCCCGGTTGACCACCCGTCCCCGCCAGTGGCCTTCCGAAAGGGTCTTTTCGATGATCTCCCGCTGGTAATCGGCGGTTTCGGGGTCGCCGAACGCGTGGACGGTCTTTCCGATCATCCGCTCCCGGGATTTTCCGAGGGATTTCAGGACGGCCTCGTTCACATAGATGATCCGGCCCTCGGTATCGGTGGCCACGATGTTGTCCTGGATCTGGTCCATCAGCTCCGCCTGGAACCGCAGGATCTTCTCCGCCTCCTCCCGTTCCCGCACCTCCCTTCGAAGCCGCCGGTTGAAGTACAGAAGGATGAACAGGCCGCACCCCGCCGCGATGGTGACGAAAAGCAGGGTCTTCATCACCTGTCGGATGCGGGTGAGATTCGGCCCCGGGTCCGGATCATATATGAAGCCGTCCAGATCATACCCTGGCGCCGCCATTTCCAGATCCACCAGCGTGTCGGCCACGTGGCGCCATCTCCCCGGATTCATGTGGCCGATCTCGACGAGCCTGGGCAGGATCAGCTCCATCATCTTCTCGGCTTCATAGAGAAGGTGCTCCCGGCTCTTGCGGGATCCGTACCGGCCGATGATGGTGTCGACCATCTCCTCCTTGTGGGACATGGCGTAGGCCCATCCCCGAAGGCTCGCCTCCCGGAAGCGTTCGACCCGATCCGGGTGCGCGGACCGTTCGGCCTCCGAGGTGAACAGGCTGTCTCCGTAAAAATCGATCCCATAGGTCAGCGGCCGAAACAGCCGGTAGGGGATGTTCCTTTGTTCCAGAAAGAAGGGTTCGTTGGTGATGTAGGCGCTGCCGGCGTCGGCGCTGCCGTCGAAGTACATGGAGTAGCTGAATCGGCCCCCGGCCGGCGGCTCGATGTCGTCGAGGGAGAGCCCTTCGTTCTGGAGCATCGCCAGCAGCTCGGCGTCCCGGGTGGACCGGCTGATCCCCACCCGACGGCCGATCATGTCCTGGGGATGGCGGATCCCGGAGCTTTCCGTGGCGATGAACACCAGGGGCGAGTGTTGGAAGATGGCCGCCAACACCACCACGGGGTCCCCCCGCAGCCGGCGCAGGAGCACGTCGCTGTTGGTGACGCCGTACTGTGCCCGGCCCGCGACCACCTCCTCCACCGAGTCGGTCCTCGGGTCCCCCTCCCGGATCTCCACCTCCAGTCCGGCATCCCGGTAGAACCCCTGCTCCAGGGCCGCATAGTAGCCGGCGAACTGGAACTGGTGGTACCATTTCAACTGGAGAACCACGGTGTTCGAAGGCGGATCCGGCTCGGACGGCTTCTGGCCGAAGGCCGACCAGATGGACAACGCGATCAGGATGGTCAGGGCGAACACAAGTCTTTTCATTCAACTCCCCCCAGGCGCCCATACTTCATTTCCAAGACATCGGGATTCCATGAAGCGATCCCGTACAACCTTCGAGGCAAATGCAATTTCCCTGCCGATGACCGGCCGGCGGCCGCCCCGGGTCTGAACCGGCCGGAACCGGTCGGAACCACGGGGAAGCCCGAATCGATCCTCTCGGCGATTCTATCTTTAAACGAGTTGAAATATCAAGCAACGCGACACCCCCTCCGGCCGGGGAGACCTTCCACCCGTCCCCGAAGGGTTTGACCCGATCGAAGTTCTGTGAGATCTTAGGATTCTCCCGAGGGCCGCGGGGCCGGTCTCCGGCGCCCCGACGCCCTTTCGACCCGGATGGCTGCAAACACGAAAAAACGGCCGGCGTCTGGCGATGGATACCGAAAACAACACCATTCTGATCATCGACGACAATCCCAACAATATCCGGATGATCGTCGATTATCTCACCGAGTCGGGCCTGGAAGCCGCCATCGCCCGGAGCGGAACCATGGGGGTGAAACGGGCGGAACTGCTGACCCCGGCCCTGATCCTCATGGACGTCCTGATGCCCGGCATGGACGGGTTCGACACCTGCCGGGCGTTGAAGGCCAACCCGAGGACACGGGAGATTCCCGTGATCTTCATGACGGCCCTGGACAGCGTCGCCGACAAGATCAACGCCTACACCTGCGGCGGGGTCGATTACATCACCAAGCCGGCCCGGAAAGAGGAGGTGCTCCACCGGATCCGCACCCACCTGCGCATCAGACGCCAGGCGGCGGAACTGGAGCAGGCCAAGGAGCGGGCCGAGGCGGCCAACCGGGCCAAGACCGTCTTCCTGGCCAATGTGAGCCACGAGCTTCGGACCCCCCTCAACGCCATCATCGGGTTCTCCCGGCTCCTGGACCGGAGCGCCACCGTCACGGACGAGGACCGGGACCATGTGAGAATCATCAGAGAGAGCGGCAAGCACCTGCTCCGCCTCATCGAACAGCTCCTGGACCTCTCCAAGATCGAGGCGGGCCAGGCCACCCTGGGGGAGACCGACGCCGATCTCCACCGGCTCCTCGAGGATCTGGAGCGGATGCTCGCCCCCAGGGCCCAGGCCCGGCGCCTGGAGCTGCGATTCGAAAGAAGCGAGTCGGTTCCGCGGTATGTACGGATCGACGAACTGCGGCTCCGGCAGGCGATCATCAACCTGGTGGGCAACGGCATCAAGTTCACCGAGGCCGGCCGGGTGGTTCTTCGGGTCGATTGCCCGCCGGAGGGGGAGGGGACCCGGATCCGGTTCGAGGTGGAGGACACCGGTCCCGGGATCACCGACCCGGAGGCGGCCACCCTCTTTGAGCCCTTCAGCCAGGCCGAGGCGGGAAAACGTGCCTCCGAGGGGTCCGGACTCGGCCTGTCCATCACCAAGAGGATCGTGGCGCTGATGGGAGGGGAGATCGCGGTGGAGAGCCGGCCGGGGAGCGGGTCGGTCTTCCGGTTTCAGATTCCCTGCAAGCCCGCGGACGACACCGGGGTCGCCCGCGGGGAGAGCGGCCGGGAGGCCGGGCGCCCCGCCTCCGGGGCGGCCCCGGCGGCGCCGCCGGCCGCCGGCCCGGATACGACGGCCTCCGTGGTCCCTGGCGCTTATACACATCTGACGCTGCCGACGACTAGTCGAGTGTAGATAGCGGGGGGGGGCGGGGGATTAAAAATGGGGGGGGGGGGGGGGGGGGGGGGGGGGGG
>CAYSLC010000110.1:0-18066 GCA_964431545.1 uncultured Desulfobacteraceae bacterium | reverse complement strand
GGCCAGCAGCAGCGGGTGGCCATCGCCCGGGCCCTGGCCATGGACCCCAAGGTGATGCTCTTCGACGAGCCCACCTCGGCCCTCGACCCGGAGATGATCGGCGAGGTCCTCGACGTCATGAAGACCCTGGCCAAGGAGGGGATGACCATGGTGGTGGTGACCCATGAGATGGGGTTCGCCCGGGAGGTGGCCGACCGGGTGATCTTCATGGACCACGGCGCCATCGTGGAGGTGGGCACGCCGGAGCACTTCTTCACCAACCCCACCCATGATCGGACCAAGCTCTTCTTGAATCAGATCCTGTAAAAAACCCTCCCCGACCGCCGGAGCCGCCGGCAGCGGAAAGAAATCCCGTTTCTCTCTCAGGGCGTTTCGCCCGAGTAGGGAATCCCCACCGGAGAATACCCCCCGCGTCCCATTGATTTCCCCGCCGAAAGATCGGATGGTGACGCTCGGCGGGCCCGACGGTCCGGCCGGGCCGTTGGCCGTTTGAACGGAGAACTTTTCTCTTGAACATCGACCCGATTCCCCCTAATTTACCCTCCCAGAAAACCGCCGGCCGCCGGCCCAAAGCCCCGATGGGAGTCGTCGTTCCATGAGATTGAAAAAGATGGAGATCACCGGATTCAAGTCCTTTGTGGACCGGTCGGCCATCCAGTTTCCGGCCGGGGTCTCCGCCATCGTGGGTCCCAACGGCTGCGGCAAGAGCAACATCGTCGACGCCCTGCGGTGGGCCATGGGGGAGCAGAGCGTCAAACAGCTCCGGGGCAAGTCCATGGAGGACGTCATCTTCGCCGGCACCGACGGCCGCCCCGCCCTCAACATGGCCGAGGTCTCCCTGACCCTGGCCAACGAGAACGGCGACGCTCCGGAGGAACTCCGGGACTTTACGGAGATCATGGTCACCCGAAGACTCTTCCGGTCCGGCGAAAGTGTCTTCCTGGTCAACAAGCGGCCGTGCCGGCTCAAGGACATCCACAATCTCTTTCTGGGCAGCGGCATGGGATCCCGATCCTATGCCGTCATCGGGCAGGGGAACATCGGCGCCATCACCGATGCCGGGCCCGAGGAGCGGCGGGCCTACATCGAGGAGGCCGCGGGGGTCACCCGGTACAAGAACCGCAAGGCCGAAGCCCTCCGGAAGCTCGATGCCACCAACGCCAACCTGGTCCGGGTTACCGACATCATCGCGGAGGTGGAGCGGAGGATGCGGGGCCTCCGGCGCCAGGCCAGGAAGGCGGAGCGGCACAAGTCGTATCAGGAGAAGATCCGGGACCTCGACGTCCGGCTCTCCATCCACCGGTACGACGGGGTGGGCGTCGAAATCGAGCGGGCCCGCGAGGAGATCCGCTCCCTGAAGGACGGAGACCTCGAACGGGCCGCCCGGCTGAAACGGATCGACGCGGCCGCGGAGGAGATCAAGCTGACCCGGACCCAGAAGAACCAACAGATCTCCACGCAACGTTCAAAGCGGTACGACACCCGTCGGGATGCGGACCGGACCGAGAACGACCTGGCCCACCTCCGGGAGGAGATCGGCCGGCTGGAAGGGGAGATCGAGTCCTTGACGGGCGCCCGGACCGAACTCTCGGAGAAGAACCGGCGCATCGACGACGAGGTGGCCGAGACCGAAACCGAGACGGCGGCGGTCCGGGAGCGGATCGACGGGATCGGGAAGGACCTGGACCGGGAACGGGAGGCGGCCGCGGGGGTCAAGGCGCGATCCGAACGGCTGAAACAGGCGGTGGAGGCGGCCGAGCGGAACCTTTCGGACCTCTCCCGGAGAGAGGAGCGGTACCGGTCCGCCCGGCGGAACGCCGCCGACAACCAGGAGAACCTCGACCGGAGGATCAAGCGGGCGGACGAGGCGGTGGCCCTGGGCCGCAAATCGGTGGAGGACCTCCGGGCCCGGGAGGTTTCCGCCGGAGAGACCCTGGCGCAACGCCGCCGGGCGGCGGCCGACCTGGCCGGGGAGATCGACCGCCTCGAGAAGGAGACGGAACGGGCCAAGGCGGCCCTGGCCGGACAGGTCAAGGCGGTCCAGCAGCTGGAGCATGACCGGGACAAAATCCGGTCCCGCCACGGGGCGCTCCGGAAAATGGCCGAGGAGTTCGAATGGTTCAAGGACGGGGTCCGGGCGGTGATGAAGCGGAAGGAGGGGGCCGACGGGGTTCTGGGCCTCATGGCGGACGTCATCGACCCCCAGCCCGAGGTGGAGACGGCGGTGGAGGCCTTTCTGGGGGAAGCCCTCCAGTACGTCCTGGTCCGGGACCTTCCGGCCGGGGCCGAGGCGGCCGCCTATCTCCGGGACAAAGGGGCGGGCCGCTGCGGCTTCATCCCCGTCTCCCGACCGGGGACCGGGCAGTTGGAGCGCGCGCCCCGGGCGCCCGGCTCCCTCCTCTCCCGCGTGGCCGTAAAGCCGGGGTTCGAGGAGGTGGTGGACGGTTTTTTGGGATCGGTGGCCCTGACCGACGACCTTTCCGGCGCCATGGCCGCACACGGCGGCAACGGAGGCGGACGGCCGGCGGTGACCCGGGACGGGCAGGTGATCTCCCCGCGGGGAATCCTGATCGGCGGGTCCGGGGACAACCTGGCCGGAATCCTGGAGAAGAAACGGGAACTCAAGGACCTGGAGGCCGAACTCGGACACCTGGAGCACGCCCTCTCGGACGGTCGGGCGGTTCTGGAAGGGCTGGAGGCGACGGTCCGGGAGGCGGACGCCGCCCTCCGGGAGCATCGGGACGAACGCCGGGAGGCGGCCGAGGCGGAGCTTGCGGCTCAGAAGGCGGTCTTCCAGGTGGCCGAGGAGCTGAAGCAGGCCCGGCGCCACCTGGAGATCGTGGGGGAGGAACAGGATCGCCTCCTGGAGGAGGCGGACGGACTTTCGGCGGAGGTGGAACGGTCGGACCGGGCCCTGGCGGCCCTCGCCGGCGAGGTGGAAGAAGCGAAACAGCGGAAGGAGGAGAAGCGCGGGGCCCTTTCCGCCGTCGCCTCGGAGACGGCCGCCGCGGACCAGCGGATCATGGACCTTCAGCTCCGGCTCACGGCCGAAAAGGGGCGCCTGGAGAACGGGGCCGCGGCCCTGAAACGGCTTCGGGAGTTTCGGGAGGACAGCGCCAAACGGCTGGAGCAGCTCTCCCGGGACATCGTCCTCAAGGAGCGGCGTCTCGGGGAGACCCGGACCAAGATCACCGACCAGGAACATCGGCTCCACGTCATGTACGAGAACCTCAAACACCTGGAGTCGGCCCTGGAAAAGAGCGAACGCGACTACCAGGCCATGGAGGACCGGCTCCGGGAGAACGACGCGGCCGCGGCGGAGATCCGGAGGGCGCGGGAGGAATCCCTGGACCGGCTGCGGACCCTGGAGCTGGAACAGTCCCAACGGGAACTGACACGGGAGAACATCGAAGCTCGGATCCTGGAACGGTACGGCCGGCCCCTGGCGGCGTTCCGGTCGGTCCACCACGGCGACGCGGCCGTCACCGTCGACACCGAGGCCCTGTCCGCCGAGCTGGCCGACCTCCGGGAGAAGCTTGCGGGGCTCGGGGACGTCAACATGGGGGCCATCCAGGAATACGAGGAGCACAAGGAGCGGTTCGATTTCCTCGACGCCCAGCGGGCGGACCTGGTCAAGGCGGTGGAGGACCTCCATCAGGTGATCCGGAAGATCAACCGGATCTCCCAGGAGAAGTTCCTGGAGACCTTCAACCAGATCAACGGGAAGCTCGCGGAGGTCTTCCCGCGGTTGTTCAACGGCGGTACCGCCCAGCTGGTCCTCACCGAGCCGGACAAACCCCTGGAGACCGGGGTGGAGTTCATGGTCCATCCCCCCGGCAAGAAGCTGACCCGGCTGAGCCTTCTCTCCGGCGGGGAAAAGGCCCTGTCGGCCATCGCCTTCGTCTTCTCCATCTTTCTGATCCGGCCCACCTCCTTTTGCATCATGGACGAAATCGACGCCCCCCTGGACGACGCCAATGTCCACCGCTTCAACGAACTGCTCCGGATGATCGGGGAACAGTCCCAGATCATCATGATCACCCACAAGAAAAAGAGCATGGAGTTCGCCGACACCCTCTTCGGCGTCACCATGGAGAAGAAGGGGATCTCCAAGGTGGTCTCCGTCAATCTGACCACAGAATAAGGAATAAGGAACAACGAGAACATGGCATGGTTCAGGAAGAAGAAAGAGCGTCCGAAGAAACCGGCCGATCCGCCGGCCGCCGATGCCACCGCCGCGACCGCCGATCCGTCGGACCCGGAGGCCGGGGAGGCTTCCGGGGGGATCTTCCGCCGGCTGCGGCGGGGGCTCACCAAGACCCGGGACATCCTCACCACCGACATCGACGACATCTTCGCCAGGAATCGCAAGTTCGAGGACCTGGCCGAGGAGCTGGAGGAGCGATTGATCACGGCGGACGTGGGGGTCCGGACCACCCTGCGCCTCATGGAGGGGCTCTCCCGGCGCTCGTCGGGGATCGCCGGCGCCGCGGATCTGCGGGCGGCGCTCAAGGCGGAGATCGTCTCCCTGATGGCCCCCTGTAAGGCCGTGGAGCGGTTTCCCGCGCCCAAGCCCCTGGTGATCATGGTGGTGGGGGTCAACGGGGTGGGCAAGACCACCACCATCGGCAAACTGGCGGCCCGGTTCGCCGGGGAGGGGAAGTCGACCCTCATCGCCGCCTCGGACACCTTCCGGGCCGCGGCGGTGGAACAGTTGACCATCTGGTCGGAGCGGGCCGGGGCGGAGATCGTCAAGCACCGGGAGAACGCCGACCCGGCGGCGGTGGCCTTCGACGGGGTGGAGGCCGCCGCGGCCCGGGGCCGGGACGTGGTCCTGGTGGACACGGCCGGCCGCCTCCACACCAAGGTCAACCTGATGGAGGAGCTGAAAAAAGTCCGCCGGGCCATGGCCAAACGGATCTCCGACGCGCCCCACGAGGTCCTCCTGGTCCTGGACGCCACCACCGGACAGAACGCCCTCTCCCAGGCCAAACTCTTCCACGAAGCATTGGGGGTGACGGGACTGGCCCTCACCAAGCTCGACGGCACCGCCCGGGGCGGCATCGTCATCGGCATCTGCGGTGAGCTTTCCCTGCCGTTGAAGTGGGTCGGGGTGGGGGAAGGGATCGACGATCTCCAGCGCTTCGATCCGGAGCGGTTCGCCGAGGCCCTCTTCTCGTAAGGGAGGGCCGGTGCGTCCCCGAAACCGACCGTAGGAAAACCCCACACATGGCCTCGGCCTCACCTGTTGATGGCCGGGGCTTGGGGACGGGTTGCATCCGCCGTCGTCCATCTGAAGCGGTCTGGCAATAGAAAAAAATCAAAAACCGTTGGTACAAGCCCAATTAGATGTTGACAAGGGGTATAACCTACTATATGGACCTATAGGTATAGTCCGGCAGTAACGCCAACGCCACAGCAAAGGGGGGAAAGAGAATGACGAAAGCCGAATTGGTCGAGAAGATGGCGGACGACGCGGGGATCAAGAAGGCCGAAGCCGCGGCGGCTCTGGAGTCCTTCATGGACAGCGTCATCACCACGCTGAAAAAGAAGGAGGGCAAGGTGACCCTGGTGGGGTTCGGGACCTTCTCCAAGATGCGCCGGAAGGCGCGGAAGGGGCGCAACCCGCAGACGGGCGACCCCATCAAGATCAAGGCCACCAACGTGGTCAAGTTCAAGCCCGGCAAGCGGCTCAAGGAAGCCGTCTAGGGAGAGTCGAACGGGGGCGGTTTATCGGATCGACCCGGCAGCGATAGATCGCCCTTCCCTCAATGCCGGCCCCCTTTGTCGGAAAAGCGCCCTCCTCCGGGCGTCCCGTCGGTATCCGTGCGCCTACCGATGGTGGAAGGTTTTATGGATGCCCTCGTAGGGTTCCCAGGTCACATCCACCTTTTCCACATTCGCCATGGGGGAGCCGCTCTTGCACCATTCCACCATGCCGGAGACCGCCGATTCATCCCCCTCGAAGACCGCCTCCACCGTTCCATCCGGCAGATTCCTCACCCAGCCGTTGACGCCCATATTCTTGGCCGTCTTGGTCGTCTCGCTCCGGTAAAACACCCCCTGCACCTTGCCGTGGACGATGACGTGCGCCCTGGCTTTCTCTTCAGCCATCTCTCCTCCTTATGGAATCATTCGGTCGAGGGCCGATTCGTCGAGGACGACCACCCCCAGCTCCCTGGCCCGATCGAGCTTGGAACCGGGCGACGCACCGGCCACCAGATAGTCCGTATTCTTGCTCACCGAGCCGGTGATATTTCCGCCGGCCGACTCGATCCGTCGCTTCGCTTCGGCCCGGGTCATCGATTCCAGGGTTCCGGTGAGGACGAAGACCTTCCCCGAAAGCTCATCTTCCCGATCTCCGGCGCCGGGATCCCGCTCCTCCGCAATGATCTGGACCCCCTTTTCTCCGAGGAGCCTTTCGACGATCCGCCGGTTCTCGGCCTGGTCGAAGAAACGCCGCACGCTCGTGGCGATCTCCTCGCCCACCCCCTCCACCGCCACCAGTGCCTCCCGGGAGGCGGCCATGAGCCCCTCGATGGTTCCGAACCGCCGGGCCAGGAGCCCGGCCACGTTCTCCCCCACATGGCGGATACCCAGGGCGTGGATGAACCGGGATAAGGGGATGGCCCGGCGCGCTTCGATGGCGTTGACCAGGTTTCCGGCCGATTTGGTTCCCATCCGGTCCAGCGCGGCCAGGGACGCTTCATCGAGCCCGAAGAGATCCGAATAGTCCCGCACCAAGCCCTTTTCCACCAGTTGGTCGATGAGCTTGACCCCCAGGCCGTCGATGTCCAAAGCTCCCTTGGCGGCGAAGTGGCGGAGCCGGGCCTTGACCTGGGCCGGACAGGCGGCGTTGTTGCACCGGAGCACCGCCTCCTCCGGCTCCCGGACCACGGGCGTTTCGCAGACGGGGCACCGGTCGGGCATCGGAAATTCCGCTTCGTCCCCCGTCCGCCGTGAAACCACCACCTTGACCACCTCGGGGATCACGTCTCCGGCCCGCTGGACCAAAACGGTATCCCCGATCCGGACATCCTTTTTCCGGATCTCGTCCTCGTTGTGGAGGGTGGCCCGGGAGACCGTCACCCCCCCCACCTTCACCGGCTCCAGATGGGCCACGGGGGTCAGTGCCCCGGTGCGGCCCACCTGGACCCGGATATCGACCACCCGGGTGGTCTCCTGGAGGGAGGCGAACTTGTAGGCGACGGCCCACCGGGGGCTCCGGGATTTGGCCCCCAGCCGCCGCTGAAGATCGAGATCGTCCACCTTGACCACGATCCCGTCGATCTCGTAGGAGAGCCGGTGCCGTCTCTCCGCCAGGTCCCGGTAGAATTCGAGGACCTCGGCGAGTTCGATCCCCGGCCGGACCATGGGATTGATCCGGAAGCCGAGGGTTTTGAGCGAGGCGAGGCGTTCGCCGTGGGTCGCGGGGGAGAGCCCCTCCGTCCGGCCGACGCCGTAAAAGAAGATCTCCAGGGGGCGCCGGGCGGTGATCCGGGAGTCGAGCTGGCGCAGGGACCCGGCGGCGGCGTTCCGGGGATTGGCGAAGGGAGCCTCTCCGGCGTCGATCCGGGTTTGATTGAGGCGACGGAACTTGCCGGTCTCCATGAAGACCTCCCCGCGTACCTCCAGCAGCGAAGGGGTCGGGATCCCCTCCCCCTCCAGCAGAAGGAAGGGCACCCCCCGGATGGTCCGGACGTTTTCCGTGATCACCTCGCCGGTCAGACCGTCGCCCCGGGTGGCGGCCAGGGCGAGGCGCCCCGACTCGTACACCAACTCCACCGCCACCCCGTCCATCTTCGGCTCGGCCGTGTACCGAATCTCCCCGTCGACGCCCAGGTTGCGCTTCACCCGGCGGTCGAACGCCATCAGCTCGGCGTCGGTGAAGGCGTTGTCCAGGCTCAACATGGGCACGGCGTGGGCCACGGTCTCGAACCGGTCCACCGGCGGGGCCCCCACCTGGAGGCTGGGGGAGTCGGGGGTCCGCAGATCCGGATACCGCGCCTCCAGATCGAGGAGTTCCCGCATCAGCCGGTCGTACTCGGCGTCGGAGATCTCCGGGTCGTCGAGCACGTAGTACCGGTGGTTGGCCCGGCGGATCTCCTCCCGGAGCCGCTCAAGCTCCTCCCTGACCTCGGTTGTGGCTCTGGTCCGGGTTTCGTTCATCTCTCCCTTCCGCAAAGGATCGCTATCGCCTCGGCCACGGCCCGCCGGGCCTCCCTGAACCGAGGGTTCTTGAAGCCGGGCCGCCACGGACGCCGGGTCAGGAGGTCGGAGACCACCAGCACCCCGGCCGCCTGCACCTCCCGGTACCGGGCGACGGTGAAGAGCGCCGACAGCTCCATCTCCACGGCCGCGGCCCCCCGGCCCAGAAACCGCGCCACCTTCCCGGGGGTCTCCCGGTAGAGGGCGTCGGTGGTCCAGACCAGCGGTTCGGCAAAGGCCGTCCCGGTCTGGCTCAACGCCGATCGGATCGGATCGACCGCCCCCGGGGCGGGATGGGATACCGCTGTTTTTCCAGTGTAATGGCTGGAGGTGCCCTCGTCAATGATCGATCCCGAGGGCACCAGGACGTCCCCCACCGCGAGATCGGGGGAGATGGCGCCGCAGGAGCCGAAGAAGAGGATCTGTCGGGCCCCCCAGGCGATGAGGGTCTCCATGAGGAGCACCGCGTAGGGGGCCCCCATGGCCGGCCCCGCCAGGGAGAATCCGCCGTCGGGTCCGACCAGGAGCCGGCTCATGAGCAGCGGTCGGGACCGCTCCGGATCGAGGCGTAAGCGCTCCCCCAGCAGGGTCATGTCCCGGGGGCCGCTCACCAGCACCAGCAGCGGACCCGGATCCGGGGCCGACCTGCCTTTGAAGGGATTGATGATGGCGTTGTCGTCGATCATGGGAGGGGCGGCGGTGTGGCGGCGATGGGGCATCGGACGGGGAGGCGCGCCCCCGTCCGGAAAAGCGGCCCCGCTGGCGGGGTCAGCGGGGCCCGGCCAGGTCGGCGAGGTCGTCCTTCACGTCGTCGATGATGTCATAGAGCCAGAGGAGATCCTCGATGGCGAGCCGTCCCGCCCGGCGCTGGCCCTCGGTGCCGTCCTTTTTCTTGACGATCCGGGGGCCGATCTGTACCTTTGGCTCCCCCTCGGCATACCGGTTGATGGAGACCACCAGCCCGGTCTCGTCGCACACCCATTTTTTCAATATCTTATCTTTTTCCGGATCGAATCCAGCCATCACATCCTCCGTTTTAGGAAGTCGGATGCCGGGGTCCTCCCCCGGCATCCCGCGTTACGCGGACATCTTGGAAAAATCGGCCACGTCGTCGAAGAGGGAGGCCACGTGTCGGAGCAGGGCCAGCCGGTTTTCCCGGAGCGCCGGGTCCTCGGCCATGACCATCACATCGTCGAAAAAGGCGTCCACCGGTTCCCGGAGGGAGGCGATGTCCATCAGGGCCTGGTCGAAGTTGCCCTTCTCCAGGTCCGCGGCCACCCGGTCCCGGACCATCCGGTACGCCTCCCACAGGCGCCGCTCGCTCTCGTGCTCGAAACGGCCCTCGTCCACGACGGCGGCCCCCTCCTGGCCGGACTTCCGGATGATGTTGACCACCCGCTTGAACCCCACGGCGAGCCGCTCGAAATCGGGGGCCGCCTTGAGATTCTCCAAGGCCCGCACCCGGTTCCAGACATCGGGGATGTTGTCCACGCTGACGGCGGTGACCGCCGCGATGGTGTCCTTGGCGTATCCCTCCTCGGCCAACATCCCGACCATCCGGTTCTGGAAAAAGGTGTAGACATCCCCGGCGGTCCGGGCGAGCTTTTCGGGCTCCGCCGCCGGAAAGGGGGCGAGGCTCTTTTCGATGAGAGCCCTCAACGGGACCGTGAAATCGCGGCGGAGCATGATCTGGACGATGCCGATGGCCTGACGCCGCAGGGCGTAAGGGTCCGATGCTCCCGTGGGGATCAGCCCCACGCTGAAGCAGCCGCAGATGGTGTCCATCTTGTCGGCGATCCCCACCACCGCGCCGGTGAGGGTCTCGGGGAGGGGGCCGCCGGAATAGGTGGGACGGTAGTGCTCCTCCACGGCGGCGGCGACCTCGCCGTCCTCGCCGCCGATCCCGGCGTAGACCCGGCCCATGATCCCCTGGAGCTTGGGAAACTCCACCACCACGTGGCTCACCAGGTCGGTCTTGCACAGGACCACGGCCCGGGCGGCCTGATCCCGGAGCGCCGATCCCCCGTCCACGGCCCCGGCCAGAAACTCCGCCACGGACGCCACCCGGGTCACCTTGTCATGCATGGAGCCGAGGTCGGCCTGGAACAGGACCCGTTTCAGCTTCTCCAGCCGGTCTCCGGCGTCGATCTCCAGATCGCTCTTGAAAAAGAACCGGGCGTCGGCCAGGCGGGCCCGCAGGACCCGCTCATGCCCCTTGGCCACCAGGTCCATGTCCTTGGCCCGGGTGTTGTTGACGGCGACAAAGGCGGCCATGAGGGCCCCGGCATCGTCCACCACGGCGAAGTACTTCTGGTGCTCCCGCATGGCGGTGATCAGGACCTCGTCGGGCAGTTCAAGGAAAATCTCGTCGAACCGGCCCACCACCGCCGCCGGCTGCTCCACCAGGTTCTTGACGATATCGATGAGTTCCGGATCCTCGAGGATCCGCCCCCCGGCCTCGCCGGCGGCCCGTTCGATGTCCGCCTCGATGAGGGCGCGCCGCTCGTCGAGATCGGCCACCACCCGGGCGGATTTCAACGTCTCCAGGTAGTCGGACGGCCGCTCGATCCGGATCCGGTCGGGGGCCATGAACCGGTGCCCCCGGGTGAACCGGTCGCTCTGGAGCCCTTCCATGGAAAAGGGGATCACCGCCTCCCCCAGAAGGGCGAGGATCGACTGGATGGGCCGGGCGAAGAAAAGGCCCAGATCGGCCCACTTCATGGTCTTGGGAAACGGGAGCCCCGCGATCACCTCCGGGAGGATCCCCGGCAGGATCTCCACCGTGGCGCCGGCCGCCGTCCGCTTTTCCGCAAAGAGATACCGCCCCTTGGGGGTCTCCTTGACGCCGATCTCCGATGCCGGAACCCCCACCTTTTCGGCGAACTTCAACGCCGCCACCGTGGGCTTGCCGTCGGCGTCGAACCCGACGGTCTCCGGCGGGCCCACCACCTCCTCCGAAACGGCGGTCTGCCGGTCCGCCACACCGTCCACCAGAACGGTCAGCCGCATGGGGGTCCCGTAGACCTTGGCCTTGCCATGGTCGATCCGGGCGTCGGAGAGCCGTTTGACGAGGGTCTCCGACAGGGCCCGGAGGGCCGGTTCGATGTATCCGGCGGGGATCTCTTCCGTGCCGATCTCAAGCAATAACTGGTCCATGATCACCTCCCTGACGATCTCTTCAGCAGCGGAAACCCCATCGCCTCCCGCTGGTCCACGTACGCCTTGGCGCAGGCCCGGGCCAGATTCCGGATCCGGGTGATATAGCCGGTCCGTTCGGTGACGCTGATGGCCCCCCGGGCGTCCAGAAGATTGAAGGTGTGGGAGCATTTGAGGCAGTACTCGTACGCCGGCTGCACCAGGTCCTCGCCGATGATCCGCCCGGCCTCGGCCTCGTATTTGTTGAACAGGTCGAGGAGCATCTCCACGTCCGCCTTCTCGAAGTTGTAGGTGGAGCCCTCCACCTCCTGCCGGTGGTGGACGTCTCCGTAGGTGATCTCCTGGTTCCAGGCCAGGTCGTAGACGTTGTCGATCCCCTGCAGGTACATGGCGATCCGCTCCAATCCGTAGGTGAGTTCCACGGAGATGGGATGGAGTTCGATGCTGCCGCAGAGCTGGAAATAGGTGAACTGGGTGATCTCCATGCCGTCGAGCCACACCTCCCACCCCAGGCCGGCGGCCCCGAGGGTCGGCGATTCCCAGTCATCCTCCACGAACCGGATGTCGTGTTCCAGGGGATCGACGCCGAGGACCTTCATGCTGTCCAGGTACTGCTCCTGCACGTCCAGCGGGGACGGCTTGAGGATCACCTGGTACTGGTAATAGTGCTGGAGCCGGTTGGGGTTCTCGCCGTACCGGCCGTCCGTGGGCCGGCGGGAGGGCTGGACATAGGCCACGTTCCACGGTTCGGGTCCCAGGGCCCGGAGCAGGGTGGTGGGATGAAACGTGCCGGCCCCCACCTCCAGGTCGAAGGGCTGCGCCAGAACGCACCCCCGGTCCCCCCAGAATCGATTCAAGGCCTGAATCACATCTTGAAAGTACATCGGTCTCTTTCCTTTGATCCCCGGTGTGGGGGTCGGTTCGGTTGTCTTCCGCCGCCCCCGAAGTGGAGCGGCGACGCTTGCCGGCCGGGACGTCTCAGCCCGGTCCCTCATGTTCCAGAAGCCCGTCGGGGTCGACCCCGACGTCGAGCAGCCGGCCGGTCTCCCGCCGGCGGAGACGCTCCCTCCAGTCCTCCCGGAGCCGGTCGACGGCCTCGGGCTCGCCCACGGCCCAGACGCAGCCGCCGCCCCCGGCGCCGGTGAAGCGGGCTCCGCAGCCCCGGGCCGCCGCGTCGGCGCAAAGCCCCTTTCCCATCTCGTCGAGCACGTCCGGTGTCATCTCCAGCCGAAGGGCGGTCTCCCGGTTCATGGCCGCGCCGGCGGCGGCGAAGTCGCCCGCCATAACGGCCCGAATGAAGGCCCGGGTCTCCCCGATGATCCGGACCCATGCGTTCCGGGTCCCTCCGGAGAGGAACCCCCGGACCCACCGTCCGTTGACATCCTTCGACTCGTGAGGCTCGCCGCAGTAGGCCACCAGGAACCGACGTTCGATATCCGCGTACCCCCCGGCCGGAACCACCGCTTCCCCCTCCACGGCCGGCACGTGGGTGGACCGGCCCCAGCGCCAGGCGTGGACCCCGCCGAAGACCGCCGCCAGTTGATCCTGGAGGCCGCAGGGGACCCCGGCCACCCCCGCCTCCAGGGACTGGGCCAAAAGGGCCGTCTCGGCGGGCGGCAACACCGGCGTCCCGTCCATCCGATGGCGGGCCCGGGAAAAGGCGGCCACCAGGGCCACGGCCGCCGCCGAGGACCCCCCCAGGGCGCTTCTGGGCGGCGACGCCGAGACGATGTCGATATGGACCCCGTCGGCCCGGAACCGCGCGGCCACGGCGAACATCAGCCCCAGGGGATGGTCGAAGGGGGCAACCTCCGACGGGAACTCCGCCGTCTCGAACCCCAGGGAGGAGACCTTGACCCTTCCCGGAGGACCGGGCAGCAGCCGGACCCGGGTCCGGAGATCGACCGCCATGTTGAAGGTGCAAGGGTCGAGGTGGCCCAGGGCATGGTAGAAGGTGCTGATGTCGAGGGTCCCCCCCATGTCGACGCGGCACGGCGCCGACACCTCGACGGGCCCCGATCGGAGCAGGTCCCTCAGTGTTTCGGCCATGGCCCTCGATCTCCGCGGCCGGTTTCCGCGAGGCTTCCGCCTCCTCCCCGCCGGCATCCGCGCGGACGGCTATGAATCGGATACTGATAGATTATTTCCCGGCGCTTCGTCAAGTTTTTTGGGCCTTCCTTTGGCGGAGGATGGTTCATCGGAATCGGATCCTGCCTCGATCCGGTCTGTACCACGGCACCCCGTCCGCCATCAACCCCAAACCCGCACCATATGCCCGAAAAAGGCCCCTCGATCCGAAGCCGTCTCCGCCCCCTTGCCATCCGGACCGGATCAGGGTACAACCCTACCTGACGCATTCGGCGCCGACCAAGGCCCCCTGGGAAGTCCTCCTATGAAAGGCGATCTCATCAAACGATCGGTGGGCATGGTTCCGGTCCGGATCATCCTGCCGGTGATCCTGACCGTGGTCCTCTTTGCCCTTACCCTCTTTTTCCTGATGCTCCCCCGGTTCGAGGCCGGCCTGATGGAACGGAAGCGGGAGATGATCCGGGAGCTGACGGAAACCGCCTGGCGGACCCTCGCCTTCTACCGGGACCGGGAGGTCCGGGGGGAACTCTCCGGACAGGAGGCCCGGCGGCTGGCCCGGGAGCACCTCCGGAGCCTGCGGTACGGTCCGGAAAAGAAGGATTATTACTGGATCAACGACATGCATCCCCGTCTCGTCATGCACCCCTATCGGCCCGAACTGGAGGGCCGGGACATCTCCGGGTTCGCCGATCCCAACGGCAAACATCTCTTCATGGCCTTCGTGGAGACGGTGCGGAAAGGGGGCGAAGGGTTTGTGGACTACCAGTGGCAGTGGAAGGATGATCCCGGCCGGATCGTCCCCAAGATCTCCTACGTCAAGGGGTTTGCGCCCTGGGGGTGGATCGTGGGGACCGGGATCTACGTGGAGGACGTCCGGGCGGAGATCGCCGACATCACCCGCCGGCTGAGCTTCATCAGCCTGGGCATTCTGGTGGTGATCCTGGCCCTTTCCCTGTACATCATCCGCCAGGGGGTCCGGGCAAAGAGGGAGCGGCAACGGGCCGAGGCCCTGGCCCGGGACCAGCGGGAACAGCTCTTCCACGCCGCCAAGATGGTCTCCATCGGCACCCTGGTCTCCGGCGTGGCCCACGAGATCAACAACCCCGTCACCTTCATCACCCTCAACACGCCGATCCTGGAGCGGGCCTGGGACGGGGTCCTCCCCGTTCTGGATGAATACCATCGGCACCATGGCGATGTCGAGCCGGGCGGCCTCCCCTACCCGCTGCTCAGGGAACGGATGCCCCGCCTGATATCGGACATCTCCGACGGGGCGAAACGGGTGAAGAACCTGGTGGCCGATCTGAAAGACTTCGCACGGCAGGGGCCCCCGGAGATGACCGACCAGGTGGACGTCAACCGGATCGTGGAGAAGGCCGTGGGACTGGTGGAAAACCTCATCCGGAAAAGCACCGACCGGTTTTCGGCCGAGCCGGCTCCGGACCCGCCCCGGTTTCCCGGAAACGCCCAGAAGATCGAGCAGGTGGTGATCAACCTGCTGGTCAACGCCTGTCAGGCCCTCACCGACCGGGACCAGCCGATCACCGTCCGCACGGCGTACGACGCGGCGGAGGGGCGTGTCGCCATCGAGGTCCGGGACGGGGGACGGGGCATCCCCCCGGACGTGGCGGACCGGATCACGGACCCCTTCTTCACCACCCGCCGGGACGACGGCGGGACCGGCCTGGGACTGGCCATCTCCGACCGGATCATCCGGGACCACGGGGGGACCCTCGCCTTCTCCTCGCAACCGGGCATGGGGACCACGGCCCGGATCTCCCTGTCCGTCTCCCCGGACCCGGACGGGGGGGAGGCCCGGCCATGAGCGACCCGCGCCACCCACCCCATCCCATCCTGGTGGTGGACGACGAGGAGGGGATACTGCTCTCCATCGACACCACCCTCCGGATGGGGGGGATCGACAACATCCTCACCTGCGCGGATCCCCGGCGGGTGGGGGACCTGCTGGCCGGCCGGCCGGTGGAGGTCCTCCTGCTCGACCTCAACATGCCCCACGTGGACGGGGAGTCCCTGCTGGCCATGGCCGCCCGGGAACACCCCGACACCCCGGTGATCATCGTCACCGGCGCCGGGGACGTGGAGACGGCGGTCCGGTGCATCAAGGCCGGGGCCTTCGACTACGTGGTGAAGCCGGTGGAGGCGGACCGGCTGCTGGCCGCCGTCAACCGGGCCCTCTCCTTCCGGGAGCTGACCCGGGAGAACCTGGCCCTGAAGCACCACATGCTCTCGGACACCCTCGACCGGCCCGAGGCCTTCAGCGGGATCGTCACCCGGAACAAGAAGATGGTGACCCTCTTCCAGTACATCGAATCCATCGCCCCCACCTCCCAGCCGGTGCTCATCCAGGGGGAGACGGGCGTGGGCAAGGAGCTGGTGGCCCGGAGCGTCCACGCCGTGAGCGGCCGGGAGGGCGGGTTCGTGGCCGTCAACGTGGCCGGGCTCGATGACAACATCTTCTCCGACACACTCTTCGGCCACGTCCGGGGGGCCTTCACCGGCGCCGACCAGGACCGGTCGGGCCTCCTGGCGACGGCGGCCGGCGGCACCCTCTTCCTGGACGAAATCGGGGATCTCAGCCCCGCCTCCCAGGTGAAGCTCCTGCGCCTGCTCCAGGAGCGGGAGTATTTTCCCGTGGGCGCCGACCGGGCCCGGCGGACCGACGCCCGGATCATCGCCGCCACCAACCAGTCCCTGGAATCCCTCCAGGCGGAGGGCCGGTTCCGCAAGGACCTCCACTACCGGCTCCTCACCCACCGGATCCACATCCCCCCCCTCCGGGACCGGCCCGACGACATCGAGCCGCTGGCGGAGCACTTCCTGCGCAAGGCGGCACGGGCCCTGGACCGCCCACCCCCCACGCCGCCGCCGGAACTCTTCCCCCTGCTGCGGTCCTGCCCCTTTCCGGGCAACGTCCGGGAGCTGGAGTCGATGATCTTCGACGCCGTGAGCCGGCACCGGTCGGGGGTCCTCTCCCTGGTGGTTTTCAAGGCCCACCTGGTTCGGGAGGGGACGGTCGATCCGCCGGCCCCGAACCCCGAATCCGAGGACGGGATCACCTTCCCCCCCCGGCTTCCTACCATCAAGCAGGCCACCGAACGCCTCGTGGCGGAGGCCCTCCGGCGCACCGGCGGAAACCAGACCCTGGCGGCCCGGCTGCTGGGGATCTCCCAGCAGGCTTTGAGCAAGCGGCTCAAGAAGCGGGCCGAGGGGGCCTCCCGATGATGGGATCCGTTTTGGAAAGAGCGGTCCGCCGGACCGGCACTTACTCCAATTCCATGCGAAGGATCCGATCGTCCCCCGGACGCGGCCGTCCCCGGCCGTCCCGATTGCTGGTGAGCAGGTAGAGGGCCCCGTCGGGTCCTTCGACCACATCCCGGAGACGGCCGTACCGGCTCCGGCCGTCCTCGGACGAAAACCACCGTTCTATCCGGGTCGCCCGGTGGCCTTTCTCCCGGTCAAACCCGATCCGCAGCAGGGCCTCGCTGCCCAGGGTGGCCACGAAGAGGTCGCCGCCGAAAAAGGTCATCCCCGAAGGCGGCGTGGTCGTCTCCGGCCAGGTCAGCAGGGGATCGACGAACCGGTTCATCCCGGGCGCCCCCACCACTTCGGGCCAGCCGTAATTGCCGCCGGCTTGGATCCGGTTGATCTCGTCGTAGGCCCCGAAACCTACCTCCCCGGAGGGGCCGTGTTCCGAGGCGAACAGCGCCCCAGTGGCCGGGTCCCAGGCCAGCCCCTGGGGGTTTCGATGGCCGTAGGAGTAGACGGGGGATCCGGGAAACGGGTTGTCCTCGGGCACGTCCCCCTCGGGGGTCACCCGGAGGATCTTCCCGGCCAGGTTGTCCCGGTCCTGGGCCAGGTCCCGGTCGAAGGTCTCTCCGGTGGCGATGTGGAGCATGCCGTCGGGGCCGAAGGCGATCCGCCCGCCGTCGTGGTACCGGCCGCCGGGGATCCCCTCGACGATGACCCGATCGAAGGCCCCGCCGCTTTCTCCGTGCCGGTACCGGTCCACGCGGTTGGAGAGTCCGTCGGCCCCTCGGCGGGTGTACATGATATAGAGGTACGGCGGGTCCGGGAAGGCGGGATGGAGCGTGATCCCCATGAGCCCCCCTTCCCCCACAGCGGCCACGTCCACCTCCGCGTAGGGTTCCGGAACCAGCCTGCCGTCCTCGATCCGGCGGATCCGGCCGGGCCGCTCGGTGACCAGAGCGGTCCCATTGCCAAGGAAGACCAGCCCCCAGGGGATCTCCAGCCCGGCCACCCACTCCGTCACCCGGGCCGGCGGATCCGGCCGGTGGACATCGCCCACCTCCTGGGGTTTATCCCCTTTGGTGGCCGATCCGCAGGCGACGGCCGGAAGGAGCAGAACGAAGAATAGGAGGGTCGTCCCCAGCGACACACCCTCCGCCCTTGCCGTTTCGCATCCGGGACGCCTTGACGTTTCAGGCCGTCCCTTGTTTGGACGTCGCATTGGATCTCCTCCGATCCCCTTATTGGGGTGATGTGAGGGAAGCGCCCCTCTCTGGTAAATGATCCATCGATTATCCTTGAAAGCGTGGCATATTCGGTGCTATCTGGATACGATCCGGTGGATTC
>CAYSLC010000109.1:0-18386 GCA_964431545.1 uncultured Desulfobacteraceae bacterium | reverse complement strand
CATGATCCTCGCAGTAGACGTGGTCATGGGTGACGTTGGCCGTCTCGATGGTGACCTTGCCGACCCCGGTGATGGCGTCCCGCGCGTTGACACAGAGGTTGGCGAGGATCTGATCCACCTGGGCCGGGTCGATGCGGACCGGCCACAGCCCCGGCCCCGGAATCCATTGGAGCTGGATGTCCTCGCCGATGAGCCGCCGCAGCATCTTGAGCATCCCCTCCACCGTCTCGTTGACGTCGAGGACCTTGGGAGAGATGGTCTGCTTCCGGGCGAAGGCGAGGAGCTGGCGGGTCAGTTTGGCGGAGTGTCCGGCGGCCCTCTCGATCTCCACGATCGGCTCCCGAAGCGGATGGTCCGGCCCGATGTTATCCAGGGCCATCTCCGCGTGGCCGAGGATCACCCCCAGCATGTTGTTGAAGTCGTGGGCCACCCCGCCGGCCAGGCGCCCCACCGATTCCATCTTCTGTGCCTGGTGGAGCTGCCCCTCGAGCTTTTTCCGCTCCGCCTCCTCCGTCTTCTGTCGGGTGATCTCCTGGCCGAACTCCACCAGGGAGACGACCTGTCCGGTCTCGTCGAGGACCGGGTACCCCCGGAGCAGCCAGTGGCGCCCGTCGGGGCTGGTGATTTCCGATTGTTGGGGCCGACCCGTCTCCCGCACGACCAGAAGAGGGCAGCCGGGGCACGGATCGCTCCGTTGGTGCCAGATCTCGTAGCAATGGCGCCCGATGAGGGCCTCGGCCTCTTCCCCCACCGATTCCCCCGACGCGCGATTGGCCCACTGGAGCCGCAGGTCCAGGTCATAATGGGCGAACATCTCGGAGGTGGCGTTGAGGACCAGGTCCTTCTCCCGCTCCGACCGCCGGAGCCCCTCCTCGGCATGCCGGCGCCCGGTGATGTCCCGGAGGACCACGATGGTCCCGCCGAACTTTCCGCTGATGTCGAGCATGGGGGTCAAGACCACCTCGAACCACCGGACTTGGCCGCTCACCTCCGCCTCGGTCTCCAGTTGGGTGTGGCCGCGGCGGTTCTCCCGGAAGGCCTTGAATGCGGGGCCGAGCCACGGCAGAAGCGTCTCCAGGGATTCCTGTTGCAGGCATTTCGCATCGGCCCCGGGGCCGGATTCCGGCCCGTCCTCGGCCTCCCGGTACTCCCCGGCCCGGTCCCGGGCCAGGCAGTAATACTCGCTGCCGGGATGGCCGCTTCTCCCCAGCAGGGCGGCGGCGGCCCGGTTGATGTTGTCGATGCGGTTGTCCGCGTCGAGCAGCAGGACCGGGGCCGAGAGGCTCTCCACCAGGGTGAGGTACTTGTTCTTCTCGTTGGTCAGGAACCGGTTGGCGGCCCGGAGTTCCTCGATGCGATCCTCCGGATCCTCCGCGCTCCAGTCCAGGCTGATGCCGATCTCGAGCCGGTCGTAGAGACGGATCACCAGAAGCTTCATCCGCTCTTCGGTACCCCGGTCGTACCCTTGTTCGGAGATCAGGTCGAGGTAGCTCTGGCGGTAGTATTTGAGCAGGCTCATGAACATCCCCAGCCCGATCCCCCGCTCCCGGTGGCGCTGGGCCTCCACAATGCCGAAGGAGGCCACCGCGTCGTTCATGAAGTCATCCTCCGGTCCGAACTCGGCCGGGGTTTCGCCGCTCTCTGTCGCCTCCCGGGCCACCAGGGCCGACAGCGTCCGGATGGAGAGCCGCCACGCCTCCTCCAGGGTGGAGGAGTATCGGTCGTACCCACGGGAGGTGACGTAGAAATGGATCCGTTTGATCAGCCAGTCCTCGCTGGCCAGGACCAATTGGGACAAGGGGGGCATGGTCGATCCCTTTTGGTTCAGTGTTCCGGTGGGCGCCGTATACCGTCTTCAGCCGTGTTCCGTCTCAATCGGTTTCCGATCCGGCCGAATTGATGATCAAGGGGTTCTTGGGGAAACCGAAATCGAGGGTCCAGTAGAGGCAGTCGCACCCGGAGCACCCCCCGGCCACGGCGGCCGCGCCGATCTCGGTGAAGGCCGGGCTCATGATGTTGGCGCAGTGGTCGGGGCTGCCCATCCACCACCGCACGGCCCCTTGGGAGTCGACGCCGAAGTATTCCTCGCTGTTGCCGAAGCCGACGTTCTCGCCGGATGCGTCAGGCTCGTACCCGGCGTCAGCCATGCGGTCGGCGGGGAGACTGCCGTCGGAGCCCCGGTGGTCCATGAACTCGTTTTCGGCCATGTCCATGGAGTGGCGGAGGGCGGCATCGGCCAGTTCCTCGTTCCAGGAGACGGCGTGGACCGGCGGGTAGTATTCGGCCCCGCACATGTTCCCCTGGGCCCGCTCCCGGTTGACCTGGGCGAGGATGTCCCGCTTGATCCCCCCCCGGCCGATGGGGAGGCAGTCCTTGTCATCGTCGGTGCAGCCGGCGGCCGACAGCAGGCCGAACACCATGATTGCGGCGATCAACCCTCGGATGATCCTGGATGGCGGCATATCGAACTCGTTTTCATCGGAGAATTTCACACATCTCCTGGTCTCCCTTGGGGATGGATGATCGATTCGGATGGCATGATCCGACCGGGTGGTCCGTAATTTTACGGATCCCATTGCGAAAAATACCCTATTCCCCGCCCGAGAACAAGCGGGAATCGGCCACATCCTCCTTGCCATGCCGGCGAAGATGGGGCAGGATAGGGAAAGAACCGCAACCGGCCACCCAGCCAGAGGAGAAGGACCATGCTCCCCGAGCCCTACCAACGCCTCCATGACCGCCTCAGCCGGCGGATCCCGGCGGATCGGCTCATCACCGACCCCCTGCGGACCCTGGCCCACGGCACCGACGCCAGTTTCTACCGCCTCATCCCCAAGATGGTGGTCAAGGCGCGAAGCGAGGCGGAAGCGGCCGCCGTCATCCGGGCCGCCGACGAGGGCGGGCTGCCGGTCACCTTCCGGGCCGCCGGCACCAGCCTCTCGGGGCAGGCGATCAGCGATTCGATCCTCCTCATGGCCACCTCGGGGTGGGGGCGGTGCGAGGTTCTGGACGGCGGCGGCCGGATCCGCCTGGGGCCGGGGGTGATCGGGGGCCATGCCAACACCGCCCTGCTCCCCTTCGGGCGGAAGATCGGGCCGGACCCCGCCTCCATCAACGCCGCCATGGTGGGGGGGATCGCCGCCAACAACGCCAGCGGCATGTGCTGCGGCACCGCCGAGAACAGCTACAAGACGATCTCCTCCCTCCGGATGATCCTGGCCGACGGAACCCTTCTGGACACCGGAGACCCCGGGAGCCGGTCTGCCTTTCAGCGGTCCCACGGCGATCTCCTCGCCCGGATTTCCCTGTTGGCCCGGAACGTGAGGGAGGATCTTCCCCTGGCCGAACGGATCCGGGCCAAGTTCAAGATCAAGAACACCACCGGGTACAGCCTCAACGCCCTTGTCGACTTCTCCGACCCCTTCGACATCCTGGCCCACCTGATGATCGGCTCCGAGGGGACCCTGGGGTTCCTTTCGGAGATCGTCTACCACACCGTCGTGGACCACCCCTATAAGGCGACGGCCCTGCTGGTCTTTCCCGACATCGGGACCGCCTGCCGGGGAGCCACCCTCCTCAAACCGACCCCGGTCTCGGCGGTGGAACTCATGGACCGGCCGGCCCTCGCCTCGGTGGCGGGCAGACCGGGCATGCCCGAGTACCTGGCCGAGCTTCCCGGCGGATCGGCGGCCCTGCTGGTGGAGACCCGGGCCCCGGATCCCCAGCTTCTGGAAAACCAGATCCGGACCGTGCTCGCCGCCCTCGATCCGCTGCCTATGGTCCTGCCCCCCGCATTCACCGACCGCGTCGACGAATACACCCGGCTGTGGAACATCCGCAAGGGGCTCTTCCCGGCGGTGGGGGCGGTGCGGGAGATCGGCACCACGGTGATCATCGAGGACGTGGCCTTCCCCATCGCCCGGCTGGCCGAGGCCACCGTCGACCTCCGGGATCTCCTCAACCGGCACGGCTACGGCGACGCCATCATCTTCGGCCACGCCCTGGAGGGGAACCTCCACTTCGTCTTCACCCAGGACTTCGCCATCCCCGCCGAGGTGGCCCGGTACCGGGACTTCATGGACGGCCTCTGCGATCTGGTGGTGAACCGGTACGACGGCTCCCTCAAGGCGGAGCACGGCACCGGCCGGAACATGGCCCCCTTCGTGGCCGCCGAGTGGGGGGAGGCGGCCTACGGCCTGATGGAAGAGATCAAGGCGGTTCTCGACCCCCGGAATCTCCTCAATCCCGGCGTGATCCTCAACCCGGACCCCCAGGCCCATCTCAAGCACCTGAAGCCGCTGCCCCGGGCCCATGATCTCGTGGACAAGTGCATCGAGTGCGGGTTCTGCGAGGTCCGGTGCCCCTCCCGGGACCTCACCCTCACCCCCCGCCACCGGATCACCGTCTCCCGGGAGATCGCCCGGTTGGAGCGGAGCGGCGGGGACCCGTCCCGCCTCCGATCCCTGCGGGCCGACTACGCCTACCAGGGGGACGAAACCTGCGCGGCCGACGGCCTGTGCGGGGAGAGCTGTCCGGTGGCCATCAACACCGGGGAGCTGACCAAGGTCCACCGGGCCCTGGCCGCGGAGGGGACCGCCGCCCCGCGGCTCGCCGGCCTGGCGGCCGAAGGGTTCGCCGGGGTGGCCCGGATGGTCCGGTGGGGCCTCGGGGCCGCCGACGCGGCCCACCGGCTCCTCGGTCCCACGGCCATGGGCCGGATCTCCACGGGGCTCCGGGAACTCTCCGGCGGCCGGCTCCCCCTCTGGACCCCGGCCATGCCGAAACCGGCGCCGGCGCCCCGGCGGATCCAGGGGAACGGCGCCCCGCTTTCGGTGGTCTATTTTCCGAGCTGCGTCTCCCGGACCATGGGACCGGCCCGGGGGGATCCCGACGCCGAACCGCTCCACGCGGTCGCCCGGCGGCTCCTGGACCGGGCCGGATACGGGGTGGTCCTTCCGGAGAACCTGTCGGACCTGTGCTGCGGCATGCCCTTCGAGAGCAAGGGGTTTCCGGCGGCCGGGGACCGGAAGCTCCGCCAACTGGAGCGGGCGCTTCTGGCCGCGTCGGAGAACGGCCGCCTCCCGGTCCTCTGCGACACCAGCCCCTGCCTCCACCGCATGCGCCAGGGCCTCGACAGCCGCCTCTCCCTGTTCGAACCGGTGGGCTTCGTCATCCGGTTCATCGCCCCCCGGCTCGCCTTCACCCCGGTCGACGGGCCGGTGGCCCTCCACGTCTCGTGCAGTTCCGTCAAGATGGGCCTCTCCCTCGATTTTACGGCCCTGGCCGAAAAATGCGCCCGGGAGGTGGTGGTCCCGGACCACGTGGGCTGCTGCGGCTTCGCCGGGGACCGGGGCTTTACGGTGCCGGAACTCAACGCCTCGGCCCTGGCCCCCCTGCGGGACCAGGTCAAGGGGTGCGAGGCCGGCTACTCCAACAGCCGCACTTGTGAAATCGGCCTGACCCTCCACGGCGGCATCCACTACAAATCGATCCTCTATCTCGTGGACCGTTGCACCCGACCCAAGAAAGGAGCGTGACAGATGAACGTGGCATTCATCGGCATGGGCACCATGGGCGCCCCCATGGCCCTCAATATCCTCAAGGCCGGCTTTCCGGTCACCGTCCACAACCGCACCCGGCAACGGGAGGAGCCGGTGGCCGAGGCCGGGGCGACCCGGGCCACATCGCCCAAAGACGCCGCCCGGGGCGCCGACCTCATCATCACCTGTGTCGCGGACACCCCGGACGTGGAGGCGGTGATCCTGGGTGATGACGGCGTGATCCACGGGGCGTCCGAAGGGGCACTGGTGATCGACATGTCCACCATCAGCCCCTCGGCCACCCGGACCATCGCCGGCCGGCTGAGAGAGAAGGGGATCGGGATGATCGACGCGCCGGTCTCCGGCGGCTCCGAGGGGGCCCGGAACGGGACCCTCTCCATCATGATCGGCGGGGAATCGAAAGCGGTGGAGCGGGCCATGCCGGTGCTGGAGGCGATGGGAAAGACCATCAACCACATCGGCCCGGTAGGCGCCGGCCAGACGGCCAAGGCGATCAACCAGATCATCGTGGCCGGCACCTACTGGAGCGTGGCCGAGGGGATGGCCCTGGGTCTCAAGGCGGGGCTCGACATGGGGAAAGTGGTGGAGGCGGTGGGGGGCGGCGCGGCCGGCTCCTGGGGGCTCGCCAACCGCTCCGGCAACATGATCAAAAACGACTACCCCCTGGGGTTCCGGGTCCGCCTCCACCGCAAGGATCTCGGCATCGCCCTCGAGGTGGCCCGGGAACTGGGGGTGACGATCCCGGTGGCCGCCTACGTGGAGCAGGTGGAATCGGGCCTCATCGGCAAGGGCCACGGCGACGAGGACGTCTCGGCCATGGCCCGCAACATCCGGGAGGCGTCGGGGATCGGGGAGTAGCGCCCCGGCCTTTCTCCGGCTACTTCTTCTTGATCTCGGCGTAGGTGAGGACCATGCCGCCGTCCAGGAGAAGGTCGCCGCCGATCAGGTACTTGCCGAACCGGGAGATCCCGAAGGCGAAGGCGTTGCCAACCTCCACCGGCGTCATCATCTCCTTGATCCGGGAGTTGCCCATCATCACGTCGGTCACCACCTCCTCGGGGGTGATCCCCCGCTGTTCCGCCTGGGCCGGAATCTGGTTGAGGGCCAGGGGGGTCTTGACGAACCCGGTGGAGATGGTGAAGGAGCGGATCTTTCCCGCCCCCTCCGCCGAGATCGACTGGCTCAGGGCCCGGAGGGAGAACTTGGTGATGTTGTAGGAGGACTTGTTGACCGTGCAGATGTGGGCGTGGGCCGAGGCCATGTTGGCGATCACGCCGACACCGTCCGGGCTCCGCCTCATGTGGGGGACGCAGAGCTTGGAGAGATAGAACGGGGCGCGGATCATCAGCCGCTGCATGAGGTCGAACTTCTCCATGGGGAACTTGTCGATGGGATCGACGTGCTGGATCCCGGCCACGTTGAAGAGGTACTTGACCGTCCCCGCCTTGGCCGCCTCGGCCACGGCCCGCTCGATCTCCTCGTCCCGGGTCAGATCGGCCCGGACAAAGATGAAAGCCCCGCCCTGCTCCCGGACCATCTCCCCGGTCTTCTCCGCCTCCGCCTCGGCGATGTCGAGGCCCACCACGGTCAGGCCGTTGGCGGCGGCCACCACCGAGGCGGCCCGGCCGATGCCGGTGGCGGCGCCGGTGATGATGCAGACGTTCTCCCGCCGGAAGTTGGGGTCGTCGAGAAAGAGGATCTCCTCCTTGGTGATCTTCGGTTCTGAGATATCGAAAGCCATGTCTCCTCCTTTGCTCGGGGTGAGTGATGGGCCAACCTTTGCGCAAATCCGGTCAAAAATCAAGGCAATTCACGGGGGCTTCCGGCGGAGACACCGGGAACGGCGGAGTCGCCGGGGGGACCACGGTGTACCTGGTCACCCACGGCCTGACCCAGTGGAACGCCGACGGCCGGGTCCAGGGACACACGGACACCCCCCTGAACCATACCGGCCGACACATGGCCCGGCGGCTCGCCGACCGCCTGGCCGGGGCGGGGCTCACCGCCCTCCATGCCAGCGACCTGCGCCGGGCCTGGGAGACCGCCCGGCCCCTGTCCCGTCTGACCGGTCTTCCGGTGATCCAGGACCTGCGGCTCCGGGAGGGGCGCTGGGTGGACCAGGAACGGGAGAGCGAATATCCGGTCCTTCCGTTTCCGGTGGAGGTCGAGGGGATGTCGGCCGTTCGCCGCCGGATGGTGGCGGCCATGACGGAGATCGCCCGGAAGCACGCGGGCGGTCGGGTCCTGGTCGTCTCCCACGGCGGCGCGGTCCGCCTCTTCATGGGGTATGTCCTCGGGCCGGGGATGGCGGGGGAGGGGCGGTACCGGGGGGTGCGGACCGCCCTCAACACCCTGTTCCATCGGAACGGGGGATGGCGCTGCCTCGCCCTGGACGACGACGCCCACCTTGACGGCATCGATCCCCGGGCGGCGACCCGGGATCACGGGTGACCGGGACCTTCCGGATGATCCGCCGGCATTCCGGCATTTCCACCATTCCGCCCCATGCCCGACGGAACGGACCCCTGATCGGGCATGGTATCGGTGGCGTTCCACGGCCCCGTCTGGTATCATGCAGGGAGATGGATTCAGGAGGAGCCATGAGACATTTCCATTCCTACGGTCCGGTGGACTGCGAGGACCATTTCTGCGTTCCCAGAACGGAACTCATCGCGAAATGCCTTCAACGGATCATCGGCGATCCCGAAAAGGGCGGCCACTTTTTCACCATCTGGGCGCCGCGCCAGGCCGGAAAGACGTGGCTGATGCGGCGGGTGAAGGAAGAGATCGCGTCCGAGTACCCGGATCGATTCGAGGTCGCGGATGCGTCGGCCCAGGGGCTGATCCTGGAGGAGGATGATCCGGACGAGGCCTTCTTCGCCCGTGTTCCCCATCTCTTCCGCGCCACCTTCCGCGTTGAACCGCCGGTTCCCCGGAACTGGACGGAATGGTCCGATCTCTTCTCCGTGGACAAGGGGCTCTTCGACCGACCGGTCGTCCTCTTCATCGACGAATTCGACAGCCTCCCCCGCCGGATCATCGATCGGCTCGTCTCCGTCTTCCGGGACATCTATTTGAAACGGGAATCCCACCGGCTCCACGGCCTGGCCCTGATCGGCGTCCGGGCGGTCCTGGGCGTGGAAAGCCTTCGCGGCTCCCCCTTCAACGTTCAGCGGTCGCTCCACGTGCCCAACTTCTCCTTCGAAGAGGTGGCCGACCTGTTCCGGCAGTATGTGGCGGAGAGCGGACAGCCGGTCTCCGCCGAGGTGGTCTCGTCAATCCACGACGCCACCCGGGGGCAGCCGGGTCTGGTGGGCTGGTTCGGGGAGCTTCTCACCGAGACCTACAACCCGGGGGCGGAGAAGCCCATCGACCTTCCCCTCTGGCGGTACGTGTACGGCCGGGCCCGGAGGACCGAATGGAACAACACCCTGCTCAACCTGATCGCCAAGGCCCGGAACCGGCACACCGACAAGGTCATCGCCCTCTTCTCCCGGTCGGATATCCCCTTCAGCCTCCGCAGCGAGTGGTGTTCCTATCTCTACTTAAACGGCATCATCGACGCCCAGGACACGGTGAACGAAAACGGAGAGACCACCCAGATCTGCCGGTTTTCGTGCCCCTTTGTCCAGCACAACCTCTACGACGCCCTCACCGACGACCTGGTGGGCGACCACCTGCCGATCCTCGCCCTGCATCCCCTGGACGAGCTGACGGATGTCCTGGAGGGGGACGAGCTGGATCTCCCCGCCCTCCTGGGCCGGTATCGGGACTACCTCGGCCGGCTCAAGGAGAAAGGGCTCACCCCCTGGAAGGATCAGCCGAGAAGGGCCGATATCCATCCCACCGAGGCGGTGGGCCATTTCCATCTCTACGCCTGGCTCTTTGCGGCCATCGGCCGCCGATGCACCGTCAGCCCGGAGTTTCCCACCGGAAACGGCAAGGTCGACCTCCACATCCGGTGCGGGGAAAAGCGGGGGATCATCGAGGTCAAGAGCTTCGTGGACGCCGCCGGGGTCAAAACGGCGCGGCGCCAGGCGGCCCGGTATGCCAAGAGCCTCGGTCTGGACCGCGTGACCGTCGCCCTGTTCGCTCCCGTGACCGACGAGGCGGTCCTGAATCAACTATCGGGGGAGACGGAGACCGAGGGCGTTCGCGTGCACGTGGCGGCCATCGGATGGACGTGAGCGCTCCCCGCGAACCCCTCAGGGAGCACACGCCCCCGTGAACCGCCGGTCCACCACCCCGGAGAAATCGGGTATCTTTTGGATGATCGCCTGATCCCTGAGAAAAACGGCCATCTGTCTCAGGCTCGACAGGATGGATTCATCGAGGCAGAGCCGGTACCGATGGTTTTCCATGGCCCGTCGGACGGTCTCCGGGGCGAGCCCGGTCTCGGCCGCCAGGATCTGGACGGTCTCCTCCGGGTGCGTCGCGGCGTATTGCCCCGCCGATCCCAGGGCCCGAACGAATCTACGGATGGACGGTTCCCGCTTTTCGATGAGATCCCGTTTCGCCAGGAGAACGATGGGGTAGCTGTTCCCCAAGCCGCCCAGGGTGGTCAACTCCCTGGCGCCCTTCTGCTCGGCGATGGAGGGGGTCGGCTCGCTGGCGGCGAAGGCGTCCAGGGAGCCGGCGAGCAGCGCATCCACCTGGGTGGGGGGCGTCAGGTCGATCATCTCGATCGTATGGACCGGAATCCCGGCCCGGTTCAAGGCCGAGAGCAGACCGCCGTAGGTGGAGGTGCCTTTTTTGACCCCCAGCCGTTTCCCCTTCAGATCCGCCAGGGAATCGATCCGCGCACCCTTTCGGACCATGACGCGATGGCGGTGTTCGCCGGTCGCATGGCTGGCGAAGATCACGAACCGGGAACTCCGTGCCGTGGTGATGACGGCGGTGGTATCCCCCATGGCGGCGACATCGGCCGCGCCGGAATAGAGGGCCTCGGCACAGGCGGGGCCGCTGCTGAACCGCAGGGGGTCGATCTCAACCCCTTCCCGGGCGAACAGGTCCCGCTGGTGCGCGATGATGGGGATCACGCTGCCGATGCGATCCTGGAACGCAAATCGGATCGCCGGTTCCGTGTCGGCGCTCACGGCCGTCCCGGTAACAACGGCCCCCAACATCACTGTCAATGCCGCCGCCCAAACGAACCGCCCTTGTGTTTTTCCTCGTCTTTTTCTCATCCGAACCTCCCGATGACAGATGGAAGCATCTTTTCTACATGCTACGGATCACCGATCCCCTTCACCGTTCCCTCTGCTCCCTCTGCCGCCGACGCCTTTCCGGGAGCGCCCCCGGGCGATCCGTAAAACAGGGGCTGAATGCAGCACGGCTGTTCCGCCAGACGGCGGCGGAGCTTCTCCGTGAACCGGAGGAACGTCGTCGACGCGCGGTCCCTGGGCCGTGTCATTGAGACGGGGATATCCGCGTGGAGCCCCCCATCGGCCGTGCCCAGAATGAAGATCCGGTCGCCCAGGTAGGCGGCCTCCTCCACGCTGTGGGTGACGTAGACCACGGTGCGGCGGTGGGTCGTCCAGATCCGCAGCAGTTCGTCCTGGAGCCGCTCCCGGGTGTTTTCGTCCAGGGCGCTGAAGGGCTCGTCCATCAACAGGACCTTCGGTTCCAGGGCGAGGACCCTGGCGATGGCCACCCGCTGCCGCATCCCGCCGGAGAGGGCATGGGGGTACTTTTCGGAATGGCCGGCAAGCCCCATGAGGTCGAGATATTTCCCGACCTTTTCCGAGATGCGCCCCTTGCCTTCCCCCTTGAGCCGGAGCCCGAAGGCGACGTTTTGCCAGACCGAAAGCCACGGAAAGAGGGTCGGGTCCTGGAAGACCACGCCGCGATCCGGCCCCGGCCCCCGGATCGGCTCCCCCTGGAAACGGACCTGTCCGGAGGCGGGCGCCGAGAACCCGGCGATCAGGTTGAGCAGGGTGGTCTTCCCACACCCGCTGGGGCCGAGTACGCAGACGAACCGCCCCTCTTCGATGGTGAAATCGAGATCCTTCAGGACCGTCACCGGATCGCCCGCCTGGTTGCGGTAGGATTTGCCGACCTGTTGAAAGGAGATCACGACCCCTCCTTGTGGCGGGTCCACCTTCCAAGGCGCCGCTCCACCATCCGGAAGAGGACCCGGTCGAAGAGCAGGCCGATGCAACAGATCACCAGGAGGCAGGCGAACGAGGCGGCGTAGTCGAGGGTCCACCGGGCCTGGATGATGGAATACCCCAGGCCGGTGCCGCTTCCCACCACCATCTCGGCGGCCACCAGCACCCGCCAGCCGGTGCCCAGTCCGATCCGCAACCCGCTGATGATGGCCGGCAGGGCCGCCGGAATCAGCACGTGGAAAAAGAGGGCGTTCTTTCCGGCCCCCATCATCCGGGCCGCCCGGATGAGCATGACGTCGATGTTCTTGATCCCCGACAGGACGTTGATGGCGACCGGCGCAAAGGCCGAAGCGGCGATCATGAAGATGGTCGCCGACTCCCCGATGCCGAAGAGCAGAATGGCCACCGGGATCCATGCCAGCCCCGGGATGAGCAGCAGAAGCTGGGGGATCCCGGCCGTGGCATTTTCCACCCATCGGACCCGCCCCGCCACCAGCCCGTAGCCGGTGCCCAGGGAGGCGGCGATGCCGAAACCGACCATCCACCGGCGGAGGCTGTCCATGAGGTGGACATAGAGCGTCCGGCGGGAGACGGGCTCGCCCGCCAGCAGGGTGCCCAGTTTGGCGAGGGTCTCCCAAGGGGTGGGAAACGCCACCCCCCGGAGGGACAGGACAAGGTACGCGGCCGCCTGCCAGACGATCAGGACGATGGCCAGCGGCGCCAGTCCCCGGATCACGCGCTTGATCGACATCCCTCGCCTCCCGGAGGTCCGGACGGCCCCGGCGGCCGCCGTCCGGATAAATTATGCCCCTAGCAGCACTTGTAGAGCCTGAGCAGCCGTTCGTTCATGACGAAGTAGAACTTCATGAAGGACGACCCGTCGAAGCGGGTCCGCACCCCGTGGAGGGTGCTGGCCAGTTCGATGGTGCTCCGCAGGTGGGTGATCATGATCAGCTGCTTGCGGGCGGCGAGTGCCTTGAGAAAGGCCTGCATCGATTTGTGGTGGGCGTAGTCGAGGGAGGGTTCCACCTCGTCGAGGAGGTAGAAGGGGCTTTCGAGCTGGTCGAAGACGGCGAGCTTCAGGGCGAGGCTGGTGACCGACTTCTCCCCGCCGGAGAGCTGATGGGCCTTCCGGGCCCGGCCCCCGGAGAGGGTGACCTCGATCTCCACCGCCGGCTCCCCTTGCCGCTCCTCCACCCGGAGGGCCCCGTCCCCCTTGGGGAAGAGGGTCTTCAAATAGCGGGAAAACTGGGGGGCGGTCTCCTCCGCGAGGCGCCGGGGGAGAGTTCCGTCGCCGTTTGGCCCCACCAGCCCCTCGATCCACTGGAAGCGGCGTCGGGGCTCGAGGGTCAGCATGTCGTTGATCTGCTCCTGGCGGACGATGGTCTTGAGGGCGTCCGCGACCGACAGCTTCTCCAGGCCCGCCAGGAACTGTTTCCGGTCCAGGGTCCGCCCGCCGATGCGGTAGGTCTCCCGGCCGTCCCGGTCCATCCGCCGGATCACCTGGGTCTTGGGGGCATCCTTCCCTGTCCCTTCCCGGAAGTTGAGTTCCACCTCCACATGCCCGGCCGGCGCGTAGTCCTTGCTGCCCACGAAGAAGAGTTCCTCGGCATCATGGCAGCGGAGCTTTTCCAGGTCGTTCTCCCCCATGGCCCAGACCACGGCGTCGAGGATGTTCGATTTGCCCACCCCGTTGTTCCCGATGATCACATCGATGCCGGGCTGGAAGCTCATGTTGGTCTTCTCGGAGAAGGACTTGAACCCTTCGATGTTGACGTCCTCTAGATGCATCGTCCTCCGATTTCCCCTTCCTGTCTTGGATGTCAGCCTTCGGTCCGGGAATGGAACCGGCGTCGGATCTCCTCGGCCAGCTCTTCCTGACCGGGGATCAGCGACTCGTAGACCAGCTCACCGTCCAGGGCGACGGAAGGCAGGCTCTTGGCCCGCAGCTCCCGAAACCGCTGGATCCCTTCCCGGGTCCGCATGTCCCATTCCCTTACATCCATCAGCGCCTGTATCTCCTCCGGTAAAGCCTTTACCGATTCCGCCATATAGACGCAGGCGAGTCACTGGTTGAAGTCGGTCAGCAGCACGTCCACCGCGACTTTCTCGGTCATGGCGCAACCCCTTTCTCCTCTCCGGGAGCCGGTTTTCCGCGAACGCCCGGAATTTCATGGATTTCGAACGCCACCGATCCTTCCCGCCCGGTGAGCAGACCGATCCGGGCGGCGCCGCCGGCCACCGGTTCCCCGATCCCGACGAAGTGGACCCCGCCCACCTCGATATGGCGCCATCCGCCGTGATGTCCGAAGACGACGACACCGGCCGAAAACTGAGGGATCATGGCCTCCAGGGCCGGAAAAACGGCCGCGTCCCGCAGGTAATCGGTGAGATCGCAGACCATGTTGATCTCCAGGGCATACGGCTCGTAGTCGGAGAACCCCGGCAGGTCCCGAAGGTATCCCCCGTGGAAGGCGACCCCGGATCTTCCCGACAGATGGAAGGAGACCACCTGGGGAAGGATCGCGAGCCGGTCCCGCCAGTCGGAGGCCGTGTCCCCGCTCTCCTGGACCCGGGCCCAGTCCCGGTCCCCCAGAACGGCGGGGATCGACCGCTTCCGGAGCCGTCTTAAAATGTCGGGGTTTTCGCCGCCCGCACCGGTGAGATCACCCATGCAGTAGACGCCATCGGCCCCCAGGCGGTCGGCGCCGTCGAGGAGGTCATCGAGCAGCGCCACGTCCCCGGCCGGTCCGGGCAAAATGGCGATGCGGCGGCGGGGGTCGGGATCGGTGAAGATGCGGAAGGAGGCCGCCGGCGTCAGTGCCCCTTCCCGGACCGCTGCCAAGGCCCGCCCCAGCTGATCGGGGCAGGAGGTCCCGTTCCGGCAGGGGATCCCCTGAACCTGTTCGACCACCTCGGAGACCGCCCGGTCCTTGAGAAACCGCGACGCCAGCTTGGCGTTTCCCGGACAGCCGCCCCCCACGAACCGGACTTCCCGCAGGATGTCGTCCTCCAGGGTGAAATGGATCTCCGGCGGGCAGACACCGTGGGTCTTGAAAATATATCGTTTCTCGGTATCCTCGGATGCCATGGACGTTCGACTGTGGATCAGGCGCCGTCGGCGCGGTTCAGTGTCGATGGGGGCCCGCCGAGGGCCTCCTCGATGGCGGCCTCCAGCTCAAACCGGGGGGGGATGGCGTCGAAGAAGAGTTCACCGTCGATGAACAGGGACGGCACCGGGGCCACCCGAAGCTTCCGGAAGACCCCCTCCTCCCCGAACAGCGAAACGGAGAGTTCCAGAAACCGCCGGCGCCCCTCGCCGTTCATGAAATCGACCCGGCGGTAGTCCACCCGGTCGCCGTAGTTGGGGAGGACTTCCAGGACCGCCTGGTCCATGAAGTAACAAGGAAGGCAGTAATCGGCCTTGTACATCACCTCGATGGTGATCCGGCCGTCGGCGGGAGCCGGCTCCCCTTCGCTCCGCTCTTTTCGGGACCCCTCAGCCATCATCATCTTTCCGGTCCACCGCGCGGCTTTGATCATCGTCGATATACCGATCCAGAACACGTCTCAGTTGATCCTCTCCGGGGGTGGCGTCGAAGGCCAGATCCCCGTTGATGAAGATGGCGGGAACCGGGGCCAGACGCCCCAGCCGCTTGGAAAGCGCATCGAATCGGAGCGCCCCCTCCCGCCGGGTGAGCACCACCTTCCGCCAATCGAGCGCATCCCCGTATTCGGGCGCCACCGCCTCCACCACCTTGACCATGTAGACGCAGGGGATGCAGTGGTCCCCCTCGTAGGTGATCTCCAACAGGATGGGTTCGGCGGCGTCTGCCATGGAACGCCCTGTTCAGCCCGTCCGCTTCCGCTCCAGGTAGTCCAACGCGCCGGTGGCCGCCCGGGCCCCGTCGGCGCAGGCGGTCACCACCTGGCGGAGATCCGTGGTCCGCACGTCCCCGGCGGCAAAGAGGCCCGGCCGAGAGGTCATGAGCCCGTCACCCGTCACCAGGTACCCGTCGGCGTCCCGATCGGCCGGCAGGTCGAGCATCCCCAGATTGGGCAGCCATCCGATGGCCAGAAAGACGCCGTCCACGGGGACCGTCTCCGTTTCGCCCCCGGCCGACGCCGCCTCGATGCCGTGGATCTCCTTCTCGCCGGTGAACCCGACCACCTCGGCCCCGGTGCGGATCTCCACGTTGCCCTTCTCCTCCAGGGCCGTCCGGAGGGCGGTCTCCATGGCCGGGCGGGGATCCTTTGTCACCAGCAGGACCTTCCCGGCCACATTGGCGAGGGTCAGGGCGTGGTGTCCGGCCCGATCGCCGCCGCCGATCACCGCCAGGGTCGCCCCCCGGTCCCGGTAGAGGGGGCCGTCGCAGATGGAGCAGAAATGGATCCCCGGTTTGTCGGCGTTGGGGACGGAGAGGATCTTGGGCCGCCGGCCGGTGGCGACCAGGGCTGCCGGCGCCGTGTAGGCCGTTCCGTCGGCATCCACGGCCAGGAATCCCTCCCCCGCGGCCTCCGCCAGCCGATCCAGGAGGACCATGGGGAAGACCGCCCCCTCGGCCTGTGCCTGGGTGAAGGCGGTGGTGCCCAGCTGGGTGCCGGAGATGCCGCCGGTGAATCCGGGGTAGTTCATGATCCGTTCCACCATGTAGAGGTTTCCCCCGGGGGTGTCGCCGAAGACCACCACCCGGAGTCCGAACCGTCGCCCGTAGATGGCGGCGGTCAGCCCGGCGGGCCCGGTGCCCGCGATGATCAGATCATAGGGTTGGGGCTCGGCCATTACGCACCTCCTCCGGATGTGAAGGGCTGATAGGTTCCCAGCCCGGTCCATTGGTCGGCGTCACAGGCTTGCTCCACGCCCTCCATGGCGTCCGGCGGAGCGATGAAGACCACCACGTTCCGATGGTGGATCCGCTCCGGCGCGGTGGTCGCCGGCTTGATCTCCCAGTCGCCCATGACGTAGTTGAAAATGTGGAGCCCTTCCGGGGTCTCCAGGAACCCCTTGGCCCGGACCACCGCCTTGGGCAGGTTTTCGGCCGTATGCCGGATGCCGTCCAGGTCCGTCCCCTTCCACCGGTAGGTCGCGGACAGAAGCTGATCGGGGGGGGTCGTCTGGAGGTCCGGACTGTCCAGAAGTTCCTCGATGAATTGGTCGAGCTGGGCGTCGGTCAGTCTCGGCATCCGCTCCGCGGGCGCCTCTCCCCCCTCCCCCGGCTCCTCCAGGAACCCCTCTGGGAAGAAATGGTCCAGGGGAATGTCGCAGTAGGCGGTCTCGTGGAAGGCCGGGTCCGGATGGAACCGGGCCACCACCTCCTTGACCCCCGCCACCTGCTCCGGCGTCGCCAGGTCGGTCTTGTTGAGGATGAACGCGGTGGACGAGGCGATCTGCTTCTCCAAAGAGGCGTAAGCGTCGTAGGCGTCGAGGAAGTGGACGGCGTCGAGGATGCAGAACTGCTCCCGGAACTTGAAGCGGTCGTTGAAGATGGGCAGGGCCAGGTCCCGTTTCAGATCCGACGGATTGGCCACGCCGGTGGATTCGATGAGCAGGACGTCGGGCCGGATCTTGTTGTCGAGTTCATAGAGTCCCTTGATGAAATCGGTCTTGACGCAGACGCAGAAGATGGACCCCTTGCTGATCTCCATCATGTCGATCTCGTCGCCCTCCACCAGGGAGCCGTCCACGCCGATCTCCCCGAACTCGTTGATGAGCAGGGTCAGCTTCTTCTCCTTGGGGAACCGGTCGATGATGCGGTTGAGAAACGTGGTTTTCCCGGCGCCGAGAAAACCGGTGATCAGATAGACGAAGGTGCGGTCTTCCATGATCTTACAGGCGCTCCTTGATCTTCCCCTTGATCTCCTCGGCCGACAGGAGCTTTCCCGACGAGACCACGGTTCCGTCGATGAGAAATCCCGGCGTCATGAAGACGCCCTTGCCGGCGATGTATTTGATGTCCGCGTTCTTCTCCACCTCGATACCCTCGAACTCGGCGGCGGCGGACCTGGCGTTCTCGTAAAGCTGTTCACATCGGGCGCAGCCCGTTCCCAGCACTTCGATCTTCATGGTCGGACGATCCTTTTTCCGATTATTCGTATACGCCTTCGGCCCGTCCCCCCCGCGGATGGAGCCTCAGAATGTTCCGGCAGAACCCGCAGATCCCCAGGGAGGTCTCCAGGGAAGCGAGGGACCGCCACAAGTCCCCGTAAGTCCCGGCCGCCTCCGGAGGGATCTCCCCGTCCAGATCCCCGGGGGGCTCCAGCTTTCGGATCCGGTCCGCCTTGCCGCAATAGGGGCATGCCACGGCGAACAGGGCGAAGTCGGCCCTCGGCAGGCGATGGTCGAGGATGATCTGCTTCAATGTTTCCAGTTGATTCTGTCTCGATGGGTCTGGATTCGACATGGGAGGGGTTGCTCTCTTCCGGTGCTTCCGGCGTTCTTCAGGGTACATCCCGGAAGACGCCCGTTCTGTTGAAGCGCGCGCGGCGTCCCGCGCCGTGCTCGATGTCGGTCGGAGACGGCCGGCGCAGCGAGGCCGCGCGCGCAGGTTGAACTGTTGGTTAGGAATCGATGCGTGTTTTCATTCCGGACCCGGCCCGGGCCAGGTTCTCCTGGATCTTGTCGAACTCGAATCCGCCTTCCCGAAGGTCGGTGATCCGCTGCCGCATGTCATCCGTGGGGGCCCGCTTGGCCATCTCATCGATCAACTCCTCGTAC
>CAYSLC010000108.1:7953-18427 GCA_964431545.1 uncultured Desulfobacteraceae bacterium | reverse complement strand
GCAAATCGCCTTGATCCGCGCATGATTTTGTTCACCATCCGTGGGAGCGTTACCCATTTCTGAATCAGAAAAAACCAAGTCCGGACGATGCCGTTGGTCGGTATCCGTCGAAGACCTCCGAGGTTTCGAAAACCTCGGAGGTCTGATGGCTATAGGTAACCTGACTGATATCCACCAGCCACCCTTCGCCACCGAATCCTGGTTGAGGAGGAAATCGAGAAACGGGTGATGCTCCCCCCTCTGTTTGGCGTAGGTGGGTGAAGTCAAAGCAAATGTATTCGTGGATGGTAACCAAATGACCATGTCCCTTTCATTATACGGAAATCATTCCCGGAATGAAAGAACCATATCAATCCGCCACTAATCGACCGCCGTCCTGATGTACGTTCCCGCCGACCCGTCGACGTGAAGCGGATCGGTCGAGATGCCGAGCCCACCGTCGAGATGGATCTGCTTGCCCGCATGACGAATCGTAGCCTCCACGACTCGGCAGGTGCGGGGGAACCGCGCCATCTCCCAGGGGTCCATGGGGGGGGGTGAGGGGCAACGCCATTCCGGAATTGCCGCCGGGAAATGGTTTGGATGATTACTGTCCATTTCACATGGAATATACGTCTTCAATCACCCCCAAATACCCATCTCACTGTATATGATTCCCCAAGGAGGGTTGATAAATTTTGTGCCAGGCATGGAGAATGCCCGAAGTTAGGAATGATCGACAAGCGGTATGGACCATCATGAAAAAAGAGAACGCAAAGGAGATCCGGCAATGAGCATTTGTAAACGACTTTTTATTTTTGTGGCATTATTGTCGGCACTGGCCATCGGTGCCATCGGATGCGAGGAAGAAGGTCCCGCTGAAGAAGCGGGGGAGGAAATGGGACGGACGATCGATGAATCCGAAGCGGATTTGGAGGAAGCCGGGGAGCAGCTGGATGAAGCGGCGGAAGAGACCGTCGAAACCACCCGGGAGACCGCCGGCGAAATGGGCGAAACGATAGAGGAGACCACCGAGGCGACTGCGGAGCAGATGGAAGAAGCGACCGAGGAGACGGCCGAGGGGGTGGAAGAAGCGACCGAGGAGACAGCCGAGGAGGTGGAAGAGGCCACGGAGGAGGCGGCCGAAGAGATGGAAGAGCGGCGGGAGAACACCCAGTAACGGGATAGGCATCCAGATGCGGCTGCTCCGAGTTCGTTCTTCATGAGGTAAAATCCCTCCGAATCCCGGAGTCGTGTTCACGGCCGCCCGATCCCTGATACAGGTCTCTCCCCCTCCGCTTTTCAACAGCGGGAAAACCGAAGAGCAACGCTTATTCGGTTGACGAACCCGACAGGTTCGTTCTACCTTTCAGTCCTCCGACCCCGGCGCCGGGATGGACACCCGGCGCCGGCGGGCGGATCGATGGAACATCAGACTCGGGGACATGGCGCGGACAACGATCGACAGATGGCGGGCTGGAGACAACAATACGACTTCCTGGTGTACGGCTTCCATGGGGCCATCGTCCCTGACGGGTTCGTCTTCTGTCCGTTTCTGAAGCGGGCCCATGGCTGAAGACCTCTCCCGCCGTCCGACGAGCGGCCTTGCGCCGCTCAAGCCGGCCCTCGACCTCCTGATCCCCCTGGCCGCCTGGACCTACTTCACCCTGGGCTGGGTGGTCTGCTTCGCCCCGGTCTATTTCCTCCGGGTCCTCGCCGCCCGGGACCAGGAGTCCGCCTGCCAGGGGCTTATCCACCGGTTTTTCCGGATCTTCTTCCGGCTGCTCGCGGCCATTACGCCGGGCCTTCGGATCGAGGCGGCCCCCGGCGTCACGGCGATCCGGTCCTCGGTGGTGGTCTGCAACCACCTCTCCTACCTCGACCCGATCCTCTTCATCTCCCTATTTCCGCGACAGAAGACCATCGTCAAGAGCAGCCTCTTCCGGATCCCCATCTTCGGCCGGGTCCTCCGCCGGGCCGGGTACCTACCCGCGACCCCCGAGGCGGGGCTGGAGGCGCAGATGATCGGACAGATCGCCAATCTGCGGCCCTTTCTGGACCAGGGGGGGAACCTCTTCGTCTTCCCCGAGGGGACCCGGGGACGGGGGGAGGGGATCGGCCCCTTCAACCCCGGGGCCTTCAAGATCGCCCGGCGGACCGGCGCCCCCGTTGTGGTCCTCCGGGTCCGGAACACCCACCGCCTCTTTCCGCCGGGCCGATTCCGGTTCAACACCTGTGTGGCCAATACCATCGGGATCGACCGGATCGGGACCCTCGATCCCGCCGATTTCGGTTCGGTCTCGGAACTCAAAGCCGCGGCCCGGGCACTCATGGAGCGGAAATGACGGCCAAGGGAACCTTTCCGGAGCCCGTCCCGGCGGTGGTGATCGGATCGGGGATCGGAGGCCTCTCCATGGCCATCCTCCTGGCCCGGTGCGGGTATCCCGTGACGGTGGTGGAGAAGAACCGACGGCCCGGCGGACTGATGGGCGGGTATTACCGGCGGGGGATCCCATGCGATGTGGGGGTCCACTACATCGGCGCCCTGGACGAGGGGCAGATCCTCCGGCGCCTCTTCGACCACCTGGGGGTCACCGGGGCCCTCTCCCTGGAGCGGATGGGCCGGGGCGGGGTGATCGACCGGTACATTTTCGACGACATGGTCTTCGACCTCCCCGAGGGGCTCGACGCCTACGAGGCGAACCTGCGGGCGGCCTTTCCCGATGAAGGATCCCAGATCACCGGGATCATGGCCCGTCTCCGGGGAGCGGCGGACCTGCTCGGCGCCGGCGGCCTGCTGACCGGTGACGCCGGGGAGGCGGCGCCGTCGGCCTTCTTCGACCTGATGGGCGCCTTCCTCGACCAACTGGGGTGCTCCCCCGGCCTGAAGGCGGTCCTCTCGGTCCCCTCCGCCTGGATCGGGGTGCCGGCGGACCAGTGCCCGGTCTTCTACCACCACATGGCCCTGGTGAGCTACCTCCTCTCCTCCTGGCGGGTGGCGGGCGGCGGTCCCCACATGGCGACGGTTCTGGTCGACCGGCTCCGGGATCTGGGCGGGCGGCTGATCCTCGGGGACGGGGCCGCGGCGGTGGCGGCCGAAGGTCGCCGGGTCACGGGGGTCCGGCTCCGTTCGGGGGAGACCCTGGCCGCGCCGGTGGTGGTGGCCGCCGTCCATCCGGCCACGGCCCTGGCCCTGCTCCCCGAAGGCTCCGCCCCGCCCATCTACCGGAAGCGGATCACCGGGCTCCAAAACACCCATGCCATCCTCGGGGTCCAGGCGACAGTGGACGGGGACACCCTGGCCGAGATCCCCTACAACCTCTTCCGGATCCGAAGGGAGCCCGACGGCGCCATCACCGACATGCGGTTCCACCAGGTCCGGCGGATGGGGGGGAACGGGAAGGTCCTTCTGTCGATCCTCGGCGCGGGCCGCGACGAACAATGGGAGCCGTGGACCGGAACCCGCACCGGCCGGCGGGGGCCGGAATATGAGGAACGCAAACGGAAGACGGCCCTGGAGATGATCCGGGAGGCCGAGCCGATCCTGGGGCCGATCCCCGATCCCCGGATCCTCGACGTCTACACCCCGCTGACCCTCCGGGACTGGGTGGCCACGCCGGGGGGGAGCGCCTACGGTGTGCTCCGGTCCGGGGAGCAGCTCTTCTCCGCCGCGCTGCTCTCCAAGACCCCGGTCACGGGGCTTTTCCTGGCCGGCCAGAGCGTCCTGGCGCCGGGGGTGCTCGGGGCCGTGCTCGGCTCCTTTGTCACGGCCCGGTTCATCCTCGGCCCCAAACGGTACCGGTCGGAAGTGGTGGAGAAACTGAAGTAGAAAGGAAATCAGAACGTTCCATGAAGATCGTCCTCATGTCCATGCCCGACGTGGCGCCCCTGGTCCTCCACGAGGCGGCCATCCACATGCCCAACCTCGGCATCGCCAGCGTCGGGGCCAACATCGACGACGGCCACCAGGTCTTTCTCATCGACCTGATCCGAAAGCGGCGCGGCGTCCGGAAGTACCTCTCCCGGACCCTGCCCAAACTCGCGCCGGACCTGGTGGGCCTCTCCGCCATGTCGTGGCAGTACGACACCTGCGTCCGGATCATCCGCCTGGTGAAATCCCTGGTTCCCAGGGCCCGGATCCTGGTGGGCGGATACCACGCCACCCTGATGTACGAGGAGATCGCCGCCTCTCCCGAAGCCGGCCTCATCGACTTCCTGGCCCGGGGGGAGGGGGAGGAGGCGGCCCGCCGCCTGGTCGACGCCCTGGAGGGTCGGGACCGGCTGCCGGAGATCCCCAGCCTCTCGTACAAGGAGGACGGCGTCTTCGTCCACAACCCCCAGGGCGAGCTGGCCGACCTCTCGAAACTGAAGCTGCCCATCCGGGACGAACGGCGCCTCACCTGGGGATACCACCTGCTCAACCGCCGCATCGAGGTGATGGAGACCTCCCGGGGGTGCACGAGGAACTGCAACTTCTGCTCCATCCGCCACATGTACGGCCGCCGGTTTCGGGCCTTTCCCATCGAGCGGGTCCTGGCCGACCTGGACGACATCTACCACAAACGCAAGACCCGGTGGATCTTCGTCTCCGACGACAACCTCGTCCTCGACCCCGGCCGGGTGATCGACCTGTGCGACGCCATCATCGCCCGGAGGTACAGGGGGCTCAACTTCGTGATCCAGGCCGATTGCGTCTCCATGTCGAGAAACGAGACGATGGTCGAGAAGATGGCCCGGGCCGGCATGCGGTCGATCTTCCTGGGGATCGAGAACGTCTCCGCCGAGAACCTCAAGGCGGCCAACAAGGGGAACATCGTGGAGGCGTCCAGGCGGGCGGTGGCCCTGTGCCACAAACATGGGATCATGGTGGTGGGCGGCCTGGTCCTCGGCTTTCCCGATGACGAAGAGGCGGACCTGGTAACGAATCTCCGGTTTCTCAGGGACCTCGGCGTCGACTCCGTCTACTGCCAGATCCTGACCCCTTACCCCCGGACGGGGATCCGAAAGCTCCTCCTGGAGGCCGGCCTGGTCACCAACCCCGACGACTACCGCTGGTACAACGGCATGTGGGCCAACGTCCGGACCCGCCGGCTGGACCGGGACCGGCTCCAGTACCTGGTCTGGTACCACCGCCAGACCATCCTGGGGTGGTGGGAGCCGTCTGAACGGGTCCAGCGGGGCGGAAAGCTGTGGACCGCCATCTGGCGGTTCGGCTTCAAGCAGGCGGTCCAATACTTCCACGGCCGGAAGCTGCGGAAGATCGGCTGGGAGGGGTGGTACCGGGAGGACATGGATTACCTGCGGGGGATCAACCGGTTTCCGGATCTGGGCGGCCCCGCCTGACAACGGGTCTCGGAAACCCCATGAAAAGGGCGGATCGATGACTGGCTCGCTGTTGCTTCGGATGTCGATCGTTCTTCTTCTCTCTTTTTCAGGACCACCGAAACAGGAGGTGGAAATGGCGTCTCTCATGGACCAGGCCGAGGCCGTCGATTTTGAGGACCTCGCCATCACGGTGATCTACGACAATTATGAATTCGCCCCGGACCTGAAGACCGACCATGGGTTCGCCTGTCTGGTGGAGGGCCCGGACCGGACGATCCTGTTCGACACCGGCGGGCAGGGGTCGATTCTGATGGAGAACCTCTCCGGTCTGGCGGTCGATCCCGAGGGGGTGGATGTTGTCTTCATCTCCCACGACCACTACGACCACAACGGCGGACTGGTGGCGTTCCTGGGCGAAAACCCGAACGTCGAGATCCATGTACCCGGTTCGGCGCTGCCCCGATACCGGCGGCTGTCCGAGGTCTACGGATGCGCCCTGGTGGGCGTCCAGGAGCCCCGGGTCATCGGGAAAAACGCCCTGACCACCGGGGAGATGGAGAGCCCCGTCCGCAATGAACACGCGCTTCTGGTGGTCACCGACCGGGGAATCGTCCTGATCACCGGCTGCGCCCATCCCGGCATCCGGCACATCGTGGAAAGGGCCCAAAAACTGACCGGATCGGCGGTCTATCTGGCGGTGGGCGGATTCCACCTGATGTCGCGGGGGGAGGAGGAGGTCCGTCGCGTAATCTCGGGGCTCCAGGACCTGGGGATACGGTATGCGGCGCCGTCCCACTGCACCGGGACGGCGGCCATCCGGCTGTTCGAGGAGATCTACGGTTCGGGATGGATCCGAAGCGGCGCCGGGCGGGTGATCGACGGCGGCGCGTTTCCCGGCCTCCCGGCGGGCAAGGCAGAATGATTCCCCGGAACGGGGGAACGGGAAAACACCCGTCGGGTCCGGGACCGGAGATCGGCTATTTCTCCCCGCCCGCGTTCCGATCCAGGACCATCCGGATCTTCCTCCCCAGGGCCTCCAGGGAGAAGGGTTTCTGGAGGAAGTGGACCCCCGGATCGAGGATCCCCTGGTGGGCGATGACGTCGGCGGTGTAGCCGGACATGAAGAGGCTCCCGATTCCGGGGCGCAGGCCGAGGATCCGCTCCTGGAGGTCGCGGCCGCTCATCTCCGGCATGATGACATCGGTCATCAGCAGGTGGATCTCCCCGTCGTAGTCCATCGCCGTTTCGATGGCCCGGTTCGGATGGCCGGCGGACAGCACGGTGTACCCCAGCTCCCGGAGCAGCATCTCGGCCAGTTCCATCACGCCGGGGTCGTCCTCCACCAGGAGGATGGTCTCGGTGCCCGTGGGGATCTCCCCGGGTAGGGGGACGGGGGCGGTTGGGGATTCCGCCTCGTGCCGGGGCAGATAGATCTTGAAGGTGGTTCCTTTGCCCGGCTCGCTGTAGACCTGGACGAAGCCGTCGTTCTGCTTGACGATCCCGTAGACCGTGGCGAGGCCCAGGCCGGTCCCCTTGCCCACCGGCTTGGTGGTGAAGAAGGGTTCGAAGAGCCGGTTGAGGGTCTCCCGGTCCATGCCGCAGCCGTCGTCGCCCACCACCAGCATCACGTACGCTCCGGGAACGGTCCCGGTGTGGGTCCGGCAGTACGATTCGTCCAGGACCGTGTTGCGGGTCTCCATGGTCAGTTTTCCCACGCCGGCGATGGCGTCCCGGGCGTTGACCGCGAGGTTGGCCAGGATCTGGTCGATCTGGCCCGGATCCATGCGGACCGGCCAGATGTCGGCCTCCGGGGACCAGGCCAGGTCGATGTCCTCTCCGATCAAGCGCTTCAACATCTTGAGGAGGTTCGAGACGGTGTCGTTGAGGTTGAGGACCACCGGGGCGATGGTCTGTTTCCGCGCGAAGGCGAGCAGCTGGCGTGTCAGGTTGGCGGAGCGCTGGGCGGCCCGGTCGATCTCATGGAGGCGCTGGATCAGCGCATTGTCGGGATCCATCGAGATCATGGCCATCTCCGTCTGGCCGAGGATGATCATCAGGTTGTTGTTGAAATCGTGGGCCACGCCGCCGGCCAGCCGGCCCACCGCCTCCATCTTCTGGGCCTGGCGGAGCTGCTCCTCCAGCCGGTCCCGCTCCGCCTCCGCCTCCTTCCGGGCCGTGATGTCGCTGACGGTGCCCTCGTAGCGGACCAGGACTCCGTCCCGGTCGTAGCGGGCCCGGGTGGTGTTGGAGACCCAGATGGGGGCGCCGTCCTTGCGCCGGGCCTGGAACTCGAAATGTTCCACCGCCCCCTTCTCCCGAAGGAGGGTCTTGTACCGGAGCCGGTCCTCGGGGTCGACGTAGTATTGCCTGGCGATGTCGGTGATGGTGGAGACGAGTTCCCCTGGCGAGGCGTAGCCGAACATCCGGGCGAAGGAGGGGTTGACGCTGATGAAGCGGCCCTCCGGCGTGCTCTGGAAGAATCCTTCCACGGCGTTTTCGAAGATGCCCCGGTAGTTCTCCTCGCTCTCCCGCAAGGCCGCCTCGGCCTGTTTCTTCCCGGTGATGTCCCGTGCGATGGCATAGGTGACCACCCGTTCGGAGTCCGGATGGGAGACCCAGCTCAGCCACCGGTACGACCCGTCCTTGCACCGGTACCGGTTTTCGAAGTGGATCACCTTCCGGCCCGCCCGGAGTTCCTCCGCCACCACCGCCTCCGTGGCAGCCATGTCTTCGGGGTGGACCAGATCGAGGAAGGGTCGGCCCAACAGCTCCTTTGCTTCAAACCCCAGCGTTTCGGTGAAGGCTGGGTTGATCTTGACGAAGGCGGTGGACCGGAGATCCGCGATGCAGATCAGGTCGATGGACATGGAGAAGATCCGGTTCAGCTCCGCTTCCGCGGCCCGGCGTTCCGCCACCTCCGATTCCAGGGTCTCCATGGACTCATGGAGCGATCGGGCCATCTCGTTGAAGGAGCGGGCGAGCTGCCCGATCTCATCCTCCCGATCCACCGCCACCCGCCGCTCCCGGTCTCCCGCCGCCAGCTCCCTTGCCGACCGGTTGAGACGCCGGATCGGCCCGGTCACCCGGCGGCTGGTCCGGAGCCCCACCCCGATGGCGATCACGAGGGCGGCGATGCAGAGAAGGGTGGTCGTCAGGGTGCTTCGATCGATTCCGGCCATGAAATCGGCCTCGGGCACCACCACCACCACGCGCCAGTCGAGCCCGTAGGCATCGCGATAGGGGGCCACCCGGACGAAGTGGGATCCGCCGTCGACGTCCACGCGGCGGTGCCGCCCCCGGCCGGCCGCCGCCGGGCCGTCCGGATCCCGGAGGATCATCTCGCCCAGCCGCCGGATCAGGGGGTTCTCGCTCTTTCGGACCCGGAGCCGCTTGGTCGTGCCGTCCGGCATCAGGAAAAACGGCCTTTCCGGGGTGGAGGAGGCGACGAGGAATCCGGCCTCGTCCACGATGAAGGCGAAGCCGGTCCTGCCGATCTCCAGGGTTTTGAGGAAGTCCGAAATTCTGGAAAGGCGCACGGCGGCGGTGGCGACGGCCAGCAGCCCTCCCTTCCGGTCCTGGAGCGGAAAGCTCAGGGCCATCTGGAGGGTGGGATCGACAAAATGTTTGTAGATCCCGGACCAGACCGGTCTTCCCGCCTCGGCCGGGGACCGGTACCAGGGGCGGATCCGAGGATCGTAGTCCCGGGTGGTGCTCAAGACGGTGGCGAGGCGTCCGTCGGCGTCGGTATCGTAGGTCACCAGATGGTAATCGGTCTCCGCGTTGGAGATCTGGATCACCACCTTGCCGCTGTCCGGCGTGTCCACCCCGATGTATTCCCCGCGCTCGTTTCCCACGGCGATGTTGTTGACCGGTTCCGACGTCCGGACCTGGCGCCAGAGGTAGGTCCGCCAGGAGGCGAGGTCCCGGGGGTCCAGAAGCCCCTGCTCCACCACCAGCCGGTTGGTTTCGTCGATCCGGTGGGCGGCGAGGAGGAAGTGGCGGAGGTTCTCCTCGATCCGTTCCGTGATCTCGGTGAGCAGGCGCGACCCGATCTCCTCGGCCGCCCGCCGGCCGTTGCGGATGGCCAGAAACCCGGTCAGGGCCACGGCCAGGACGATCTGGACCACGAAGGGCAGGACGATGGCCCGCCGCAATGATGAGGGAGGCCGCCGGTTCAAGGGTCGTCCCTCCGATGCGGAACCCAAGGGGGGCCGGGACCGGCCGAGGCCCCGTTCCGGACTCCGCTTCGGTCGTCCGCCGGTGTTCCGGATGCCGGGGGGGCGCGAAAGGGCTTACGTTTCACAAATCCCCCCTCTTCAGCACTCGTTCGAGATCGGCGCTCCCGTAAGGTTTCTGGAGGAACCCGCTATATTCCATATCTCCGTGACGGGACCGGATCTCCTCTTCGCTGTATCCGCTGGAGAGGATGACCGGAACCTTCGGGTCCCATCGGCGGATCGCCTGGAGGATTTCCACGCAGCCCCTGCCATCCATGGTCAGGTCGAAAAGCACCAGATCGACGGGCCTCCCCTTGTCCCGGAACAGATCCAGGGCGTCGGCGCCGTCGGAGGCGAAAAGCACGGTGTACCCCAGCCGCTCGAACATCCTTCGGACCAGCTCCCGGATCTGGGCTTCGTCGCCCACCAGCAGCGCCCTGCCGGAGGCTCCCCTCCTCCCGGAGCCGGTGGCCGGGACCGCCTCTGTCCCGCCGGCCGCCCCTTCTCCGACGGCGGGAAACAACACGCGAACCGCCGTTCCCGTGTCCGGCCCCGAATCGACGCGGATATACCCCTTGTGGCCCCGGACGATCCCGAGGACGGCCGCCAGCCCCAGGCCCCGGCCCTGGAATTTGGTGGTGTAGAAGGGTTCGAAGATCCGTTTCCGGATTTCCGGGTCCATGCCGGCCCCTTCGTCCCTCACGTCGACGAAGACGAACCGGCCCTCCGGGAGCGGCTGGGGATAGGACATCCAGACGTCCGGGACGGTTTCGGACAGGGTACCCCCCGTACAGGTCTCGACCCCGGTGGAGACGGCGACGAACCCGTCGTTCCCTTCTCCGTAGGATTCGGCGGCGTTCAGGACCAGGTTGGTCACGACCTGCTGGAGCTGGGCCTCGTCTCCGATGACCTTCGGAAGGACGGGGGACGGATGGAGGTTGAGACAGATCCAC
>CAYSLC010000108.1:0-7943 GCA_964431545.1 uncultured Desulfobacteraceae bacterium | reverse complement strand
AATGGCGAACCGCAAGAGTTCGGAGATGTTCCGGATGAGCCGGCCGAGATCGAGGGGATGGGCGGCGACGTGACCTTTTCCGGAATAGGCGAGGATCTGACGGACGATCTCCACGGCCCGCTGGGCCGCCTTTTCCGATGCCTCCAGGCGGCTTTGGAGGCGGGGATCCTCGGTTTCGTCCCTGGCCATCTCGAGGTTCCCCAGGACGATCATCAGGATGTTGTTGAAGTCGTGGGCGATGCCGCCGGCCATGATGCCGAGGCTCTCCAGCCGCTGGGAGGCTTGCAGGTGACGCTCCAGCCGGATCCGGTCCGCCTCGGCCCGTTTTCGCTCCGTGATATCCGTGTGGGTGCCGCTCATCCGAAGCGGCGCGCCGTCGAGATCCCGCCGGACCACCCGGGCCTGGTCGAGGATCCATTTGAAACCGCCGTCCTTGGTCACCATCCGGTATTCGACCTTGTGCATATCGCTGCGGCCGGCCAGATGATCCCGGATCGATTGCCATGCCAGGTCCCGATCCTCCGGGTGGATGAAATCCAACCACTGGTCGACGGTGAACCGGATCTCTTCGGGCCCGTACCCCAACATCATCGCCCAATGCTCGTTCCGCCGGACCTCGCCGGTCCGAATGTCCCAATCCCAGAAGCCGGTTCGGCTTCCCTCCAGGACCAGTTGAAGACGTTCCTGGCTCTCCTCCACGGCCTGTTCCGCGTGCTTCCGGTCGGTGATGTCCCGCCCCACGGACTGGATCTCCGTCAGGCGGCCGGCCTCGTCATGGAACGCCCGGTTGACGAACTGCATCCACCGGACGTCGCCGGTCCCGGAATAGACCCGGTTCTCAACCACCACCACAGGGGTTTCCGGGGAAAGGAGGGCCAGTTTCTTCTCGATCTCGGGGAGATCCTCCGGGACCGCCACGGGATGCCATTTTTTTCCGATGAGTTCCCCGGCGGTCTTTCCGAAAAACTTGCAGTAGACCTCATTGACGAAGAGAAACGTGCCGTCGGCCCGGAACCGGCTGATGACCTCGGTCTGGTCCTCCACCACCGAGCGGTATCGTCTCTCGCTCTCCTTTAGCGCCTCGGCCATCTCCACCTGCCGGGTGATGTCCCGGGTGCAGCCGATCATCCCCATGAACCTCCCGTCCGGCTCCCGGAGCGGGGTGATGAGGGATTCCACCCACACCAGGGTCCCGTCCCGATGGGCATATTGGAGCCGCCAGATCTCTTCCTCGGTCTTCCCCTTGCCGCCTCTTTCGTCCCCGAGCCGGGCCTCGATGGCCCGGTCCACCGCCGCGAGAAACGGTTCGGAGATGCCGTTTCGCAGGGGCTTTCCAATGATCTTTTCCGGGTCGTAGCCGAGGATCTTCTTCACCGAGGGACTGATATAGGTGTAGTTGAGCTGGGGATCGACCACCCAGACGATATCCTGGACGTTTTCCGCCAGCAGGCGGTACCGTTCCTCGCCCGCCCGGAGGTCGGTCTCCATCCGTTTGCGCTCGGTGATGTCCGGGGAGGAGAGATCCGCCACCATCGCTTCATACCGGGCGAGCGATCTTTTCGCCGCCGCCAGTTCGGCGATGAGTTCCGCTTTCGATTTTTCCTGGTCGGGGGGCATGGTCACCATCCTGGCCGAAGGGGGGATTTGGGACTCGGGTGCCGGAACACTCTTCTCCCTTCGACCTATATGAAGTATCGATTGAAATCAAGAAGTTTGCAAAATCACGCGATCGGTCCGGCGATCCGGAGGTCATCCCTCCGCGGCGCGGCAAGCGGGGTTTGAAGGAGAAAATGGGGGTGGGCGGTCCCCGAAAAATGGGATGGGATCAAGGGATCTGAATGGAAGGAACGCTCTCATTTCCGGGTCTTAAAGGAAACCTCCCATTGGTGGAGGACCGAATCCGGGTTTACAGGGGATCGGTACCCCATAGTGGGTCCATGGCGTTTCGGGATCAGGCCCGTCCGAGGATCTTCCGGAGCAGAGTCTCCAGATCGGCCGCGCGGTAGGGTTTGGGGAGGAAGCCGTCGAACCCGGCATCGCCGTACCGGATCCCGAGATCCTCCTCGCCGTACCCGCTGGAGAGGACCACGGGGATCTCCGGGTCCACCCGGCGGAGTACCTCCAGGGTCTCCAGGCCGTTCATGCCCGGCATGGTCAGATCGAGCAGGACGAGATCGACGTCCCCCGGCCGCTCGGCGAACAGCTCCAGGGCTTCGGGACCGCTGGCGGCGGCGAGGACCGTGTACCCGAGTCTTTCCAGCATCCGCCCGACCAGGTCCCGGACCGAGGCCTCGTCGTCCACCAGGAGGATCCGGTCGGCGTCGGCCTCGGTTTCGGACGGCGGGCGCGCCGGAGGCGGAACCGTCCTCTCCGGGTCCCCGGCCGGGCGGGCGGGGAGCAGCACCCGGATTGTCGTCCCCCAGCCCGGCTCCGAATCGACCCGGATATACCCCCGGTGGCACCGGACGATCCCGAGGACGGCGGCCAGGCCCAGCCCCCTTCCCTGGAACTTGGTGGTGTAGAAGGGGTCGAAGATCTGCTTCCGGGCCTCCGGGTCGATGCCCTCCCCCCGGTCCCGCACCTCGATCCAGAGGTATCGGCCGTCCCTGAAGGGCGGGTCGTACCCCATCCAGAGGTCGGAGAGGGTCGACGAGAGTTCGGCCTCCCCACAGGTGTCGACGCCGGCCGCGATCACCACCGCGCCGCCGTTGCCCTTTTCGCCGTAGGATTCGGCGGCGTTGACGGCCAGGTGGACCAGAAGCTGCCGCAGTTGAACGGGGTCCCCCTGGATATGGGGAAGCCCGGCGGCCAGGTCGAAACGGGTGGAGGCCTTGCCGGAGACCGCCGATTTTATCGTCCCGACCGAGGATTCGATGAGCTTTGCCGGGTCCACGGATTGGACGGAGAAGCCCCCCTTCCCCGTATAGGCGAGCATTTGGCGGACCAGGTCCGTCGCCCGGTGGATCGCCTTTTCCGATTCCCGAAGAAGCTCCCGGCCCGACGCGTCGGGGGCCAGCCCATGTTTGACCATCTCGATGTTCCCCAGGATCGCCATCAGGAGGTTGTTGAAGTCATGGGCGATCCCCCCGGCCATGACCCCGAGGCTCTCCTGGCGCCGCAGGCTCTGGAGCCGGCGCTCCATCTCCAGGCGGTCCCGCTCGGCGTTTTTGCGCTCCGTGACGTCCATGGCGACGCCCCCCACGGCGGTGGCCCGGCCGCCGTGCCGGAAGAGGGGAAAGAGAACGGTGGTGAAGTGGGTCTCCCCGCCATCGAGGACCAGGGTGTCCTCCACCGCCATCGGTTCGTCGGCGGCGAGGACTTCGCGGATCCGCCGGAGAAAGAGATCCGCCGTGTCCGGGGGGAGGAGGTTCCGGCAGGACTTGCCGATGATTCGCGCCTCGGGCAGGCCCAGGGCCCGCTGGCCGGCGGGATTGATGTGGAGGTACCGTCCCTCCTCGTCCAGGACGCAGACGATGTTTGGGGTGTGTTTCAGGATGCCGTCGAGCCGGTCGTGGAGCCATTTGAGTTCGTTCTCCCGGCGCTTGCGCTCGGTGATGTCCTGCAAGGTGCCGCGGATCCGGATCGGCCGCCCCTCGTCGTCCCGCTCCACCGTGCCGATGGCGTGGGCGTACCGCACCTCGCCGCTCACGGGGATGTATCGGTAGTCGGTGTCGTAGGGATGTCCCTTTTCGATGCAGCCGCCGATGACGGCGAGGACACGGTCCAGATCCTCGGGATGGACATGCCGTTTGAACAGATCGAAGCAAGGGGTCACCTCGCCGGGCTCGTACCCGAAGAGGCGGAACTGGTTGTCGGACCAGCGGCCGGCATCGGTGGCCAGGTCCCGCTCCCAACTGCCCACGGCGGCGATGGCCTGGGCCTCGTTCAACCGGCGTTCCTTTTCGGCCAGTGTGGCCGCCAGACGGTTCTTCTCCCGTACCTCCGCCTCCAGGCGCCGGTTGAGGGCCTTCAGCTCCGTTTTCCGTCGCCGGATGGCGGCATGGGTCGAGACCCGGGCGAGGACCTCCTGGCGGCGGAAGGGTTTGGCGATGTAGTCCACCCCGCCCGCGTCGAACCCCTTGAGAGCGTGTTCGGGATCCGTCAGGACGGAGAGAAAGATTACCGGAATCTCGCGGGTCTCCGGCATCCGCTTGAGGCGCTCGCAGATGGCGTATCCGTCGGGCCCGGGCATGAGGACATCGAGGAGGATGGCGTCCGGCCCTCCCAGCCGGGCGCTCTCCAGGCACTCGTCCCCGTTTCTGGCCAGAAGAACGGAAAACCCGGCATCCTTGAGAAACTCGTTCAACACCCCCAGGTTGACGGGGTCGTCGTCCACGATGAGGATCGTGCCGCGCGGTGGATCGTCCCGCTTCATACCTTCTCCCCCATGAACCCTTCGATGAGGTTCCGGATCGCGGTGGTGTCGCACGCCCTGACGTGGCGGCCGGCGGCCGCGCAGAACGCCGCCGCTTCGGGATGGCATCGGCGGATGTCATCCAGATAGTCACGGATGGCGGAGAGATCGCCCATCCGGGAGAGGGCGTGCAGGGCCGTGAGATCCTTTGTCGACGGCGGCGTCAGAGGCAACGGCTCTCCGCCCCGCCCGGTTCCCTCCGCCGCTTCGTCGCTTTCATGAATCCAGGTCAATCCCAGGCCGCGTCCGAGCAGGTCCACGAGGTCGTCGTAGGAGATCGGCTTGGTCAGATAGGCGTCGACGCTCCCCTCCCGGAGAACCCTTTCCCTTTCCCAGTGCCCCTTTCCCGAGACCACGAGGATGAGGGGGGCGCTCCCCAGGTCCCCGGCGCGGAGGGCCCGGATCAGGTCCGTGCCGTCCATGTCGGGCAGGACCAGGTCCACCAGGATGACGTCGGGACGGAAGGCGGCGCGGATGTCGATGGCCTCCCCGCCGTCCCTCGCCTCTTCGATGTCGAACCCCAGGGGTTCGAGCATGGCCCTGGCGATGACCCGGTTTATCTCCATGTCGTCCACAATGAGGGCCCTCCGCCTGGGCCCCCGATGGCCGACGATCTTTTTCGGCCGCTCCGCTTCCGGGGGAGCCGCCTGTGCATCGAGTTCGGGCAGGGGGATGGCGAAAGCGAAGACGCTCCCTTCCCCCACCGTGCTTCGGGCCTCGATATCGCCCCCCATCAGCCGGACCAGCCGCCGGCTGATGGAAAGCCCGAGACCGGTGCCCTCCCGCCGGCCGGAGACGCCGAACAACTGCCGGAAGGGCTCGAAGATCTCCTGGAGGCTCTCTTCTGGGATCCCGATGCCGGTGTCCGAGACCCGAAAGGCGATCCGTCCGCCGGCGGGACGGACGGAGATGGTCACCCTTCCCTCGTCGGTGAATTTGACGGCATTGGAGAGAAGGTTCAGGAGCACCTGCCGCAGCCGTTTTTCATCGCACTCCACGTACCGGGGGGTCGCGGGGTCGATCTCCTGGACCAGGTCGACCGCCTTTTCCAAGGCCCGCAACCGCAGCATGGCGGCCACGTTGGCGACCATCCGCTTCAAGTCGACGGCCCTGGGCTCGATCTCGATCTTCCCCGACTCGATCCTCGCGATGTCCAGAATGTCGTCGATGAGGGTGAGCAGATGGCGGCCGCCGGCCGTCATGACGGCGATCTTCTCCCGCTGCCCTCCGGAGAGGGAGTCGTCCCGATCCAGGATCTGTCCGTAGCCGAGGATGGCGTTGAGCGGGGTCCGGAGTTCATGGCTCATGTTGGCGATGAACTCGCTCTTGGCCCGGCTGGCGGCCTCGGCGGCCTGTCTCGCGGCCTCCAGTTCCCCTTCGGCCAGCTTGCGGTCGGTGATGTCCTTCGAAATGCAGAGGATCCCCTCGGGAACCGGGTAGACGTTGACCTCGTACCACCCCTTTCCGCCATGGAGAAACCGGAATTCACTTTCGACCACCTCCGGCTCCCGCTTCTCCATCACCCTCTGAAACGATTCAAAAAAAGGCGTCCCTTCGACATTGGGAAAGAGTTCCAGAAGATTCTTTCCCAGCAGCCCCCCCGAAGGTGTGCCGGTGAACCGATGGGCGGCCTCGTTGACGAGAAGGTGGTTCCAGTCGCTGTCCAGAACATAGACGCTATCGGTGACGCCTTCCAGCAGGGTCCGGTACCGGTTTTCGCTCTCGCGGAGAGCGGCTTCGGCGCACTTGCGGGCGGTGATGTCGACGGAGATCCCCAGGATGGCGGGGGTTCCCTCGTATTCGATGAGCACCGAGGAGTGGTCGAGCCAGAGGCTCTCTCCCGCTTTTGTGAGGTTTCTAAGTTCTTTTCGCCAAGGCGCCGCATCCCCTTCCTGTCGCGCCCGCACCCTCTCCCGGACCAAGTTGCGGAAATCGGGGTGGATCAGGTTGAGGAAGTTGAGGTTACGAACCTCCTCGGCCGTATATCCGGTCACCTCCAGGAACGTCGGATTGACATACACGAACCGTCCGCCCCGCAGGATAAAGATATTGGTCGGCGCCGCCTCGGTCACCTTCCGAAACGTTTCCTCGCTCTTGCGCAACGCCTCTTCCAGCCGCCTGCGGTCGGTGATGTCCACCCCGATGCCGCCGATGAACCGATTGCCCTCCGGGTCCTGGAAGGGGAACTTCTGGACCCGCCAGAAGCGACGTTCTCCGGTTTGATCGACGCTCTCCTCGACCATCTCCATGGGCCGGCCCGCCGCCGTCACCCGCAGGTCGTTTTCGCGGTACATGGCGGCAATCGCAGGGGGGAAAATCTCCTCCACCCGCTTTCCGAGGCTCTCCTCCACCCGGAACCCAAAGTCCTCGTGGTTCCGGCTGAGAAACACATACCGCCCCGTCTCCTCCTTGATCCACGCGAGGGTCGGGCTGTTGTCCATGAACAGCCGGAACCGGTCCTCGCACGTCCCGAGGTCCGCCACCACCCGTTTCCGATCGCTGATGTCCCGGGTGACGCCGATGATCCCCAGAAAATTGCCGTCGCCATCCCGGACCGGCGTGGTCACCGTCTCCGTCGGGATGGGTTTCCCGTCTTTTCGGATCCACTCCGCCTCCCACCGCCGCGTCTTCTCATCCCCCTCGCCATCGGTCTCGAGGGTGATTCGACGCCGGAGCGCCTCCTGAAAAATGGCGAAAAAGGCGGGGGCGATCAGGTCCTTCCAGGCCATCTCCTTCAGCTCCGCCGGCGTATACCCCAGCAACCGCCGGACGGAGGAGCTGAAATAGTCGATGGCCCCCGTCCGGTCCGTCATCCAGATCACGTCGTGAACTTGGTCGGCGATCCAACGGTATCTCCGGAGCGCTTCCGTCGAGGATCCCTCCCGCCCCATCGAGGCGGCGGAAAAACCCGGCGGGCAGAGTTCCTCCACCATCGCCTCATACCGGGCGACCGACCTTCTGGCCGCCGCCAGTTCGGCAATGAGTTCCTCCTTGGTCTTCTCCTGATCCTGGATCATCCTTCACCAATTTCCACTGGTTATCCAATTGGGCGCGTCGACCCCTCGGGATTTCCCCTCGACTTATACGAATCGATACCGAAAATCAAGGGGGGTTCGGTGGTGGCGGAACACAAATGAGGTGATCGATGCGATGTTGTGATTCTTTTCTGATTTTTTGGGTCCGGGCTTTCGGACTTGATCATTTTTTCGGCTGGCATGCGTTTATTCCGGCTGTCAAACCCATATCCATCAATGGCGTCACTTTCCCGGCGCTGTCGGTGTTCCGACCGGGGTGGTCATGACAAGGGCGGACACATAGGTCCGCCCCTACGATTCCGGGGGATGGCGGGGTTTAGGTGGTCGGCGGGGCGGCCTGGGCCAAAACGATAACCAAGGCCGGGTTTCCATAATTACGCATGGGGAGTTCCGGGGACTGTTGTTTCGAATCAATCATGTTTGTTGCCATTGTTTTCCGCTTACACCCACCCGACGGCGACCACCGACACACGCACCCCGTCAACGAGAACCCC
>CAYSLC010000107.1:0-18469 GCA_964431545.1 uncultured Desulfobacteraceae bacterium | reverse complement strand
ACCGGGGGTCACTCGCCCTCGGGAACCTCGTCCTTGCGTCGGAGAACATAGGCGGCGACGGCCGCCCGCTGGGTCTCCGCCCCCGGCGACGCCGACCAGTCGAACCAGATTCCGTAGTGGATCCCGTGCTCGGAAAAGCGTCGATAGGCCGCGGTTCCGGAGACCCACAGCGGGATCTCGCAGCCCGGAAGCTCGAAGGAAAGGGTCAGCGCCACCGGCCGCAGGGGCGGCTGGAGAAGGTAGGCGGGCAGGCGGATCCCCATCCCCAGCGGGGAGAGATCCTGGATCCGTCCGAGGCTCGACCCGTCCTTCCAGGTGAGGATCACCTCCACCGGCGACCCGTCATCCGGCTCCACCCTAAACGAACGACGCCTGTGCTCCCGGCCGGACCCCATGGTTCAGACCCCATGCGGGGTTCCGAAGCGGTTGGCATGGAGCTTTTCCACCAACAGATCCGCATCGCCGTAGCCCGGCTTGTGCTCGTCCGGGTATCCCACGGCGATGATCGATTCCACCTCATGGGAGTCTGGAATCCCGAGGAGTTCCCGGACCTTGTCCGAGGCGGAGGCACCGTCCTGGTGGACGCGCTCGCGGATCTGGGACCAGCAGGCCCCCAGACCGAGTTCCTCGGCCATGAGCAGGAGGATCACGGAGGCGATGGCGGCATCCTCCACCCAGACATCCGAGCGGGAGGCGTCCGCGGCCACCACGATCCCCAGGGGCGCACCGGCCAGAAACCCGGCCCCGTGGGGTTTGACCTGGGAGAGGGCGGCCAGAAGGTCCCGGTCGTCCACCAGGATGAACTCCCAGGGCCGGATCGCCCGGGAAGAGGGGGAGAGGAGCGCCGCCTTGAGCAGGAGCGCCACTTTTTCCGACTCCACGGGCAGATCCTTGTACCGGCGGATACTCCGCCGGGACCTCAGAATCTCATAGAAGGAGGGGATCCGGACGGTTTTGGAAAACAGATCGGTCAAGGGGCCGACTCCTTTCCGCAGTATTGACACGATTGCGCGTTCCGGGGGATGATCTCCGCGCAGTGGGGGCATTCCCGGGTTTTAAACCGATGGTGAATCTTCTCGATGGATCGATCGACCATCTCCTGGATGGACTGCTCGCCGAACCGGTGGCTCCTCAGAGGATCGACGGCCTCCACCTCGCCGAGGTCCCCGATCATCTCCGCCGCCTTGAGCCGCACACGGCCCGGCTCCGCCGCGTCCAGGAGCATTCTGAGCACGGTCACCCCGTCCTTGGCCACATAACAGTCGGCGAGGATGGAAAATCCCCGTTTGATGCTCTCCTTGAGCATCTCCTCCTGCATCTCGTTCTGGTCGTCGATCACCTGCCCCTTGGCCCCCACGGGGCTGAAGACCGGCATACACTCGAAGTTTTGGGAGCCCGGATAGCACATGCACCGGTAAGAGGCCGCCTGGCCGAAGTTCTCCTCGATGTTTTGCCATCCTTCGGTATACAGCTCGCACGCGTCATTAAAGCAGACGAACAGGTAGGGCACGCCCCAGCCCAGCCCGTCGCCGAAGGAGAACGGAGGGGTCTCCCAGATGCTCATCTCGGTGTGGCAGTGGGGACAGATCGGCTTCTTCTGGGAGATGATCTTCTGATAACACTCTTCTTTGGTTTCAAAGGCCATTCGCTTTCGATCCTCCAAGCATGAAAAATATTGAAATTTTGGTTCGTTACAGGAAGATGGCCGAAACATTTCACCTCCCGGAAGGTAACGCCCATTTCCGGTTTGTCAATCTGTCCGGACGGCCGGGGACGGTCTCTCCCGGAACCAGCGCAGGAGGCGGCCCTCGGCCCAGCTCTCCAGCCTCCGGCTCTGCAAGAACCCACAGTGTCCGCCGTACCGGGTCACTTCCACGTCCAGGGCGGCGGGGCGGGCCACCCGCCGGAGGTCCGCCGCCGGAATCACCGGATCATCGAGGCTCAAAAGGGCCAGGGTGGGCACCGAAAGGTCTTCCAGGACATTTCCCACCACGGCGTATCCCCGGAGATAGTCGAGCCCGGAGGGGAAGCCGGTGTGGCGGGGGGCAAAGAAATCGGTCATGGTCCGGAGGGTCCGGAAGCGGGAGAGGTTTTCCAGATCGGCCATGTCCGGAAAGCAGCGGAGTTTGGCCCGCAGGGACCGCCGCCACTTCCGCAGGAAATAGGAGTGGTAGAGGAACCATCCGGTCTCCAGGACCTCCATGGTCCGTACCGGATCGAGCACCGGGCAGACCGCCGCGGCCCGTTCGACGGGAATTCCGGCGCCGGGGGCCCGGGCCGCCGCGCGCAGCGCGAAGTTGCCGCCCAGGGAGAACCCGCAAAGGAGGATCCGGCCCGCCCCGAACCGGTCCGCGATGGTTCCGACCGCGCCGACCACCTCGTCGATGCGGCAGGCGTGGAAGAGTTCCCGGTTGAGATGGTGGGTGGGTCCATGGTCCCTGAAATTGAGCCGAAAGACATCGTATCCGGCATCGAAGAAGCTTGCCGCCGCCGAGAGCAGGTAAAGGGAGCCGGCGCTCCCCTCCCAGCCGTGGAGCAGAACCACCAGGTCGGGGGTCCCGCGTCCGTGGGCCGAGAGTTCCCCCTGGAGCCGGACCCCGCCCCCGCACGCCACGGTCTGTCGTCGGGAACGGTCCAGAAGAGGGATCGCCCTTTGCCGGACCATCGGCCCCCGTGGTCCCACGCTGGCCAGGATGGACTGGACATGGGGGTTCCGCAGCCAGGAAGGCGGCACAAAGGGCGTCGTCCACGCCACGTCCTTCGCGGTTTCCGTGTCCATGCCGCCCGGCGCATCCATGAAGCGTTCCTTTCCCCGATCCATCCGGTGATCCTCCCGCCAAAAAACCTCGCTTCCCTTACCACACCCCGGAGGCGATTTCAATGCGCGGTCCCCCTCCTCCCTCCCGGCCGTCCATCTTGGACAAAAAACGGGTCGGACCGCAAAAACTTCTTTGCAAAAAAGTTGCGGATGACGGTACTATTTAGATTTGCTATACTTTCGAAAATTTTACGCCATCCGCGTTTCTCACGCTTATGGAAAAGGGGTAGGGATGGTTCCGGAATAGAACAATCGATTTCCCGCGCAAGGAGTGAAGATGAAGGTATTGGGTATTTGCATCGGCGCGTCGACGATCTCCACCGCCCAACTGACGGTGACGGATCGGGCGGGCGGCGCCGATCCGGATAAAGGCCCCGAGGCTCGGGTCGTCGCCCATTCGAAGCACCCCCACGACGGCGACCCCCGTCGGACGCTTGCCGCCGTTTTGGACAGCCTCCCCATGGAGGGGTTCGACGCCGTGGCGGCCACGGGCAGGCGGTTCCGCAACTACGTCAACCTCTCCCAGATCTCGGAACCGGAGGCGGTGGAACGCGCCTACCGGTTCACCAAACCGAAGGGGATCTCCAGCCCGGCCATCGTTTCCGCCGGCGGCGAGACCTTCATGAGCTACGTCCTCAACCGCCGGGGGGAGATCGCCAACGTCCTGACCGGCAACAAATGCGCCTCGGGAACCGGGGAGTTCTTCCTCCAACAGCTCCGCAGACTCGACGTGGATATCACGGATGTGGCCGAACTGGCGGAACTGGAGCACCCCTACCGCCTCTCCGGCCGGTGCTCGGTCTTCTGCAAATCGGACTGCACCCACGCCACCAACAAGGGGCTGCCGGTCTCCCGGGTGATCGCCGGGCTCTGCCGGATGATGGCCGGAAAGATCCTGGAACTGCTCAAGAATGTGGAAAAGAACAACATCATGGTGGTGGGCGGGACCGTCAAGAACCCGGTGATGCTCCACTTCCTGGAACAGGAGATCGACGGGCTCATCGTCCCCGAGGCGGCGCCCTACTTCGAAGCCCTGGGCGCCGCCCTATGGGCCTCGGAACACAAAACCCTCCCTTTCCCCGGCACTAACCGACTGTTCCGGCCGGACGCGGTCTCCTTCGATACCCTGCCCCCCCTGGCCGACTTCGAGGACCGGGTGACCTTCAAGGAGATCGGGACGGATACCGTCCGACCCGGCGATGTCTGTCTTCTGGGGCTCGACGTCGGCTCCACCACCACCAAGGCGGTGCTGATGCGCAAGGGGGACCACGCCATGCTCGCCTCGGTCTACCTCAAGACCAACGGACAGCCCGTGGAGGCCTCCAGGAGGTGCTACCGCCGGATCCACGAGCAGGTCTCCGCCCGCGTCGATCCGGATCGGATCTCCATCATCGGCCTGGGGGTGTGCGGCTCGGGACGACAGATCGCCGGCCTCCACGCCCTCACCGACGGCATCATCAACGAAATCATCGCCCACGCCGCCGCCTCGGTCTTCTTCGACGCCCGGGTGGACACCATCTTCGAGATCGGCGGCCAGGACGCCAAGTACACGTACATCACCAACGGGGTCCCCTCGGACTACGCCATGAACGAGGCGTGCTCGGCCGGCACCGGCTCCTTCCTGGAGGAGTCGGCCCTGGAAACCCTGGGCATCGGCATGACCGAGATCGCCGACATTGCGGTCCGGGGCCGCCGTCCCCCGAATTTCAACGATCAATGCGCCGCGTTCATCTCCTCGGACATCAAGACGGCCATCCACGACGGGGTGAGCCAGACGGACATCACGGCGGGGCTGGTCTACTCCATCTGCATGAATTACGCCAATCGGGTCAAGGGGAACCGGCCGGTGGGGCAACGGGTCTTCATGCAGGGGGGCGTCTGCTACAATCGGGCGGTGCCCCTGGCCATGGCCTCCATCATCGGCAAGCCGATCGTGGTGCCGCCGGAACCGGGTCTCATGGGGGCCTTCGGCGTGGCCCTGGAGGTGGAACACCGCCTCGACGCCGGCCTCATGGACCCCCGGCGGTTCGACCTCGGGGTTCTCATGGACCGGTCGGTGACCTACGGCCGCTCCTTCGTCTGCAAAGGCGGCAAGGAGAAATGCGACCGGCGGTGCGAGATCGCCGTCATCGAGCTGGAGGGGACCAAGTACCCCTTCGGCGGCGCCTGCAACCGGTACTACAACCTCCGCCGAAAGATCCGCCACGACATCCGGACGCTCGACCTGGTCCAGGTCCGGCAGGAGATGACCTTTTCCACCGACGCCGCCCACGGCGTCGCCGGGCCGAAAGGGCGGGTGGGAATGAACCGAAGCTTCCTCGTCAACACCTATTTTCCCCTGTACAGCACCTTCTTTTCCGAACTGGGGTTCGAGACGGTCCTGCCGGACCTGCCCACACAGGAGGGGATCGATCAGAAGGATGCCCCCTTCTGCTATCCGGCGGAGCTGGCCCACGGGTTCTTCCACCACCTGATCCACGAAAAAGGCCCCCTCGATTACATCTTCCTCCCCCACTTCAAGGCGGTCCCCACCCAGCGGGAGAAGACCAACGCCCAGGTCTGCCCCATCGTCCAGGGGGAGACCTTCTACCTCCGGACGGCCTTCGCGGAACGCCTCCGGGAGCTGGAGGATACCGGAACCCGTGTGCTCTCGCCGCTGCTCGACCTCACCCGGGGGCTCTCCGAGGCCTTCGAGCCCCTGCGGTCGGCGGCCCGGACCATGGGGGCGAGTCACGGGGAGGCCAAAGCGGCCTTCAAAACAGCCGTGGACCGGCAGACGGCCTATCTGAACGCGCTCCGGGAACTGGGGCGGACGACCCTGGCCGATCTGGAGCGGAGGCCGGAACAGAGCGCCGTGGTGATCTTCGGCCGCCCCTATAACGGCTTCGTGGAGGAGGCCCACATGGGGATCCCCCGGAAGCTGGCCTCCCGGGGGATTCCGGTGATCCCCATGGATTTCCTCCCTCTGGAAGAGGAGCCGACGCCCCCCACCATGTACTGGGGGATGGGTCAGTTGATCCTCAAGGCGGCCGCCTTCGTCCAGCGCCATCCCCAGCTCTTCGGTCTCTATATCACCAACTTCTCCTGCGGCCCCGACTCCTTCATCATCAGCTATTTCCGGAACCTGATGGGGCGGAAGCCCGCCCTGACCCTGGAGCTGGACAGCCACACCGCGGACGCGGGGCTGGAGACCCGGATCGAAGCCTTCCTGGACGTGATCTCCGCCTTCCGGAAACAGGTGGCCGGAAATCCCCCCTCCCCCGGTCCGGTCCGGTTCTCCCCGGCCAGGACGGTCATCAACAACGGCCGGCTCAAAGTGGTCACCTCGGGCGGAGAGCCCCTTCCCATGGACGACCCCCGGGTCCGCTTTCTGATCCCCTCCATGGGCCGGTTCTCCTCCGAGGCGCTGGCCGCGGCGTTCCGGGCCTCCGGGGTGCGCGCGACGGCCCTTCCGCCGGCCGATGAATCGGCCCTAAAGACGGGCCGGGCCAACACCTCCTGTAAGGAGTGTCTTCCCCTCCAGCTCACCACCGGATCACTCCTCAACTACATTCAGGATCGGAAATCCGAGGACCAGGTCCTCGTCTACTTTATGGCCACCGCCTCGGGCCCCTGCCGGTTCGGTCAGTACTACACCTTCATCGAACAGCTTCTGGCCCACCGGCGGATCCCCGACGTCGCCATGTTCACCTTGAGCGGCGAGAACGCCTATACCGGCCTGGACGACAGCTTCGAACGCCGTGCCTGGTGGGCGGTGATCATCTCGGACACCGTGGAGGATATCCGATCCATGCTCCTGACGGTGGCCGAGGACCCGGAGGCGGCACTAGGGGTGCTGGAGGAGGAATGGTCCGACATCCTCGGATCCATCGCCGCCGACAAATATGAGACGCTGGAGGCGCAGCTCGAACGGTCCGCGGCCCGCCTGGCCGGCATCCCCCGCAAACAGCCGCCGGAGGAGACCCCGGTGATCTGCCTGACCGGGGAGATCTTCGTCCGCCGGGATGCCCTTTCCCGGGGCCGTCTCACCGAGATGCTGGCGGAAAAAGGCTTCGCCACCACCTGTTCCCCGGTGGCCGAGTGGGTCCTCTTCTGCGAATACCTCTTCGAGCGAGGCAAGTGCGGCCGACGGATGACCCTGATGGAGCGGTTTGGAGGCTTCCTCCGCCGCCGGTACATGGCCCGGACGGAACGCCGGATCAAGGCCATCCTCTCCCGGTCGGGACTGGTCAAGGCGATCCCCGTCGACATCCTCGAGATCGTTGAAAACGCCGGCCCCAACGTCACCTCGGACCTCACCTGCGAAACCATCCTGACCGTGGGCGCCTCCCTGACGGAGATCGTCACCCACGTCTGCGGGGTCATCGCCATCGGACCCTTCGGCTGCATGCCCAACCGGCTGGCCGAAGCGATTCTCGCCAAGACCATGGTCCGGGACCGGAAGCTCTCCACCGATCCCGGCAACCAGCGGCTCCGGGCCTCCCTGATCCATTACGAGGACCTGCCCTTTCTGGCCGTCGAATCGGACGGATCCCCGTTTCCGCAGCTCATCAACGCCAAACTGGAGACCTTCTGCCTCCGGGCCGAACGCCTCCACCGGGATATCATGGCCACCAAAAACAATTGAAGCGGGGGCCGTGGTTGCAACTCAATCCAAGGAGGGTAGGACCATGAAGAGACGGATGTGGATGGTGGGGACGGCCGTGATCCTGGCGATGGCCTGGACGGCCCCGGCCGGGGCCCAGACCGATGTCAAGGAATATCTGGAGCGGTTCCTCTCCGCCGAGCCCGCCGCGGATACCCGCCAGGGGCGGGTGGCCCGGGGCCTGAAGGAGGCCCTTTTGATCGGCATCGAAACGGCCATCGACGCCCTGGGCCGACCGGACGGGTTTCTCGACAACGAGCTGGTGCGGATCCCGGTCCCCGAGAGCCTGGCTTTGGTGGAGACCACCCTGCGCAAGGCCGGCCAGGGAAAACTGGTGGACGACTTCATCGCGTCCATGAACCGGGCCGCCAGCAAGGCCGTGCCGGAGGGCACCAGGATCTTCATGGGCGCCGTGGGGCGGATGTCCATCGATGATGCGGTGACGGTGTTAAACGGCGACGAGCAGGCCGCCACCCGGTACTTTGAAAAGCGGACCCGGGAGGACCTCCGGGCGGCGTTTCACCCCATCGTCGAGGAGAGCACGGCAGCGGCGGAGGTCACCTCCTACTACAAGGCCATGGACGACCTCTACCAGACCTACGGCAAAAAGCTTCTGGAGAACGAAAGCGTCCGGGCCCTGACCGGCCTGCTGAAGGGCGGGGCGGCCGAGGAACCGCCGGAGCCGGCGGACGCCGACCTCGATGCCTACATCACACGCAAGGCCCTGGACGGGCTCTTTGTGATGATCGCCCGGCAGGAGCAGCGGATCCGAAAGGAGCCGGCGGCCCGGGTGACCGATCTGCTTCGGGATATCTTCGGCGGAGGCCAGGAGTAACAGGCCCCGCCGGGGGCCGCTACGGTTTCCGGTTCCTCTCCGGCGGATCGCCCTCCTCGGCGATCAGGACGGGCTGTACAAGATCCTCCCCGGGGGTCTCGGCCCCCTTCTTCCCGAAGAGCCCGGCAATGAAGCCGAAGACCTTTTTGATCCCCTTCCAGATCCTGGGCAGGACCCAGATCAGGGCCAGGAGAAAAAGGATCAGAAGCCCCAGAAAGACGTAGGGATGGTTGAGGGCGAGCCAGATCCCGACGATGACCGATACGTCCTCCCCGATGGAGGTGAACCAGTTGGTGAAGGGCTCCGGGGAGGTGTTGATGAGGACCCGGGTGCCGGCCTTGGTGGCGTGGGTCCCGGCCGCCACGCCCCCGCCCACCAGGGCCGCGGCCAGACCGAGGGACGGGCTGATCTCGTTGGCGGCGCCGTAGGCCAGAAGAGCGCCCGCCGGCAGCCGGATGAAGGTGTGGATGGCGTCCCAGCCGGAGTCGACGCCGGGGACCTTGTCCGCGAAGAACTCCACCAGATACATCAGACCGGCGGCGGCAATGACGATGGGGCTGGCGAGGACCTGCAGGTCCGGCGGCAGGTCGAGGCTGCCGCTCATCCCCAGCCACCCCAGCATCAGGATGGCCGCGTACAGATTGACTCCGCTGGCCCAGGCGGCGCCCAGGGTCAACGAGATGGTATTGGCGATCTCGGTATAGGCATCCATGTTCGATCTCCTTGTGTGTCGATTCGATCGGGCATCGAATCGGTGACTCCCCCCGATGTGGTGGAAATATCTTGGAGAAGAATACCAGATCCCTCAACGGCGCTCAACTCCTTTACAGCCTTCACAGCCGTCTCCAATCCCGGTCCCCGCGCCCGGCGGGCTACCGCGGCCCATGGTCCGGTTTCCCGCGGAACAGCCGCCGCATGCTCAGCCTGAGCAGGATGAAGCAGACCACGGCGATGATGATCAGGATCTTCACCGACCCGCCGAAAAAGATCCAGATCCGCGTCTTCTGGATGGCCAGGGTCACGGAGAAGGTGATCACCAGAACGACCATGAGGGCGTAGAGGCGATCCACCCCCGGCAGCCGGTCCCAGGAGGCGTTCCGGCCCACCACCGCCAGGGTGAGGATCATCGAGAGGATGGGGACGAAGTAGACGAATACATTGACCTGGAGCAGGTTCTGCCGGAGGAAGAAGAGGCCGTAGGCGATGAGGACCCCGGAGAACATCCCCGGAATACAGACCAGGTAGACGAACAGGGAGTGGATATACCGCCACGGATTCCGCCCGCCGTTGCCCCGCCCGTGGAGTAAGCTCAAAAGCCAGGCCGCCACCGGGGGAAAGACGAAGGCCCCGAGCAGGGCCAGGGGGTGAATCCGCTCCAGAAGACCGATGAAGTCCTGGATGCTCATGGATCGCCCCCGGCTCCCCGCGGCCCGGGAGGCCGGCACCGCGGCCTCGTCCCGGAAGATCGACCTCAGGCCGTCGAAGACCGACCGCTCCTCCCCGGCGGACACGGTCCGCGCCGGCGGGGCGGGTTCGACATCGAAGACCGGCGCCCGCGCCGGATCTCCCCCCTCCTCCGGGTCCACCTGGATGATCTGTTTCACCTGGGATCTCGGATAGCCGACCACGGCCCCGAATTTTAGATACTTGACCTGATCCCCCTCCACCCACGCCTTCTCCGACGCGATGATCCGTCCGTCCTTCAGGTGGATCTCGTCGGCATGGAGAAGCGCCGGTGGCGCGTAAAGGAAAAAGAGAATCCAGACGGCGACGGAAGCCGCGCTTCCGACGACGGTGGACGGTTTTCGCCCCTGGTTTCCATACGGTCCCGAAAACATCATGTGCGATACTCCGTTTCAGGGCTTGACGCAAACGCCGTTCGGACAGGAAGACCGGCCGGAGGGGGGCTTCCGCCAGAAGGGTCCCCTCCCCTGTTCTCCGGATCGAACAGCCACCGGCGATCCGGATCACGCCATCTGGAAATTGGATCTCCGGTTGGCCCGGCCGATCTCCTTGGCCCGGTACATGGCCCGGTCCGCGTGCATATAGAGCACCTCCGCATCCTCTCCGTGTTCCGGAAAGAGGGAGACGCCGAGGCTGAAGGCCATCCGGAACGACCGGGAGGCGATCCGAAAGGGGTCGGCCAGATATTCGAGGATCTTCCCCGCGATATCTCCGGCATCCTCCCGGCCGTGGATCTCGGGAAAAATGAAGGTGAACTCGTCCCCCCCGACCCGGGCCACCGTGTCCGTGTCCCGGAACCGGTCCTTGAGACGGCCGGCCACGGACCGGAGCAGCTCATCCCCGGCCTGGTGGCCGAAGGTGTCGTTGATCTCCTTGAACCGGTCCATGTCCATGAGCATCAGGGCCAGGCTCATGCGCTTGCGGCGGCAGCGCTGGATGTCCATGGCCAACCGCTCGTTGAACAGGGCCCGGTTGGGGAGGCGGGTCAGAACGTCGTAATAGGCGAGATACCGGATGGTCTCCTCGGCCCGGCGCTGGTCGGTGACATCCTGGAGGATGAAGACATAGCCGATGAGGCTCTTCTTCTTCCAGATGGCGGAGACCCGCCCCTCCACGCACCGCCTTCCCTTGTCGGTCTCCCGGCTGAACTCGAAGTCGTACGCCTTTTTGAGCGCGGCGACCTCCAGGGCCTTGTTCAACCGCCTCGGGCTCACGTTGAAGCAGCGGTGGATCTTGCGGACGTCCCCCCCCACCACCTCCGGGCCGGGGACCCCCAGGATCGCCTCCGCCGCCGTGTTGTAGTAGACCACCCGGTAATCGCTGTCCATGGTCACGATGCCCATGTTGATGGAGGAGCTGAGAATGTTGTCGAGGTAGAGGGTCTTGTCCGAAAGCTCCCGGATGACCCGGTTGAGGGCCGATCCCTGGTCCACGATGATCTGCTTGAGGGCATCGATGTACTTGCTCTCCAGCCCGCGGACCATATCGGTCTGGGTGGTGATGCCCACGGCCCTCCCCGCGTCGTCCACCACCACCAGCCGGCGGATTTTTCGCTCCTTCATCAGCCCCACCGCCTCGCTGATGGGGGTCTGTTCCGGAACGGTGATGATGGGCCGGTTCATGACCTCCTCCACCCGGGTGGTCCGGAGATCCCGGTCCTCGGTAACGATCCTGGCGATATCCCGTTCCGTGAGGATCCCCCGGGGAAGGTCCCCCGCCTTGACGATCAGAAAGCTCACCGACATCTCGGACATCCGCCTGGACGCCCCCAGCACGGTCATACCCGGCGGCACGGAGATGATGGACCGGTTCATGATCTGGGAGATGGTGCGGACCTTGATGAAGTAATCGTAGCCCAGATGGGAGATCATGTCCGACTGGGTCACCATTCCCACGGCCCGGCCGGCGCCGTCCACGACGATCAGATGGCGGATGGAGCGGTCGGCCAGAATCTCGAAGGCGTCGAAGACGGTATCTTCCGGCTCCACGGTGACGAGTCCTTTGCTCATCACCTCCTCCATGGGCAGCCCCTCGAAGTTGATCCCTTTGTCGGAGATGCACCGAACGATGTCCCGCTCGGTGAAGATTCCCACGGGCCGGCCCTCATCCAGCACGGCGATGCAGCTGATGGCGTTGTCCCGCATGGACAGGATCGCCTCGGCGACCGGCGTGTTCCGGGGGACACCGACGACCCTCCGGCAGTAAATATCCTCGATTTTCTGTTCAAGCATAGGTTTATTCCGGCACGTCCGCTGGAACGACATCCGAGGCGTGGTAAAGGGGTCGACAGGGACCGGACCTCTTCAATGTACCGTCTTGGGCGGACAGGTGACAAGTCTTTTCGACTCGTCCTCCCACCTGGACGGTTCCCCCCTCGCTCCCGTCCGGAATCGAGGCCCTTTTCGACCGGATCCAGACTCCGGAGCGTCCCGGCGCGACCATGGCGGTCCGGAGTGATCCGGTATTGCCCAAGGCGAGATCGATCGTTATAATTTGTACTTAGAATTTTGCCGCATGTTACGTCCTCTCCTTTCCCCACGGCACGGCACGCGGGATCTCAAGGGGTCTTTTCAGCCCGGCGATGTGTGGCAAAAGGGTTTTTCCGCCCGGAAACCAACACCATCCCGAAAACCAGCTTGGAGCGAACAATGACATCGACCATCCGAACCAGAATCCTGGCCATTCTGCTCGTTGTGGGTCTCTTGCCCATGCTCGGCGTGACATGGCTCTTCTTCTCCCGGTCCCGAAAAGCCATGGAGATGATGGCCTTCGACCAACTGGAGGGGCTTCATCGCATCAAAACCGGCCAGGTGCTCGGATTCTTCCAGGAGACCGAACAGGATATGGTCCTCCTCTTGGAGACGATCGATCACCTGAAACGATCGGCGTCGGAGAAGCTGACGGCGGCCCAGGAGATCAAGCGGGTTCGGCTGCTCGACTTCTTCGAGCGGTGCCGGAGCGACATCCGGATCCTCTCCACCGATCCCGGTGTGTCGGACGCCATCTGGAGCTTCACCTCCATCGTGGGCACCGGCGGGGAGATCGACGAAAGCCTCTATAAATACTGGGAGACGGTGAAGTTCCCCCAGTTTCAAAAGTTCGTCAAAGAGTACGGCTATTACGACCTCTTGTTGATCAACCCGGAGGGGGAGATCGTCTACACCACCCGGAAGGAGCCGGACCTCGGCCGGAACCTGCCGACGGGGCCTTTGAAGGAGACCCACTTCGCCGACGCCTTCCACCGGGGCATGGAGGGACTCGCCATGACCGATTTCCGCCCCTACCCGCCCTCCGGGGATCGGCACAAGGCGTTCATCGCCGCCCCGGCCGTGAAGAACAAAAAGCGCATGGGCGTGGTGGCCCTGAAGATCGACCCGAGCCGGATCAACGCCATCGTCTCCCAGGACTCCGGCATGGGGGAGAGCGCCGGCACCTACCTGGTGGGACGGACCGGATCGGGCATCGAATACCGGAGCGAACGGATCATCGAATCGGCGGAGATCGGCGGCGAAACCGCCGGGCTCGATGCCGAGCGGGCCCTGGCGGGCCAATCGGGCACCATGATCAAAGTGGGGGCCACGGGGGTGATGGAGCTGAGCCGATACACTCCCATGGCGGTCGAGGGGCTCGATTGGGCCATGATCTCCACCGTGAGCCTGGCGGAGGTGATCACCCCGGAAAAGGAGGGCGACGGCGTGGACTTTTTCAGCAGATACATCCGCAACTACGGCTACGAGGACCTCTTTCTCATCCATCCCCACGGCCGGGTCTTCTATTCGGTCAACCAGGGGAAGGCCTATCAGACCAATGTCATGGACGGTCCCCACGCCGACTCCGGACTCGGGGACGTGGCTCGGGAGGTGCTGACCACCGGGGGACTCGCCTTCTCCGACTTCTCCCCGTACGCCCCCGCGGACGACGTTCCGGCGGCCTTCCTCGGGGTCCCCCTGGTCCAGGAGGATCACGTGGCCCTGGTGGTGGCCCTACGGATCTCCCGAAACGCCTTCAACGAAATCATGACCGGGACCACGGGACTTGGGGAGACCGGAGAGACCTATCTGGTGGGTCCCGACGGCCGGATGCGGTCGGATGCCCGCTTCGACCGGGAGCGGTTCTCGGCGGCGTCCTCCCTGGCGGCGGCCGGCGCCGCCGTGGACACCGATCCGGTCCGCGAGGCGCTTGCGGGGAGATCCGGGCGCAAGAGGGCCGTCAACTACCTGGGGCGTCCGGTCCTTTCGGCATACGGACCCGTGGAGATCTGGGGGTCCAGATGGGCACTGGTGGCTGAAAAGGGGATCTCGGAGGCCTTCTCCTCCGTCCATGGGCTCCGACGTCTCGGCCTGTGGCTCGTGGGCCTGGCGGCCCTGTTGATCACGGTCATCGCGGCGGTCTTCTCCCGGTCCCTGGTTCGGCCCCTGAACCGGATCATCGCCGGCCTCACCGAGAGCGCGGGCAGCGTCTCGGCGGCGGCCCGCCAGATCTTCGCCGCCAGCCGGAGCCTCTCGGAGGGGGCTTCCGAGCAGGCGGCATCCCTGGAAGAGACCGCCTCCTCCCTGGAGGAGATCGTCTCCACGGCGCACCGGAACGCCGACCAGGCCGGGAATGCCGAAGAACGGATCCACCGGGAGCAGGGGATCATCGACCGGGCGGACGCCGCCATCACCGACCTGACCGAGGCCATGCGGGCGGTGGAGCAGGAGGGCCGGGCCACCGGCACAATCGTCGCCACCATCGATGAGATCGCCTTCCAGACGAACCTCCTGGCCCTCAACGCCGCCATCGAAGCGGCCAGGGCCGGCGAGGCCGGCGCCGGCTTCGCCGTGGTGGCCGAGGAGGTCCGGAGCCTGGCCCGCCGGACCAGCGAGGCCGCCGGGGAGACGGCGGACCGGATCGAGCGCTCCGTTGCGCGGATCGCCGAGGGCTCCCGGCTTACCAAGGCCGCCGATGAAGCCTTCGACGACGTCCGCCGCAGCGCCGGGGAGACCGTGAATATGATCTCGGGGATCGCCGCCGCCTCCAAGGAGCAGGCCCAGTCCATCGAAGGGATCAACCGGGCGGTCTCGGAGATGGACCAGGTCACCCAGCAGAACGCCGCCAGCGCCCAGGAGACCACCGCCTCCGGCGAGGAACTCAACACCCAGGCGGCCCGGATGAACCGGTTCGTTAAGGATCTGAGGGCCATGACCGGAGGAGGCTCGGATCATGAGGGGAGACGACGGTCGGCCCTCGCAGCGGAAAAAAAACGGCTGCCCGAACCGAAATCCCATTGATTTTCCATCGGCATCGTGTGTAAGAAAAGGGTCGGCGGTTTAGGGCCGCGCCAATTCCCCAAACGCCATGGCTAAAATTCCATGGCCTGGAATCGAAAGGGATCGAACCGATGCCGATGGAACGACAATCCCTAAACCATTTTTCCGGCTGCCTCCTGGGCGGGGCCGTGGGCGACGCCCTGGGGGCGCCGGTGGAGTTCATGGGACTCCCGGAGATCCGCCGGCGGTTCGGACACTACGGGATCACCGACTACGCGCCGGCCTACGGGAGAATCGGCGCCATCACCGACGACACCCAGATGGCGCTCTTCACCGCCGAAGGGTTGATCCTCAACGAGATCAGGAGATCGGCGCCGGACATTTCCACGTCGGTGTACCAGGCCTACCTGCGGTGGTACTGCACCCAGCAGGCCGCCCCCCAGGTGGATCTCCTCGCCCGGCACGGCTCCTGCGCCGTCCAGGACGGCATCCTTCTGGGGTTCAAGGAACTCCACTCCCGACGGGCCCCCGGAAACACCTGCCTCTCGGCCCTGGCCTCGGGGCGGATGGGTACGCCGGCGGCCCCCCTCAACCACAGCAAGGGGTGCGGCGGGGTGATGCGGATCGCCCCCATCGGTTTGGCCCTGCCGGCCGACGCGGTCTTCGACACCGCCTGCGAGGTCGCCGCCATCACCCACGGCCATCCCACCGGGTATCTGGCGGCCGGCTGCCTGGCCCATATCCTCCACCGGATCCTGGCGGGGGATCCCCTGGAAGCGGCGGTACACGCCGCCATGGAGGTCCTCGTCACCAAACCGGAACACCAGGAGTGCCTGGGGGCGCTGGAGGCGGCCATGCGGTTGTTGACGGACCGGCCCGTCTCCTTCGAGACGGTGGAATCCCTCGGCGGCGGATGGATCGCGGAGGAGGCCCTGGCCATCGGCGCCTACTGCGCCCTGGCCGCCGGTGACGACTTCGAAGCGGGGATCCGGCTGTCCGTCAACCACGGCGGGGACTCCGACAGCACCGGGACCGTGGCGGGAAACATCCTGGGCGCCCTGCTGGGCCGGGAGGCGATCCCGGACCGCTGGCTGGTCGAGCTGGAGCTGTTCGAGGTGATCGAAGAGGTGGCCCGGGATCTCCACGAACAGTACGGAACGCCCGTCGGCCCGACGGCGTGACGGGGAAGAAAGGGGACCGCTCCGCCATGCCCGGCCTCAACCGCTTCACCTCCAACCGCATCGAAGTCCTCTCGGCCGCGCTGACCGGCGTGATCCGCGACCCCCTGGCGGATCCCTTCGCGCCGGAGATCATCGTGGTCCACAGCCCGGGCATGGAGCGGTGGATCTCCATGGAGATCGCCAAATCCTTCGGGGTCTGCGCCAATGTCCGGTTTCCGTTTCCCAACCAGTTCGTCTACGAGAACCTCTTCCGGAAGATCCTCGGGAACATGCCCGATCCGCTCCCCCTGGACCGGGACACCATGGCCTGGAAGATCCTGGGGCTGCTGGACGGCCTTTCCCACCGGCCCGAATTCGAGGTGGTCCGCCATTTTCTGAAGGATTCCGACAACGACCTGAAGCGGTTCCAGCTCGCCGACCGGATCGCCCACACCTTCGATCAGTACCTCCTATTCCGTCCGGAGATGATCCTCGGCTGGCAGGCCGGAAAGGAGGATCACTGGCAGGCGGTCCTCTGGCGGGAGGCCGTCCGGGGCGATGAGGAGAATCACGGCGCCGCCCTTCGCCGGCGGTTTTTCAAGGCATTGGACCCCGGCCCGCCCCCGGCCGGAACCCTCCCCGAACGGGTGGGCCTGTTCGGGATCTCCACCCTGCCCCCGTTCCACCTGGAGGTCCTGGAGGCCGTGTCCGAGCATTGCCAGGTCAACCTCTTCTGTTTGAACCCCTGCCGCGAATACTGGGGGGTGATCCTTTCGGGGCGGGAGATGGGCCGGATCGAACGGCGATCCAAGGGGACCGCTCGGGAGGGCCTCTACCTCGATCAGGGCAACCCGCTGCTGGCGTCCATGGGGACCCTCGGCCGCGACTTCTTCGACCGCATCGAGGGAAAATACACCGGCGGCGGCGAATTCTTCATCGACCCGGCCGAAGAGGAGGAGACCCTCCTGGCCGTGATCCAGTCGGACATCCTCAATCTCCTGGACCGGGGCGGTCCGGAAGACCCGTCGCGCCAAGTGGAACCGGAGGATGATTCGATCCGCATCCACGTCTGCCACGGTCCCATGCGGGAGATCGAGGTGCTCCACGACCGCCTCCTCGACCTCTTTCAGCACCATCCGGATCTCCGGCCCGCGGATATCCTGGTGATGACCCCGGAGATCGAGACCTATGCTTCCTACATCCAGGCGGTCTTCGACCGGCCGGCGACCGATTCCCGGCGGATCCCCTTTTCCATCGCGGACCGGTCCTGCCCCTCGGAAAGCCGGCTCATCGAAGGTTTCCTCCGGATCCTCGACCTCTGGGGCGGCCGCCATACCGCGGCGGAGGTCCTTTCGATCCTGGAATCCCCGTCGGTGGCGGCGCGGTTCGACCTGGCGGAGCCGGACCTGGACCGGGTCCGGAAATGGGTTAGGGAGACCCGCATCCGGTGGGGCATCGATGAGGAGGACCGCGGGCGACATCGCCTTCCCCGGTACCCGGAGAACACGTGGCGGGCCGGGCTCGACCGGTTGCTCCTCGGATACGCCCTGCCCGGCGGCGGGGAACGGATGTTCGGCGGGATCCTCCCCTACGACGCCATGGAGGGGGAGGAGAGCGATGCCCTGGGCCGGTTCCTCGACTACTGCCGGGCCCTCTTCGGCCATGTGAACCGGTTCGATCGAAACCGGAGTCCGGACGGATGGTCCGGAGCCCTCCTGGAGATGGCCGACGACCTCTTCGCGCCGGGCGAGGAGGCCGAGGCCGACATCCGGACCCTCCGGGAGACCATCGGGACCCTCGGGTCGGGGGCCGTACGCGCGGGCTTCGAGGGCGAGGTCGACTTTCCCGCCGTCCGGTCCCATCTCCGGAAGCGGCTTTCCGACCAGGGCTTCGGATATGGGTTCATCACCGGCGGCGTCACCTTCTGCGCCATGCTCCCCATGCGGTCGATCCCCTTCAAGGTGATCTGCATGGTCGGAATGAACGGCGACCAGTACCCCCGCCGCGACCCGGCCCCGGGGTTCGACCTCATGGCCGGGAGCCCCCGGGCCGGAGACCGGTCCCCCCGCAACGACGACCGGTACCTCTTCCTGGAATCGATCCTGTCGGCCCGGGAACGCCTCCACATCAGCTACGTGGGCCAGAGCATCCGGGACAACAGCCCCATCCCGCCGTCGGTCCTGGTCAGCGAACTGCTGGATGTCGTTGAAAAAGGGTTCACCCTGGAAGGGGGCGAATCGGTGAAGGAACGGGTGGTGGTCCACCACCGGCTCCAGGCCTTCAGCCCCGCCTACTTCG
>CAYSLC010000106.1:0-18560 GCA_964431545.1 uncultured Desulfobacteraceae bacterium | reverse complement strand
CCACCAGCGGACCATCGTCCAGCGCGTCGTCTGATTCTCCAAGAAGGTTTCCCCCCGGGGCCGGGCGCGGCAATCGGCCCCGGGTCTTTTTCGGTGAGGGCGCGGTGGCGTCGGGCCTCATTCATAGATCCCCAGGTCGGGATAGAGTTTCCGGGCGCAATCGGGGCAGATGCTGTGGCTGAATTCCGCTTCCGAGTGCTCTGAAATGTAGGCTTCGATCCGTTTCCAATACCCCTGGTCGTCCCGGATATTCTTGCAGGCCGAACAGATGGGCAGCAGCCCCTTGAGTCGTTTGACCTGTTCGAGCGCCTCCTTGAGCTGGGTGGTCAGCCGCTGGCGCTCGATGGCGTGCCGCAGCGTTCGGATGATGGCGGTCGAGGAGGACTCCCCTTTGTAGAGATAATCCTGGGCCCCTTCCTGCACCGCCTTCAGGGCCAGCGCATGGTCCTTGTAGCCGGTCATGATCACCACGGGGATCGATGGAAACGCGTCGTGAAACGTCCGGAACGTGTCCAGGCCGAAGCTGTCGGGAAGCGACAGGTCGATGATCGCCACCTCGATGGGGTTTTGCTTCGCGGTGGTTTTCGCGCTTTCGATCCGGACCTCGTGGTGGATGCGGAAGGTCGCTTCCTCGGACGATTCCAGAAGCTCGCGGAGGATCAGGAAGTCATCCGGATTGTCCTCCACGATGAGAACGGCCAGGGGGGGATTCATCGGGGTTCCCTTTTCGCCGGCAGCTTCACCAGCTGGAGCCAGAACCCTTCGATCTGTTTGATCACCTCTGAAAATTGCCGGAAGTCGACCGGCTTGGAGATGTAGCAGTTGGCATGGAGTTCGTACATCTTCAGGATGTCCTCCTCGCTCTGCGACGTGGTGAGCACCACCACCGGGATATCGGTCAGCTCCGGATCCTTCCGGATCTCCCGCAAGACATCCCGGCCGTCCATGATCGGCAGGTTCAGGTCGAGCAGGATCAGGTCGGGCCGCGGTTTGTCCCGGTACACCCCTTCGTTGCGCAGAAACGCCATGGCCGGGACCCCGTCGGGGACCACATGGATGTCCATCCGGACCTTGGAGTCCTCCAGGGCGGCGAGGGTCAGCTCCACGTCGTCCTCGTTGTCCTCCACCAGTAACACCTGGGCCGACTTGATCATACCTTCGGAATCCATCATGACTCCAATCGTTTCGGTAGTGTGAAATAAAAGGCGGCTCCGTTTCCGGGCTCGGATTCCACCCAGATCCTTCCCCCGTGCCGTTCGATGATCTTCTTGCAGATGGCCAGGCCGATGCCCGTCCCCGAATATTCCGCCGCCGTGTGCAGTCGCTGGAAGACCAGGAATACGCGCTCATGGAACCTGGGGTCGATTCCGATGCCGTTGTCCTTTACACAGAGACGGAAGGAACCCTGGGCACATTGACGGCATCCGCCTCCTTCAGGGTGAGCAGCCCGCTGAACAGCAGGATGTTCAGCATCAGCTTGTGATCCAGCCTGCTTCTGATCCGGTCGAGCAGGATCATCCCGGCCCCCGGCCGCTACTCCCCGAGGATCTCCGAGAGGACCCGGCTTCGGATTCCATAAAAGGATCCGTCCGACTTCATCGCCCTCAGCGCCCCTTCGATCCCGGGAATCACCTCCGCGTTCTTTTGGTGCAGGAACAGGTAGAGTTCGAACGCCACGAAATCCCTCGATTCGATGATCGGTTCATCCACCAGGACCAGGTTCGGATAGAATCGGCTCATCCCCCGGATGCGTCCGATCTCCCCGTCCGAGATCCCGGCGTTTGCATCCTGGAGGCATCGTTCGGCCGGCATCATCTGGATCTTCGCCTTCCATCCGGCCCCTCCCTCGATTCGGCTTATTCCGTCGGGCCGTCCGGTTCGTCCTGGAGCAGGTTCATGCCCAGGTAGACGTAGTGGAATCCGGAGACGACCGTGAGTCCGGCGGTGATGTAGTAGAGCCAGATGTTCAGCGGGAAATCGGGATCGAGCAGGATCACGCCGGCGGTGAAGAGCTGGACCGCGGTGGTCGACTTGCTGATCGGACTGGGGCTGATCTCGACGCTGGTCTCCATCATCTTCAGGATGGCGATCCCCACCAGGATCAGGACGTCCCGGCTCAGGACGATCACCGCCAGCCAATCCGGAATCACCCCCAGGATCGCCAGGCAGATGAAGGAGGAGACGATGAGCAGCTTGTCCGCGATGGGATCGAGGTAGGCGCCCAAAATCGTTCTCTGGTTGAGCCACCGCGCCGCCAGGCCGTCCAGGGCGTCGCTCACGGCGGCGATGATGAAGATGAACAGGGCAAAGGAGCGGATCCCGTTCAACAGGGCGATGATGAACAGGGGGATCAGCAGGATCCGGATCAGGGTAAGGATGTTGGGGATGTTGATGGTCAGCCGGGGAGGGGTCATGGCCCTATCCCTCCTCCGGTGTCGCCGGGGATTCCGGTTCGGTATCGCCGGGCAGCAGTTCGATGCGCAGTTCCCGCTCCGTCGCCTCGTAAAGCTTGAGCCCGAAGGCGTCGAAGTCCTCGGCCTCCAGGGCCTCCCAGAGCAGGCGCCCGCCGTCCCCGAAGGTCACGTCGATGGCCGCCTCGTTGTGCCGCATCTCGCTGATTTGAATGCCGGCCACCCCGGGGACCCCCGCGAGGGCCTTGCGGAACATCACGAACCGGCCCAGGTCCTGGGTTCCGCCCACGATGACCCGGACCATCCCCTCGGTGCGGGCCTTCTTCTCCCACCCTTTCTTCAGGATCTCCGACAACGCCTCGGCGGCCACGGTTCCCGCCTTGGACAGGGCGTCCATGCCCCCGGCGATCTCGTCGGAGTTGAGTTCCACGGCGGTCTCGGAGACGGTCCCGGCGGTCTCCCCGGTGGCCGTCCAGACCGCCTCCGCGTCCACCGACCCTTTGAACGAAGAGACATCCTCGCCGATGATGTTGAGGGGTTTCTGGGCCAGGGCGCTGCCCAGGATCACGGCGTCCGCCCCGAACTCCCGACCCAGCGCGGCGGCCCTGTCGACCGGGAGGTTCGGAATATCGGGGATCGCCTCGATGAGGGCGCTCTCTTCGCCCTCCATCCCCGGCTCGATCACCGGAAAGCCCTTGGACTTGAGCGCGTCGACCATGGCGATTTCGGAGAAGGAGCGGATGGGGATCGGCGCGTCCCCCCACCAGAACCGGGGGACGGCGTCGGCGATCCCCTGCTCCGAGATGAAGAAGAGGAGCCGGGGCAGCTCCGTCGACACCCCGGGCTCCCCGGACGGGCTCTCCGCCGGTGGCGGGGCCCCGATTCCGGAGAGGCGTTCCCGGAGAACGGCCGTGGAGATGGTCGCTTCCACCAGGATCCGGTAGCGGCCGCCGGCCACATGGCCCTCGGAGAGGGGACGGTAGCTCTCGATGAGCGCGTCGGTCTCCCGGTGGAGCGCCTCCAGGATGAGGGGGAAATGGGCTTCCCAGAGGTCGTCGGACACCACCTCCAGGGCCGCCCGGTCCAGGGCCGCCCCCAGACCGTTGCCGATGGCGGCCTCCTTGGACCCGGCGGGATCCTCCGTCGGCTCCGCCGTCCCCACCACCCGGATGATCCGTTTGTCGGGCGTTCCGTCGGGCCGTTCCCCGGCCGTCGGCCGGGCCGCGGCCGGCGGAGTCAGGGCGACCGAAAGGATGAACCCGCAGACCAGAAGGCGCAGGGAGGACCGGGAAAAGGGCGATGGAAAACAGGGTCGGGGGGCCATTGTCGGTGTTACCTCCGAAACGGGTTAGGTTCGCCGCAGCAGGGCGTAATCGGCGATGTGGACAAGGGTTCGGCGGGTCGGACCGTCCGGGAAATCGTCCAGGGCCGCCTTGGCCTTGGCCGCGTGATCCCGGGCCAGGTCCCGGGTGTACCGGATGCCGCCGCGGGCGTCGAGGATCGAAAGGAAGGCGGAGAAGATCTCCGGAGAGGGATCCGCCTCCCGGATCACCTGGGTCATGAACCGGCGCTGGGTGCCGTCGGCCGCGGCCAACGCCCGGATGACCGGCAGGGTCAGCTTCCCCTCCCGCAGGTCGGCGCCTGCCGTCTTGCCCAGCTCCCCGGTCTCGGCGGTGTAGTCGAGGAGATCGTCGGCCATCTGGAAGGTCATGCCGAGGTGGGCCCCGAACCGGCCAAGGTGGTCCTCCTGTTCTTCATCGGCACCGGCCAACAGCGCCCCCACCCGGCAGGCCCCCTCCATGAGAACCGCCGTCTTCCGGTGGATCACCGCCATGTACTCCGCCTCGGTGAGGGCCGTGTCCCCCTTCCGGTGGAGCTGGTCGATCTCCCCCTGGGACATCTGTTCGGTGATGCCGGCGATGATCTTCATGATCCGGATGCTTCCGGTCTCCGTGGCGATGGAGAGCGACCGGGCCAGGAGAAAATCCCCCACCAGGATCGCCGTGGCGTTGCCGAAGACGGCGTGGGCCACCTCCCGCTTCCGGCGGAGGGTGGCGCCGTCCACCAGGTCGTCGTGGAGCAGGGTGGCGGCGTGGAGGTACTCGAAGACCGTCGACAGGGTCTTGTCGAAGGTCCCTTCGTATCCGCAGAGCCGTGCGCAAAGGACCATGAGCAGTGGCCGGAGCCGCTTGCCGCCGCCAAACAGGATGTGGTCGGCGCACCGGGAGACGATCTCCACCTGGGGGGCGAGGTTCTCCCGGAGGGCGGTCTCGATGCCGGCCAGGTCGCCTTCCACCGCCGCCATGATCCGGGACTTGAGATCGGTCATGGTCGGGGTTCCCCCACCAGGTCGTACTCCAGGGCATCCGAGATTCGGGTTCGGCAGAAGGAACCGAGCGGCACGGCCTCCCCGCGGACGTAGGTGAGGCCGTCCACCTCCGGGGCCTGGAAGTAGGTTCGTCCCTCGAAAACCCCCGGCTCCGGCCTGTTTTCCACGAGGACATCGAGATCCTCCCCCACCCAGACCCCCAGTTTCTCCTCGGAGATCTCCCGCTGGAGGGCCATGAGGCGGTCGTGGCGCTTTTGGGCCACTTTTGGGGGGACGTGGCTGGAGAGAAAGTGGGAGGGGAGGTCGTCGGCATCGGAATAGGGAAAGACCCCCAGATGGTCGAAGCGGATCCGGCGGACAAAGTCCACCAGACGCTGGAAATCCTGGTCGGTCTCCCCAGGGAAGCCCACGATGGCCGTGGTCCGAAGGGCGGCCGACCCGTCGATCTCCCGGATCCGGGAAAAGAGCCGGTGGAGGTCGTCCGCCGAGTGGGTCCTCCCCATCCGCTTGAGCACCGGATCGCTGGCGTGCTGGACCGGGATGTCGTAGTAGGAGCAGATGTTCGGCCGGGACGCCACCGTCTCGATGAGGCGGTCGTCGATGGTGTCGGGATGGCCGTAGAGGAATCGGATCCACCGGCCCTCTCCGGAGAGGTCGGACAGCGCGATCAGGAGCCCGGCCAGGCAGGCGGCGGGCCCCTTGAGATCCCGGCCGTAGGCGGTGGTCTCCTGGGCCACCAGGACCAGTTCCCGGACCCCTTTGGCGAGCAGGGCCTCGGCCTCTGCGAGGATCGACGCCTGGGGACGGCTCCGATGGCGGCCCCGGAGTTTGGGAATGGCGCAGTAGGTGCACCGCCGGGCGCACCCCTCGGCGATCTTCAGGTAGGCCGAGGGGCTTCCGTGGGCGGATGCCGCGCTCCCGCCCGACGGGGAGACCGCCTCCGGGTCGGGCAGAACGATGACCGACTTGAGCCGGTCCTCGGCCGCGGCGGCCACTTGGGCGAAGGCGCCGGTGCCCAGGAAGACGTCCACCTCGGGGAGGGCCCCCACGATCTCCTCCCGGAACCGCTCCGGCAGGCACCCGGCCACGATGAGCCGGCGGCAACGCCCCCCTTCCTTGAGCCGTGCCAGGTCGAGGATGGTCTCGATGGACTCCTCCACGGCCGGCTCGATGAAGCTGCACGTATTGACCACGATCACCTCGGCCTCGGCGGGATCCTCCCCGATCCGCCAGCCGGCGGCCCGGAGGCTCTCTTCCATCGCCCCGCTGTCCACCTGGTTCCGGGCGCACCCCAAGCTCTCCACGTATACGGTTCGGTCCAACCGCCTACCCCTTCCGCTTCCGGACCTCCTCGGTGATCCGGGGCACCACCTCGAAGAGGTCTCCCACGATCCCGTAGTCGGCCTTTCCGAAGATGGGGGCTTCCGGGTCCTTGTTGACCGCCACGATCACCTTGGCCGAGGACATGCCGGCCAGGTGCTGGATGGCCCCCGAGATCCCGCAGGCGATGTAGAGGTTGGGGGAGACCACCTTCCCCGTCTGCCCCACCTGGTCGGCGTGGGGCCGCCACCCCTCGTCCACCGCGGACCGGGAGGCGCCCACGGCGCCCCCTAGCACGTCGGCCAGCTCCTCGAGGATGGAGAAGTCGCCGCCCCCCATGCCCCGTCCCCCGGAGACCACCACGTCCGCCTCGGTGAGGTCGACCTTGCCGGTCTCCACCCGCCGGTCCACCAGGGTCAGCCTCGGGTCGCCGATCTCCGGAACCACCTTTTCCACCTCGCCCTTCCCCGGAGCCTTGGCGATCGGCATGGCATTGGGACGGATCGCCAGGATGGCCGTCTCCCCGGAGAAGGCCACCTCGGCCAGGACCTTTCCCCCATGGACGGGGCGGGTGGCGGCCACGGCGCCGTTTTCGACCCGGACGTCGATGCACTCCATGGCCACTGGGGCGTCGAGCCGGGCCGCCAGCCGTCCGGCCATGTCCTTGCCCTGTGCCGTGGCTCCCAGAATCACCGCCCGGGGCTTCTCCCGGCCGATCAGTTCGGCGGCGGCCCTGGTGTATGTGTCCGTGTCATAGGCTTCGAGGGCGGTGTGGTCCACCGCCAGGACCTTGTCCGCCCCGTACCGGGCCGGTTCCCCGGTGAGCGGTTCGATGGAACGGCCCAGCACCGCGGCGGTCAGGGGGGCGCCGAACGCATCGGCCACCCGTCGTCCCGTGGTGAGGGCTTCGAAGGTCACCTTCCGGAAGGCGCCGTCCGCCGTCTCCGTGATGACCAGTACGCCTTGTGTCATGATCGATCTCCTTTCGACGCGTTCACGCCCCCGTTCAGATGACCTTGGCCTCCTCCTGGAGGGCCCGGACCAGTTCGGCCGCCTGGGCCTGGGCGGATTCGCCCTCGATGATCCGGCCGCCGGAGCGCTCCGGCGGCCGCTTCAGGGCCGTGACGCGGCTTCCGGCCGCCGGCGCCTCCAGGCCCAGGTCGGCCAGGGACTTTTTCTCCAGGGGCTTCTTCTTCGCCTTCATGATCCCCGGCAGCGAGGTGTACCGGGGCTCGTTCAAGCCGCGCTGGGTGGTGAAGAGCAGCGGCAGGGGCCCCTTGAGGGTCACGGTGCCGCCGTCCACCGTCCGCCGGCAGGTGATGGTCCCGTCCGCCACCGTCGCCGCCACCACCATGGAGATGTGGGGGATGTCCAGCAGCTCCGCCACCGCCGGACCCACGATATAGCCGTCGTCGTCCACGGCCCGCTGGCCGGCGATGATCAGGTCATAGGGGAGGGTCCTGGCCGCGGCGGCGACCACCTTGGCGGTCCCCAGGCCGTCGAGGTCCCGGACCGCCGGATCATTGACCAGAAGGCCCTTGTCCGCCCCCATGGCCATGCCGGTGCGGATCGCCTCCTGGGCCTTGTCCGGGCCGGCGCAGATCAGGGTGACCGTGCCGCCGTGCTTCTCCTTGATGCGGATCGCCTCCTCCACCGCGAACTCGTCGTAGGGGTTCATCACCCACTTCACGCCGTCGGTCTTGATGGAGAGACCATCGTCGGCGATCTCGATGAAGGATTCCGTGGCCGGAACCTGTTTGATCAGTACGAGTATGTCCACTGTTGCCGTCTTCCTTTCCCGCCGCCCCGCCCCTTGAACCCGCCGGCAATGTCCCGGGAATTCACTAGCGGATGGGGTCGATTTCCAAGTAATCCAACCATAACCGTTCTAAAAAATTGGGTTCCCCAATCGATGGGGAGTGAAAGTAGAGGAACCGGCCGCTCCTGTCAATAGAAAGGCTGGGGCGGGGCCTGGGTCGATGGTCATCGATCCCCCGAGAATCCTTTGGAATAGTGGTCGCTCAGGGCCCCGTCCGAACCTCGGACGACGATCAGGCATTCGATCCCGGGCAGGCGGTCGGCCAGGGCGATCCCCTCGTCCGGCCCCAGGACCATCACCGCCGTGGCCAGGCCGTCGGCCCGGGTGCAGGTCCCGGCGGTCACCGATGCGCTCACCACGCCGTTGTCCACCGGATACCCGGTTCGGGGGTCGATGACGTGGCTGTAGGTCCTGCCCCCGATCACGACGAAGTTCCGGTAGTCGCCGGAGGTGGCCAGGGCCCGGTTCTCCAGCGTAAAAGCGGCGTATACCTCGTCGAAGAGGGCCTCGGGCCGCGGGGTGTTGATCCCCGCCCGCCAGGGACGGTCCGGGGCCCGACGGCCGGCGGCGTAGATCTCCCCGCCGATCTCCACCAGGAAGTTGTGGAGCCCCTCCCGGGCCAGCAAATCGGCGATCCGGTCGACGCCGTACCCCTTGGCGATGGAGGCGAGGTCCACCGCCACGCCGGAGATCCCCTTCTCCAGGGTTCCGTCCTCCCGGATCCGGATGTGATCGAACCCCACCTTCGAGAGCGCCTTCTGGATGGCCTCGGGCGACGGCGGAAGGCTCCCCGGCCCCTTCCCCTTGGCCCGGCCGAAGCCCCAGAGGGTCACCAGCGGGTCCACGGTGGGGTCCCAGGCTCCGCCGGTGATGCCGTGGAGGTCCCGGGAGGCGGTCATCACCGCCAGAAAGTCCCCCCCGGCCCGAAACGGCCTCCCCGTCTCCGCGAGACGGTTGAACCGGCTGATCTCGCTCTCCTTCCGGAAGGTGGACATGGCGGCGTTGATCGCCTCCAGGCGCGCGTCGATCCGCTCCTGGAGGCCCTCTGGAAGGTCCGGGGCGGCCACGGTGACGTGGTATTCGGTCCCCATGGTCCGGCCCGAGAGCCGGTGGAGGGCTTGGGCGCAGGCCGCCTTCGCCTGGAGGAGGATCGCGGCCGCCGCCAGAAGGCCGATGGTCAGGGTTCGGATCTTTCGATGCACGGTATCTCCTCCACCGATCCGGTTCAGCAGATCCGGGGGAGCTGTTCGCCGGCCAGCATCCCCATGATCCGTTCGCCGCCGATACGGGTCTCCAGGACCACCCGCCCGGGGTGGTCGGCCACCGCCTCGCCGATGATCCGGGCCGAAGCCCCGTGGGCATCGGACCGGACCGCCGCCAGGACGGCTTCCGCCTTCTCCGGGGGCGCGAAGGCGATAAGCTTCCCCTCGTTGGCCACATAGAGGGGGTCGAGGCCCAGCAGCTCGCAGAGGCCGGCCACCGCCTCGGCCACCGGCAGGTCCGCCTCGTGGATCCGGACCCCCACCCCGGAGGCGGCGGCGATCTCGTTCAAGGTGGTGGCGGCACCGCCCCGGGTGGGGTCCCGGAGCACACGGACCTCCGGACAGACATCGAGCACGGCCGCCACCATCCGGTTGAGCGGGGCGGTGTCGCTCGCCACCGGGGAATCGAACGCCATCCCCTCCCGCCGGGTGAGGACCGCCACGCCGTGGTCGGCCAGCGTTCCGCTTACGATGATCCGGTCCCCGGGCCGGGCCCGGTCTCCGGAGACCTCGACGCCGGGAAAGACCCGGCCCACCCCCGAGGTGTTGATGAAGAGCTTGTCCGCGGCCCCCCGGGGCACCACCTTGGTGTCGCCGGTGATGATCCGGACCCCGGCCGCGTCCGCCGCCTCCCGCATGTCGGCCAGGATCCGTTCCAGGTCTGCCATGGGAAACCCCTCCTCGATGATGAGGCCGGCGCTCAAAAAGAGAGGCTCGGCCCCGCACATGGCCAGGTCGTTGACCGTGCCGTTGACCGCCAGGTCGCCGATGGAGCCCCCGGGAAAGAAGAGGGGCGTCACCACGAAGGTGTCGGTGGAGAAGGCGAGCCGCCCCTCCGTCACCGGAAAGACCGCGCCGTCGTCCAGGCGGGCCAGCATGGGATTGTGGAACCGGGGCAGCAGCGTTTCGGTAATCAGCCGGTGGGAGAGCTTCCCGCCGCTGCCGTGGTCAAGGAGGATGGTGTCGGTGTCGGGCATATCGGGTATGGGGCTTTCCGTGGGATGTTTCATCCTGGTCCCGGTCCGGGGCCGCCGTGTCCCGGGGCAAGGATCTTCGTCCGCCGTGCCAAAGGGATCGACTTCGGTACCATAATATCGTTGGGGGCCGATTGCAAGCTTTTGGCGCGTCGGACGCGGATCATCCCTCGTGGAACCGGTGCCAGGCGGCGCAGGTCCCCTCGGTGGAGACCATGCAGGGGCCCACCGGCGACAGGGGGGTGCACCGGGTCCTGTAGAGGGGGCACTCCGGCGGGGTCCTCGCCCCGGTGAGGATCTCCCCGCAGGCGCACCCCGGCGGCTCCGGAGCCGCCTCGATCCGGACCCCGAAGGTCCGGGCCGCATCCAGGTCCCCGTATGCCTCCCGGATGGCGAGGCCGCTGGCCGGGATCGTCCCCAGGCCCCGCCAGTCGGCATCTACGGTCTCGAAGACCCCTTCCATCACCGACCGGGCCTTGGGGTTCCCCTCCGGGGTGACCGCCCGCCCGTAGGCGTTCTCCAGGACCGGTCGCCCCGACGCCGCGGCGGCGGTGAGCAGCCGGACCGCCTGGAGGATGTCGGTGGGCTCGAACCCGGCCACCGCGCAGGGGACCCGGTATTGCTCGAAGAAGGGGCGGTAGGCGTCGGTGCCGATGATCACCGACACGTGGCCGGGGAGGAGGAAGCCGTCCACGGCGGCGGACCCGCTCTCCATGAGGGCGGCCAGGGCCGGCGGCACGGTCTTGTGGGCCGACAGGACGAAGAAGTTCCCGATCCCCCGGGCCCGGGCCGAGACCAGGGCCGCCGCCACCGTGGGGGCGGTGGTCTCGAAGCCGACCCCCAAAAAGACCACCCGTCTGTCCGGGTTCCCCTCGGCCAGGGCCAGGGCGTCGAAGGTGGAGTAGACCACCCGGATATCCGCCCCGGCGGCCCGCTCCGCCTGGAGGGAGGAGCCGCTGCCCGGCACCCGGAGCAGGTCCCCGAAGGTGGCGATGATCACGTCCCTCTCCCGGGCGATTTTGATGAAGGCGTCGATCTCCCCCTGGGCCGTGACGCAGACCGGGCACCCGGGCCCGGATAACAGCGTGAGGGTCTCCGGCAGCAGGGAGCGGATCCCGCTCCGGAAGATGGCGACGGTGTGGGTGCCGCAGACCTCCATGAGGCGCAGGGGGCCCCCCGCCTGTTCCGCGATCCGCGCCAGCAGGGCCCGGGCCGTGGCCGGGTCCCGGTACTCCTCCACATGCTTGATGCTCATGGTGTAAGGATCATCCTTCCTCGGTTCCCCCCACGGTTCTTTCATGGATGGCCGCGGCGGCCACCGCCTGGCCCAGGGCGATGCCGCCGTCGTTGGCCGGCACCTGGGTGTGGGTGAAGACGGTGAACCCCATCCCCTCCAGGGTCTCGATGAAGCCCGTCAAAAGGAGGACGTTCTGGAAGGCCCCGCCGCTCAGGGCCACCCGGTCCGGGCCGCCCGCCTCCCGGATCCGGCCGCAGAGGTCGGAAAACCGGCGGATCAGGGTTTTATGGAAGCGTCCGGCGATGGTCTCCCTCGGGACGCCGTCGGCCAGGTCCCGGACCATCCCCCGGATGATGGGACCGGCCGGGAGCCGGTGGACCCCGGTTTCCATCGTGGTTCCCGGAACCGGTTCCCACGCTCCGTCGTAGACGCCGGCTTCGGCCGGATCGGCGATCATCTCCAGCTCCATGGCCGCCTGCCCCTCGAAGGCGGCCCGGTCCCGGAGGCCGAGGAGGGCGGCGGCCCCGTCGAAGAGGCGGCCCAGACTGGAGGTGGGCGGGCAGTGGACCCCCTTTTGAACCATCTCGAGGACGAAGCGGCGCCGGGCCGGGTCCACCCCGGAAAGCAGGGGCGGGTCGAGTTCCGGAAGGTCGTCCCCGAAGGCGTCGTGGAGGTGGCTCACCGCCATCCGCCACGGCTCTTTGGCGGCGGCGTCCCCGCCGGGGAGGCCCACATAAGACAGGTGGCCGGCCCGGCGGAACCGGTCCAGGCCGGCGATCAGGACCTCGCCCCCCCAGACCGCCCCGTCGGGTCCGTACCCGGCCCCGTCGAAGGCAAGGCCGATCACCGGACCCTGGATCCGGTTTTCGGCCATGCAGCTTGTGATGTGGGCGTGGTGGTGCTGAACCCCTTGCCGGGGGATCCCGGGAAGTTCCCGGGCGTACCTTGTGCTCAGGTAGTCCGGGTGGAGGTCGTGGGCCACCAGGGCCGGCTCGATGTCGAGGATCCGCTTGAGATGGTCGATGGTCTGTTCGAAAAAGGCCTCGGCCGCAAGGTTCGAAAGGTCCCCCACATGCTGGCTCAGGAAGGCCTGGTCCCCCCGGGTGAGGCAGACGGTGTTCTTCAGCTCGGCCCCGCAGGCGAGCACCGGGATCCGGGGGCCATCCAGGAAGACCGGGACCGGCACGTACCCCCGGGACCGGCGGATGGGGCGGATGGCGCCGGCCGCCCGCCGGACGATGGCGTCGTCGCTTCTGAGAACGATGTCCCGGTCGTGGACCAGAAAGGCGTCGGCGATCCCAGACAGCCGGTCTGTAGCCTCCCCGTTGTCGATGGCGATGGGCTCGTCGCTCCGGTTCCCGCTGGTCATCACCAGGGCGGTGAAATCGACCCCGGCGTCGAAGAGGAGGTGGTGGAGGGGGGTGTAGGGGAGCATCACCCCGAAGTACCGGTTCCGGGGGGAGACGGCGTCGGCGATGGGGCCGTCTTCCCGCTTTTTCAAGAGCACGATGGGGCGCTGGGGAGAGGCGAGCAGGACCGCCTCCTCCACCGTCGGCTCGGCGATCTGGTGGACGGCCGGGAGGTTCGGACACATGAGGGCGAGGGGTTTCTCCTCTCGAACTTTCCGGGACCGGAGCCGGGCCACCGCCGCCGGGTTTCCGGCGTCCGCGGCCAGGTGGAACCCGCCGAGCCCCTTGACCGCCACCACGGCCCCCTTTGCGAGCAGTTCGGCGGCCCGGGCGATGGGGTCCGGGGCCTCCATGGGCCTGCCGCCGGCGTCCACGAGGGCCACGTGGGGTCCGCAGACGGGGCAGGCGTTGGGCTGGGCGTGGAAGCGCCGGTCCTCGGGGTCCTCGTACTCGGCCCGGCAGGCCGAACACATGGGGAAACCCCGCATGGAGGTGTGGGGCCGGTCGTAGGGGATGTCGTCGATGATGGTGTACCGGGGCCCGCAGTTGGTGCAGTTGATGAAGGGGTACCGGTACCGCCGGTCGTCGGGGTCGAAGAGTTCATCCAGGCAGTCGTCGCAGACCGATACGTCCGGGGAGATCAGGGTGGCCCGTCCGGCTCCGGAACGGCTCTGGATGATCCGGAAGTCGGAAGGGTTCCGGAGGACTTCCGGAGAGACCGCCACCTCGGTGATCCGGGCCAGGGGCGGCGGACGGTCGGTGAGGTCCCGGCAGAAGGCGTCGATACGGTCCCCGGCCCCCTCCAGGTGGATGGAGACCCCCGAACCGGTGTTGGCCACGCTCCCCCGGACCCCGTGGCGCCTGGCCAACTGGTAGACGAAGGGGCGGAATCCCACCCCCTGGACGATCCCGTTGACGCTGAGCCGTTTGGCGATGGATGGTTCGGACATGGCGCTCCCCGGCGATACACGAAAAATAAGGAAAAGCCGCTCCCCGGAACGCGGGCCTTTTCCGTTGACAACCCAAAAGCCTTTACTCTATAATTTTCTGCTGGATTTTACAAACAGAAAAAGGAGCGTGACATGGAAGTCGGAGATACGGTGAAGTTCAAGTTCGGAAAGGCCAAGAAGCAGATGGAGGGCCGGGTGGTGAAGGTCTCCCCCAAGAAGGTCCGCCTGGCGGTCGATTTTCCCAAGCAGAAGGGCAAGATCATCGTCCGCCGGCACCACGAAGTGTCCTGATCCCCGCCCCATCAGATCCCGGACGGCGGCGCGGGGGGCCGCCCCGCTCCGCCGGTCAGGGGTCTCCCCCCTCTTCCAACCTCCGCCGTTCCATCTCCTCCTGTTCGTCGGCCGCGGCCGCGGCCTCCTTGAGGATTTGGAGCGACTCCATGGCCACCGACTCGTCGATCCGATGGATGGCGAAGCCGGCGTGGACGATGACGTAGTCCCCCACCCGGGGCTCCTCGATGAGCATCACGCTCACCTGCCGCCGGACCCCGTCCACGTCGACGGTGGCGATCTCGTTATCCGCGATACTGACAATCCTGGAAGGTATGGCAAGGCACATGTTCCGGGTTTTCCTTCTCCGTGTAGGGGACCCCGAGTCCGTCCAGCTCCTTGAGGACCATTTCGATCACGTCCTCCATCCGGTCCTGGGTGGCGGGGGTGAGGTCGATGCTCATGGTCTCGATGTCGGCCGGCTCCACCCCGACGATCACCGTCTCCGGCACCTTGTCCATGGCCTGGCAGAGGGTCAGGGCCTCCAGGAGATCCACCTGGTGCAGCGAGTTCTTGGCCCGGATCCGCTCGGGGATCTGCGTTCCGGCCAGCCGGTAGAGGTCGCCGGGGGCGCCTTTGTTCCGGATGACGTCCACCACGATCAGATGGTCGGCCCGGCTGATCACCCCCAACAGATTGACCCCCAGCACGCCGCCGTCCACCAGGGTGACGTTCTCGGGAAATTCATAGTACCCCATGAGACGCTCGATCACCCGCACCCCGAACCCTTCGTCCGAGTAGAGGATGCAGCCGACGCCCATGATCATGATCTGTTTCTCTTCCATTTCATCCCTTCTCGCCCGGCGGCGCCGGGCGTTCCATCATTTCGGGGGATCTTACCATCGATGGGGGCGGGGGGCAAGGGGGATGCTGGGGGGGCGGACGGGACGGCTCTGGATTTGGAAACTCGTTTGGGGAGCCGACGGATCCACTCGTCGAGCAGGTTGAATTCCGTTTTCCCCGCCCAGCAACAGGTCGGGGTTGCCGATGCAGCTCGTTTTTGCCTTTTGGACAGGTTTCATTGGGTGCGGGCCTATTCACCCCTCTTCTCACTTTTCGATCCCCCGCCCCGGCCGGTCAGGACCGAGAGGTTTCCGATATCCTTTCTCATCTGCTTCGCACGGGCCGTCATCTTTCCGGACGCGGCGGCCAGTTCCTCGGCATCGGCCGCGTTCCGCTGCGTGATCTTATCGATCTCTTCGACGGCGCTGTTGATCCAGTCGATTTTTTGAACGTGCGCATCGGACACGGTCGCAATCTCGGTCACCAATTCCTTGACCCTGGCCGCGTTCGCGGCTGTTTCCGACAAATTTTGATGCGCGGTGCCGGCCAGTTCCGAGCCTGCGTCGATTCTGTGGACGGTCTTCTCGATCAACGCCGCGCTCGCCTCGGCCGCCTTGGCCGACCTCAAGGCCAGATTCCTCACTTCGTCCGCAACAACGGCGAATCCGGCGCCGGCCTCTCCGGACCGGGCCGCCTCAACGGCCGCGTTCAGGGCGAGCAGATTGGTCTGAAAGGCGAACTCGTTGATCGTTTTGACAATGCCGGACACCTGTTCGCTCAAGCCGGACAATTCTTCCATCAGACCGGTCAGTTCCGCCATGGTATGGCTTCCCTGCCCGATGAGCTGATTCGTCTGCCTTTCCAGCCGATCCGCGACGTTCGCATTCTCGGCGTTTTCTCTGAAAACGGACGAGACCTCCTCGAGGGAGGAGGCTGTTTCCTCGGTGGACGCGGCCTGCTCGGACGACCGATTGGCAAAGGCCTGCCCGGCGGCGGAAACCTGCCTGGAGACGACGAGCACCTCTTCATAGCTCCGTTCCAGCCCCGCGATGATTTGGTTCAAGGGACGCATCATCTTGAAAACCGAAACGGTGATCACCAACAGGACGACAAAGATCGCCGCGGCCAAACCCACGATGGTCTTCTGGGAGGCCGCCACCTGGTTGCCGATGCGTTCCTGAAGGGCGCCGGCCTGCTTCATGATCCGGGCATCGGCCAGCGCCATCACCGCGGATACCGTCCCTTGGGCCTCGTGCAGGTCACCGAGTAAATCTTGAAATGTGGCGAGGTCCTTCCGGTAGGCGGTAAGGATCGTTTTATATTCCCAGATGCCTTCCTGGATCGTCTCGGCATATTCGGCCACCTCCGGTTCCGATTCCAGCAGGGGGCGGAATTTGATTTCGATCCGATCCAGAAGGGAGAATATCTCCCGTGCATCTTGGGACACATCCTCTTCCTGGGTCGCGCGTAGGTGCTGATGGGTCATTCCGCCGAAAAGGATCTTTATCCTGAGCAGTTTTGTCCGGAACCAGAGAATCTCATTGCCCAACGCCTTCAATCCAGAAACATCCCCGCCCCGCATCATGAGGAGAATCGCGGTTTTTTCGATTTTGTCTTTCAGGAAGTCGAGTTTTGTATCGATATCACGGGAGAGCGATTCGGATTCCTTGAAACGGTTCCGGACGAGCGCGGCATGGTCGAGAAGGGCACGGAGCCCGCCGGTGAAGGCTTTCATGGCCTCTCCCAGATCCGTGCCCGAATTCCGGTCCGTGAGCGCCTGTGATTCCGAAAGGACGGCGCTCCCTGTCTCTTCCAGCAGATCGTCCCTTTCCAAAAATCCGTTGATCAGATTGGAGATCTCGGCCATCATCCGGGTGAGGTCTCTGCCGGTGCCCGCATTCTCGATCACCCGGCCGACATCCTGCTTCACCACCCGGGTCATGAATGTCTCGGTGGCGTTGAAGGAGATGAAAACGATCAGGATGAGGACGCCGAAGAGCAGGAGCGTCAGCGTGTTGCTCGCCAGCAGTTTGGCGGCGATGGACCACCGGGAAATGCGTCTCATGTATGCCTCCTGTCGAGCCGGAACGGAACCGCCGTAAGGGCCGAATCGTGCGCCGTGGACCGGCTATTTGGGCAGGGACGCTTTCAGAAATCTCGATGTGAACACCGCTTCCGCGGGGAGTCTCTTATCGATCTCCTTGAACCGGTACAGGATGTCGATTCCTTTTTGCCAGAACGGCCGTTCCATGTAGCCGATCGATGGCGTCCCCACGCCGATGGTCGCCAGGAGTTCGAACACCTTCAGAGATTCCACCTGCTGTTGGACCGATCCGTCCGGGAAAAAGTTCTCCACGATACGCTTGGCGGTTTCTTGAGGGGCTTCGAAAGCCGCTTTCCAGCCACGCAATGTCGCATCGACAAATCTGTGGATCAGGTCCGGATGGCTTTGAATCATCTCTTCCGTCACAAAATAGACGCCGCTGTAAAAATCATATCCGTACTTGAACGCGGGAAGTATATCCGGCTGATAATCCATTTCTCTCATGGTCAGCGGCTCGTTGTTCATATATCCACCCATCACATCGATCTTGTCGTTCAGGAGAAGTTCCAGGTCCCACCCCCTTTGGACCAATGTGACGTCATCGAGGGACAATCCCTGGTCGACCAGCACGGTCCGGATCATCAGCCTTGAATCGTCCGAATTGAAGCCGACCTTTTTCCCCGCCACTTGATCCGGGGTCTGTATTCCTTTTTCCTTCTTGCTGATCAGACAATACGGTGATTTCTGAAACGCGCTTGCAATCGCCTTGATGGGGGCCCCTTTGGCCCGGTTTTTGATGATTCTCGATCCATCCGCCACACCGATCTGTGCTTTTCCGTCCAAAACGTCATCAACCGCGGAAACGCCCGATTGCCACCCTTTTACCGTCAGATCGATTCCGGCCTCCTCATACCAGCCCCGCTCCTTCGCCAGCAGAACACCGGCGAATTCCACGTTCGTCACCCAGTTCAGTTGGATGGTGAGCGGTTGGAGCGGCTCTTCGGCCAGGGCTTGTCCCCATGAACAGACAACCAGGGCCGCCAGCAGACTCATCAACGTCTTTTTCATAAATCCTCCTTTCTTAAAAAAAAGAGATGCCGGGATGAATAAGATGCTTCGCCGGCGGTGGATCAATCCACCGCGTAAACGAGAAGGGGCCAGTACCGGGTGGAATTCTCCTCGAACAGGACGCTCAGCTTCAGCACCCCCGGCTCCGCGCGGACCCTGCCTTCAAATCGGCCGGACCCGTTTTCGGTCAGGTCGTGCCACGTGCCGTTGTTGAGCACGGCCGCGCCCGAGATGGTCGGCGATTCCACCGAAAACGCGTATGCCTCGCCGCTTTCCAGCCGACCGTTGAGGGGGGCCAGACGGACCTCCGTCCGTTTCCCGGGGTAATCATGGGCCTTTGGAAATGCCGTGAAACCCCGTTGCCGGGCCTCTCTCATCAAGTCCCGTCCGGGAATCCCCAGGCTGTAAAACGTCCGGAGAGCGGAGGGGCCGGGATAGGCGAGGGTCTCGAATTCTTTCAGGTCCAGCGTCTCCCCGAGAAGTTGCCATTGGGGGTCGCCGGGGAGGTGTTCGAAGATGAAGTAGTCCGGCGGGCTCAGGAAGTAGGTGGGGTCGAATTTCTTGATAAACCGGCCGTCTTTGACCATGCCGGCGCCCCACGTGGGATCGATCAGCCGCCATCCG
>CAYSLC010000105.1:17646-18665 GCA_964431545.1 uncultured Desulfobacteraceae bacterium | reverse complement strand
GGTCGATCAACAAATACCGAGCCCTGAAAGGGCGTGACATTCGATCCACGTGCGTCGTGTGCGCGTGGGAGTAGTATGTCACGCCCTTTCAGGGCTTATTTTGTTGTGTTTCCAGTGCCCAGGGCGGCTGCCCTGGGCTGGTATGTGCCGCCCTTTCAGGGCTGGTTTTCCTCATATGCGAGGTAGCCGGGATCACGCCCTAGGCTGGAATGAGTCGATCGATGATCCGGTGCGGCAGGCTGTCGAATTCGTCCATGAACGGGACGACCGGTCGGGTGAACACCCCTTTCCGGACGGAAAACAGGCGGATCCAGTCATCCCAGGCGGTGGGCGCGTCGATGTCGATGCCGAACGCATCGAGGGCCGTAAGAATGGAAGCGTTTCATGGGGGTGCTTCGCTATGGGGAAGCGGCCGACGGCTTCCCCGCGAGTACCGTCTCCAGGACCCGATCGAGCTGCTCCTTGTCCACCGGCTTGGCGATGTAGTCGTCCATGCCGGCGGCCAAAAACTTCTCCCGGTCGCCGGCCATGGCATAGGCGGTGAGGGCCACGATGGGGATGTCGCGGTCGACGCCGGGGGCGGCCCCGGACCGAATCCGCCGGGTCGCCTCCACCCCGTCCATTCTGGGCATCTGGACATCCATGAGGATCAGGTCGAACCGCTCCCGCTCCAGGGCGGAGAGGGCCTCGACGCCGTCTTCCGCGGTCACCACCCGATGGCCGGAATCCTCCAGGTCGATGACCATGTGGAACCGATTGAGGCGTTCGTCCTCGGCCAGCAGGATCTTCAGGGGACCGAGGGCCGGCGGCCGGGCCGTCGCCGGCTTCGCCGGGGTCTCGGCCCGGTGGAGATCGGCCGGTCTCGCCTCCTCGAAGGTGATGGTGAACAGAAAGGTGGCGCCTTCCCCCTCCCGGCTCTTGACGCAGATGATTCCCCCCATCATCTCCACCAGTTTCCGGGAGATGGCCAGGCCGAGTCCGGTGCCCGGGTACTCCTTGGCGTAGGAGCTGTCCAGCTG
>CAYSLC010000105.1:5351-17636 GCA_964431545.1 uncultured Desulfobacteraceae bacterium | reverse complement strand
GGTAGAAGCTGTGGAAAAGCTCCGGGATCTTGTCGGCGGAGATGCCGATGCCGGTGTCCCGGACGGAAAAGACGAGCCTCCGGACCACCGAGGTCCTTTCCGAAACCGAGACGCCGATGTGGATGCTCCCCCGGCTGGTGAACTTGACGGCATTTCCCACCAGGTTGTTGATGACCTGCACCAGCCGGCTCTGGTCTCCGTAGATGCAGCGGGGAACCGATGGATCCACCTTTACGTGAAGGCGTAAACCCTTTTCCTGGGTGGAGACCTGGAAGAACCGCTGGACGTCCTCCAGCATGGCCCGGGGGTCGAAGACCCGGTAGTCGAAGCTCAGCTTGCCCGCCTCGATCTTGGAGAAATCGAGGATGTCGTTGATCAGCCGCAGGAGGGAGTCGGCGGAGTTCCGGATCAGCTCCAGGTTCTTCCGGCACCGGCCGTCGAGCTTGCCCTTGAGGGTGACGTTGGTGACGCCGATGATGCCGCTGATGGGGGTTCGGATCTCGTGGCTGACGTTGGCCAGAAAGTCGCTCTTGGCCTTGCTGGCCGCCTCGGCGTGGTTTTTGGAGCGAATGAGGGCCGATTCCATTTGTTTCCGGTCCGTGATGTCCCGGCAGGTGTAGAGGCGGGTGGCGTTTCGGATCGCCACCCGCTTGATGTTCACCAGGAGAAAGTGGCGGTTTCCGTGTTTGTCGACGATATCGAATTCCCGGTTGGAGATCTCGTCTCCTTCCGCCAGCAGGTCCGGCTCGCAGGCCGCCTCGCCCAGCAGCACGCGGATGTTCCCCATGGCGTGGATCTCTTCGGTGCTGTATCCGAAGATCCGGTCGATGTTGGGGCAGACAAAGAGAATCTTTCCCGCTTCGTCGGTGAGGTAGACGGCGTCCGAGATGTTCTCCAGCGTAATGCGGTTGAGGGCCTCGCTCTCCTGAAGTTCGGCCTCCAGTTTTTTTCGGTCGGTGACGTCGTAGACGGTCCCCAGCAGGTGGGTGGCTTTTCCGGAAGGGTCCCGCTCGAAGACCACCTCCCGGCCGTGGCACCAGATCCATCCCTTTTCAGGGTGGTTCACCCGGAACTCATGATCGAAGATGGCATCGTCCGCATCGGCGGCCAGGCGCATATGGTGCTCCACGGCTCCGGGAAGATCTTCCGGATGGATCAGTTCGGCCAACAACCGGTCCCCCTTTTCGAGGAGTTCCCGCTCTGTGTAGCCGATGATGTCCAGAACCCGGATGTTGGCGTAGACGTTGCGACGGGAGACCAGATCGTAGACGTAGACGGCGAACGGCGCTTTGTCGGCGATCCGCCGGATGCGGTCCAGTTCGGTTTCGGTCGGTCGATCCGGATCGCCGTCGTCCGGGGGGGGAAAGGAAGGGGGCGTGGCGCCGTCGTTCAGCCGGCGGTCACCGTTTTTCGCCACCAAAGCGGCCCTTTTCGAGTTCGTTCTGAACGATCATCAGGATCATGTTCATGTCGGCCCTCAGATGGCTGTAGACCCTTCTGGAACTCTCGAAATCCTTTTCCATGAGGGCCCGCTGGAGATGCCGGGCGCGGTCCGCCGTACCATGGGCCATGACGCATCCGGTGAGGTTGGCGATGGAGTGGGCGGCCTTGGCCGCGCGGTCGAAATCCTTCTCGGAGATCGCCCGGTCCAGGGACTCCATTTTGGGGGAAGAGTCCTCGAGGAAGATCTGGAACGTCCGTTGGATGATGTCCGATCTGTCCGAGTATCGATGTCTGACTTGGTCGAGGTTGATGAGCATTGCAGATTCCCGCTGAGGGAGGCCGGGTTTTCAAAAAAAGGGTCCGGACGCCACGATCACCAAGCGCGATGGAACCGCCCTGCTGGTGGTCGGCCCGTCGACGGATGGCACCGATTGTCGATCCAATCCGATGCCGATTGAAGCATCGGGTCGCTTGTACCATGAAACGGCCGTCCGTTCAACCGCGCAAACAAAAAAACCAAAAATGGCAAACACTCTTCGGACCGGGCGGGAGGGGTGGGCCGGAGTCAATTCGGAAGGGGCGTTCCGCATCCGCCGGGAGCTAACCGAAAATTAACGGAACGGACATACCCATGTAACGGATCATCCTTATCTTTTCCGGTGATTTGAACCGAACAATGACCATAATGACCATAAGGAGGATCGAACCATGGAATTCTACTGCATCGATAAAACGTGTCCTTCCCGGGGATCCGGGCCCTATGTGATGCGGCTCCCCGCCGAGCTGTGCGTGGATGAACAGAACCGCGCCGCCATCTTCTGCCCCCATTGTCGGAGCGTGCTGGTGCCGAGGGAGTCGGACCAGCGGCCGGCAAGGATCAATTAGGGTTCAGTCTCCACAAACATCGGCACCACCCGGACCCCGGTAGCTTCTTCCTGGAACACGTTTTCGAAGAACTTCCGGTTGGCGTCGTCGATGGACTCCACAAAAAAGATCAGATAGATCTCCGGGAGGTTCAACAGCGCGCCGTACCGGGCGGCCTGGAACAGGGCCTCCCGGTGGCCCGTCTCATCCGTGAACGATTTGATCTCCAGTGCATACGTCAGACCCGCATATTGGATGATCAGGTCGACCTTCCCATTGCCCGTGGGAAATTCCGGCCATATCCGTCCGCGTCTCGCCTCCAGAAAATCGGACAGGTACCGGTAGAGATTGAAGTGGTAGACCGCCTCGAAGAGACGGAGATCCTTCCGCCTGGGGGCATCCCGAAGCATCCACTCCCGGTTCTCCCGGAGATGGGCCTCGTACCGTCGGATCAGGTTTTCGACGTTGATCCGGTCTTCGGAGATCACGTGGGTGAGGTTTTCGAAGGGTGAGCTGGTTTTTCCCGTGTACCGGAAGATCTCCCTGGCAAAGTAGTTGAAGAGTCGTTTCTGAACGAAGGGGCTGGAAAACTTTACGAAGTAGTCGATCTCGTTTTCCGTCTCCCGATCGATGATTCCGTTCTGGTAGAGGTAGTTGAGCCGACTGTCGTCGTAGGAGAATACGGTCTTGCTCTCGGTCCGGAAGAGATCCAGAACGGTGGAGCGGTACGGTTCCATGTCGGCTTTGCTGATGATGTTGAGAATCGTATTGTTGGGCAGGGCCTTGGTGGCCGCGGCGCGGACGATCTCGAACTGGCGCATCCGGATCGGTTCCGGCCGGGTGTTGTTATAGGTTTCGGTGATCAACTCCCCGAACCAGCAGGTCAGGCCGGGCTGACCGAGGGTTTCGGCATACAGACGTGCCACGACATCCGCGTCGACCGGCTGCCCGCTATCCTTTTCGTACCACCGGAACATCCCGGCGACTTCCGCCTCGGTCAGGTTGGGGATGTGGACGCTCCGCTGGACGTTGAAGGGCGAGCCGGAGACATTGTCGATGCCCAGGACGCTCCGGACGCCGATCAGGGCGAGCCCGTGGAGCAGGCAGCTCTTGCTCCCGGAGGGTTTGTTCGCCTGGTTCTGTCTTTCCAGGTGGATATCCCGGAACTCGTTGGCGAATTTGTTGATGTAGTCCTCCCGGAGGGCGTCGAATTCATCCAGGATGAGGATCAGCGGTTTGTCGAACTGCCTCCGTGTGAACAGCTCTTGGACCCTGTCCCAGGACGCCGCCTCCGGCAGTTTCCGGTCGAACCATTTCTCCAGTTTTTGTCTGAACACCCGCAGCACGTCCTGATCCGTGGCCGCCGTCTTGGCCGATTGCATGCTTATGATGGCCACCTCGAACTCGCCCGCGTCCCGGATCGCTTTGGCGACCTGCTGCATGAGCCAGGTTTTACCGGACTGCCTGGGGGCCCAGACGGTGATATAATGGCCCCCCTCCTCGGGGAAATCCCCCAAAAGCTGCCGGCCGGTACTCTGAATCAACGCTTCCCGTGGTGCGTGGTAGTGGTGTTTCGTATTGACGGGGCCGTATGAGGAGAAGCGTCTCTGCACCGATTTTCCCTTCCGCGTTGAAATGTCCATGCTTTTCATCCCTACCATACCCTTTTGCTTGAAGCAAACCAGAATCGGAAAGGCCGGGAGTCGCGATCGATGGTCCCCCCGTTTTTGGATGCAAAAACCGGGTTGACATCGGATCTTTCTCCGCTTATTATACCGTTCAGTTTAACCAAACGGTTGGTTAAATCATGGACGAGAAGGGAGGCGCGCAGGGAATGGAAGCGAAAGAGACCCCCCGACGGATCCTGGAGGCCGCGGCCGATGTCTTCGCCGAGGCCGGCTTCGCCGGGGCCCGGATCGACGAGATCGCCAGGCGGGCCGGGGTGAACAAGGCCGCCATCTACTACCATGTGGGGGACAAGGAGGCCCTCTACGGACGGGTCCTCCACGATGTGTTCGCCGAGGCATACGGCCGGGTCCGGCGGGATGTGGATGCGGCCCCCTCGCCGGAGGAGAAGCTGCGGGCCTACATCCGAAACGTGGCCCGGACGGTGGAGGGCAACCCCCACATGCCGCGCATTCTGCTCCGGGAGGTGGCCGGGGGAGGGATCCATTTTCCCGAGTCGGTGGTCCGGGAGATGGCGGCGCTCATCCAGATTCTGTCGGAGGTCCTGGCGGAAGGGCGTGAGACGGGCGTCTTCGGTCCGGCCATCCCCGTTGTCATCCACATGATGATCATCGGCACCACGGTGATGGTCCGGGCGAGCAAACCGATCCGGGACCGGTTCGAGGTCTTTCCGGAATCGATCCGAACCCTGGAAGCGCGGCTTCCCCAGGGCGTGGCCGGGGCCGTCGAACCCTTGATTCTGAACGCCGTGAAGGCGGTTTCAAAACCGGAAGACCAGAGAGGAGAGACCCCATGAGCCGAATCCGCGCGCGCATCGAGACCGGGTTCGAAACCCTGGGCCGGTCCCTGTACCGGCATCCCCTGATCACCCTTATACTGATGGCGGTTTTCATCGCCGCCACGATCTCCCAGATCCCCAAGATCACCGTCGACACCTCCACCGAGGGGTTTCTCCACGAGAACGACCCGGCCCTGAAGGCCTACAACGCCTTCCGGGACCAGTTCGGCCGGGACGAGATGGCCATTGTGGCGGTGGAGACCGACGACATCTTCGACCCCGATTTCCTGAAAAAACTCCGCCGGCTCCATGTCGAACTCCGGGACAACGTCCCCTACATCGACGACATCACCAGCCTGATCAACGCCCGGAACACCCGGGGCCGGGGGGACGAACTGATCGTGGAGGACCTGCTGGAGGACTGGCCCGAGACGCCGGCGGACTTCGCCGACGTCCGGCGGCGGGCCCTGGACAACGTTATGTACCGGAACATGCTCCTCTCCGAGGACGCCACCTTCACCACCATCATCATCCAGACCCAGACCTACACAAGCGAGGGGGAGAGCCTGGACGTGCTCTCCGGGTTCGACGACATGGCGGTGGACACGGGACCCGAGGAGCGGGCGTACCTCACGGACGAGGAGAACAGCGAGATGGTGCGGGCGGTCCAGGAGGTCATCCGGTCGTTCGAATCTCCCGGTTTCGAGATCCACCTGGCCGGCTCCCCTGTGGTGACCGATTACCTCAAGCGCACCATGATGCGGGACATGCGCAAGTTCCTGGTTCTGGCCGTGGGAACCATCGCCGTCTTCCTTTTCTTCATGTTCCGCCGGGTCTCGGGGGTGGTGCTGCCGCTTCTGATCGTGGTTTTCTCCCTGCTCTCCACCGTGGGCCTCATGGCCGCCTTCGGCGTCTCCATCAAGCTGCCCACCCAGATCCTCCCCTCCTTCCTCCTGGCGGTGAGCGTGGGGGACGCGGTCCACATCCTCGCCATCTTCTTCCAGCAGCTCCGGAAGAACGGAAACGACAAGGAGGCGGCCGTGGCTTACGCCGTGGGCCACTCGGGGCTGGCGGTGCTCATGACCAGCATCACCACCGCCGCCGGGCTCCTCTCCTTCTCCACCGCGGAGATCGCCCCCATCGCCGACCTGGGGATCTTCTCGGCCGCCGGCGTGATGCTGGCCCTGGTCTACACCATCGTCCTGCTGCCCCCGCTGCTCCGGCTCATGCCCATCCGGGCGGCGAAACCAGCGGAGAACGGCGGCGGTGGCCCCCTGGACCGCCTGCTTTCCGCCGTCGGCCGGTTCTCCACGGGCCGGCCATGGCCCATCCTCCTGGTGAGCGGGGCGGTCCTCCTCGTCTCCATCCTGGGGATGACCCGGATCCGGTTCTCCCACGACATCGTCAAATGGTACCCCGAGGACGCGGACGTTCGGGTCGCCACCGAGACCATCGACCGGGAGATGCGCGGCTCCATCGCCCTGGAGATCGTCCTGGATACCGGGAAGGTCAACGGGCTCTATGATCCGGACCTGCTCCATCGCCTCGACGCCTCGGCCGCGTACGTGGAGGGCCTCCACATCGGGGAGGTCTTCGCCGGCAAGGCGTGGACCATCACCACGATTTTAAAGGAGATCCACCAGGCCCTCAACGAGAACCGGCCCGAATTCTACGCGGTCCCGGACGACCGGCGCCTCATCGCCCAGGAGTTTCTGCTGTTCGAAAACAGCGGCTCCGACGACCTGGAGGACGTCACCGACAGCCAGTTCTCCAAGGCCCGGTTCACCATCAAGGTGCCGTTTACGGACGCCGTGGCCTACAGCCGGTTCATCGACACGGTCAACGACCATTTTCAACGGACCTATCCCGACGCCGAGGTCACCACCACCGGCATGACGGCCCTGCTCTTCCGGACCATCACCAACGTCATCACCACCATGGCCCGGAGCTACGCCACGGCCCTGGTCGTGGTCACGGTCCTCATGGTCCTGCTCATCGGGAAGCCGCGCATCGGGGTGCTCAGCATGATCCCCAACCTGTTCCCCATCCTCCTCACCCTGGGGATCATGGGGTGGTTCCACATTTCCATGGATCTCTTCACCATGCTGGTGGGGAGCATCGCCATCGGCCTGGCCGTGGACGACACGGTCCACTTCATGCACAACTTCCGGCGGTACTTCGAGGAGACCGGCGATGCCCGGGGGGCGGTCCTGGAGACCCTCCACACGGCGGGCCGGGCCATGCTGGTCACCACCTGCGTGCTGTCGGTGGGGTTTTTCATCTTTATGTTCGCCGATATGAACAACCTGTTCAACTTCGGCATGCTGACCGGATTCACCATCATCATGGCCCTTGCCGCCGATTACTTCATCGCCCCCGCCCTGATGGTGGTGGTCAACCGCAACCGTTCGGCCGCTGTTTGACGGTCGATCAAGAAACCAGACGGAGGTGTTCCATGACACGAAACGGCTTGACCCTTTTCCTTTGCTTCGCTACAGTGGCGGCGATCCTTACCCCCCTGTCCGCCCGTGCGGATGATCCCCAGGCCCGGGAGATCATGCAAAGAGTGGAGGACCGGGAGGACGGCGACAACCGGGTCAACGACATGCTGATGATCCTCATCGACAAGAACGGCGACGAGCGGATCCGGAAGATCCATACCTTCACCAAGGACTTCGGGGAGGACACCCACCGGATCATGTTCTTCCTCCATCCGCCCGATGTAAAGGATACGGGGTTTCTCACGTACGACTACGACGACCCGGAGAAAGACGACGACCAGTGGCTCTACCTGCCGGCCCTGCGCAAGACCAAGCGGATCGCCACGGACGACAAGAGTTCCAGCTTCATGGGCTCGGACCTCAACTACGCGGACATGACCTCCCGGGACCTGGAGGACTACGACTTCAAGCTGATGAAGGAGATGGAGGTGGCGGGCCACAAGGTCTGGCTCATCGAATCCCTGCCCCGGTCCGGGGAGGTCATCGACGAGACCGGGTACGAGAAGTCGATCCTCTTCGTCCGGCGGGACAACCACTATGTGGTCCGGGCCGTCCACTGGGTCCGGGACGGCGGATACCTGAAGTACTTCGACGTTAAGGACTTGAAACAGATCGACGGGATCTGGACCGGCCTGGAGACCCACGTCACCAAGAAGAAGGGGAAGGTCACGGAGCACAAGACGATCCTGAAGCTGGAAAATGTCGCCTACAACCAGGACCTGGACGAGGATCTCTTCACCGTCCGGCGGTTGGAGAAAGGGATGTAACATGGGGGGAAACCGAACCGCGGCGCTGGCCCTGCTGGTGCTCTTGGGGTCGTTTTGCTGGGCCGGCGCCTCGACTGCGGCGGAAGGGGAGGGGGAGCCCTCTTTGGAGGAGGTTTTGGAGGGCTTCGACGGCGACGGATCCGCCGCGGACGGGTCTTCCGGCGGGGAGGACCTCGACGGCGCGCCGGAGGGCCGCGATGGCGATGCCTCCGGAGATGCCGGGGCTCTGGACGAGATCCTGGAAGGATTCGGGGACGCCGGGACAGCGGGGCCCGCGCCCCGAACCGCCTTCGAATCACCCTGGTGGGACCCGGACGGCTATTTCAAGCTGGGGACCACCTACAACTTCGCCCATGACGCGCCCGAGCCCGGGGAGACCGACTGGCGGGGGTTCTCCCGGCTCCGGGCCGAGGTTCTGGCCGACATCAACCCCCGGTTCGGGGACGGCTGGCAGGCCAGGATCGGGGTCAAAGGGTTCTACGACGCCATCTACCGCCTGCGGGGCCGGGACGAGTTCACCGACCAGGTCCTGGACGGATACGAGAAGGAGGTGGAGTTCCGGGAGGTGTACCTCCAGGGACGGCTCACCGACGATCTCGACCTGAAGGCCGGCCGGCAGATCGTGGTCTGGGGCAAGTCGGACAACCTCCGGGTCACCGACGTGTTAAACCCCCTGGACATGCGGGAGCCGGGCCTCACCGATATCGAGGACCTCCGCCTGCCGGTGGCCATGACCCGCCTTGACTACTACTTCGGCGACTGGAGCCTGACAGGGATCGCCATCCACGAGCGGCGGTTCCACAAGATCCCCCGGTACGGGATCGATTTCTCCCCCTACGCGATTCCGACGCCGCCGGACGACGAGCCCGCCGAAACCCTCGACAACACCGAATGGGCCCTGGCCCTGAGCGGCATCTTCAGCGGGTGGGACCTCTCCCTCCATCTGGCCGACATCTACGACGACTTCGGCCATCCGGTGCCCGACGGCCATGGCGGAATCCGGCTGGGGTACAACCGGCTCACCATGGTCGGCGCGGCCTACAACGTGGCATTGGGCAACTGGCTGGTGAAAGCGGAGGCCGCCTTCCTCCATGGGTATGAATTTCTCAACGCCCCGGGCGAGGAGCATTCGAGGCTCGACGTTCTGGCCGGGGTGGAGTATTCGGGGTGGAGCGAGGCGACCCTCAGCCTGGAGATGGTCGAGCGGCGCCGGCTCGATTTCGAAGAGGCCATGGCGCAACCGCCGGACAACGCCTCGGAGGACGACTTCCAGATCGCCCTCCGGTACACCCGGGACTTCTGGAACGACACCCTGACCGCCACGGCCCTGATCCTCGCCACCGGGCGATTCGGGGATGACGGGACCACCGCCCGCTTCGATGCCGAGTACGATGTCACCGACCGGGTCCAGGTCCGGGGCGGCACCGTCCTCTACTGGTCCGGCGACATCCCGGAGGATCCGCCCATGTTCCGGGACACCGGCGGCAACGACCGGCTCTTCCTGGAGGTCAAGTACAACTTCTGATCCAATCAGATCAAAAGATATCCTTTCCGTTCACCCACAACTCGTATTCGCTGATGTCGATATCTTTGTTCCACACCAGTGCGTATCCGCCCCGTTCCACCTGCACGGCCTTGAAGAAGGCCTGGTTTTTCAAAGGAGAAAACCTTTCCTTGTCCAGGTCCAACAGCCGGTGGATGTCGTATTCTTTCTTTTGATCATTATCAAATTGAACAATCAGTTTATGACCGTCTGTGGCTTTTGCGGATCGAATTTTTGGATAGTTCATGGATATCACTCCAGGGGCAGTAGCTTTCTAAGCTCCTGTTTTTCCTACATATCTTTCAAATCATTCTGGTACTTCGACGCCCATTCCTCGACAAAGTTTTTGGCTCTTGCGGGTAGATCGCCTTCTATCATTTCAAGATTTTCGATGTCGAATAAGCCGACAAACTCCCCATAGACAGCATGGAAATGAGGAGGTGGATGATCGCCGAAAAACAGCTTGATGATGATACCATAAAATCTCGTTATTTCGGGCATATTTATCTCTCTTCCGAGCCTTTTATCTGTCATTGCGATTTCCATCTCCCGATAAATGCCGAGTAGATTCATTTAGATAACTCATTTAATAGGAACTTTCAAGACGAAATGGTCGCTCAACTCAGCAAGGCATATGTCAGGATTCGGCAGGAAAACCCGTTGGCCGGATTCGCCCGGACCCCCGAAGCCTCCTCCGCCCGACGACACGACCGGCCCTTATCCTAACACCAGCAATTTGTCCTTGGGTGCCCTGTCCGGCGGCACCCTGTCCGGTGATGCAATCCTTTGAAACGCCTTGAGCATCATCATGCTTCTGTCGGTGATCCTCTTTGTCTTCGGCAAGTTCGACGACCTGGTGGAAGGGCGTTCGCTCCTCATTCGTTCTGACCCATCTCCCACCGGGAGAGCATCCACGCCAGCAGGAAGGGGATGAGGAACTTGAAGACGATCTTGGTGGCCACCAGGACCGAGAAGAGGTCCTTGCCGATCTGACCGGTGTGGAGGAGCAGCTTGATGATGACCAGGGAGGTGCTGAATTTGACCGACAGGGAGACGCCCATCACCAGGGATTTTTTCATCCCCAGCTTCTTGTGCCCCACCAGGAGGCTGCTGATCACTTTCATCGACTTGACCACCACCACCAGGGCCAGGATGATGGGGATGTGGTGGATCAGGTAGTCGACGTTCGCCTCCAGGCCCACGGAGAGGAAGAACGGAGGGCCGAAGATGCCGTAGGCGGCCATCCGGACGTCGTCCACCACGCCCTCTTCGATGGCCCCGGGGATCAGGGGCTTGACGGCCAGTCCGGCCAGAAGCGCGCCCAGGGCCCCGGCCTCGGCGAAGCTGCCGATGTAGATGAAGCCGAAGAAGACCACCAGGGAGAGGGCGAAGGCGACCTCCTTAGGCCGGGTCACCTGGAATTTCTCCATCATCTTGTTGGTGGTTTCCGGTTTGATCCGGCGCAGGAGCCAGGTGCCCAGGAAAAGGAAGAAGAGGGCGTTGAAGACCCGGAAAACGGTCATCTTGTCGGGGCTTTTCGCCAGGGCCCCCACATGGCCTTTCCCTTTTGATTCGGATTCTTGTTCCGCCACGGAGCCGGATTCTGCCGTCCCGGAGCCGGATTCTTTGGAGGACATCTCCTCTGTCTGTCCGGCGGAGGATTCCTGCGCGGTGGACGGGGCGGCCGTGGAATCGCTTTGGGCGCCGCCGGTTCCCCCGGAGACCAGCAGCAGGGAGACCAGCACCACCGCCAGGATCTCGAAGATGTTGTCCACCAGGCCGACGCCGAAGATGGTCTGCCCCAGGTCGGTCTTGACCATCTTGAACTCCCGGAAGATGGGCAGGAGCAGGGCTTCGCCCACGGTGGCGAAGGAGAGGCCGACGATGAGCGCCACCGGCCAGGGGGTTCCGAAGACATAGTGGACGAAGACCGAACCGGCGGCGGCCTCCATGAGGTTGATCACCGCCGCCGCCTTAATGATGAACTTCCCCTCCTCGAAGATCTTCTCCAGGTTCATTTCGAACCCCACCACGAAAAGGAAGAAGTACATCCCCAGCTCGGCCATGAACTGGAAGTGCGGGGAGTGGGCCGCGTCGGGGAAGGGGTCGTAGTAGGACAAGGCCAGCCCCAGCAGGAGGGCCGCGAAGAGCCAGGGAACCCGGATGCGTTCGAGGGCCAGTCCGATCCCGGCGGTGACCGCGAAAGAGAGGGTGAGAAATAGGGCGAGTTCCATGGCGGGGCTCCTTTGTTCGGGTTCAGGGTCCGTGGGGCGTCCGGCCGCGGTCCGGAAACGGCCTCCGCTTGCTGGAACAACGGCCGCCGGCCCCGCTCCCCGGGCTGGGCGAAAGTGGCATATCTCAAATATAGGTGTCATGATCCGGCCAAAATGGGAATGGGGTACACACCCCATTTCGATCCCCAATGGTGTGAAAAATGTGCTGAATTCCCGCGGACCAACCACACATGGTTGTGCCCTCGCCCATGACATCGTATACTGGTATGCGAACAACTGGTGACGTTTCGACGTACGGGGATCGGCCGAAGGCGTGAACGGTGCCGATCTCCGAGACCCGTGAGAGGAGCGATGGCAAGACCCATTTGGAAAGGAAGCATTTCGCTGGGGCTGGTGAACATCCCGGTGGCCCTGATGCCGGCGGAGCGGCGGTCGGATCTCAAGTTCTCCCTGGTGGACAGCCGGGACC
>CAYSLC010000105.1:0-5341 GCA_964431545.1 uncultured Desulfobacteraceae bacterium | reverse complement strand
ACCTGGCCAAGGTCCGGTATCAGCGGGTCAACGAGGTGACCGGTGAGGAGGTCCCCTGGGACCGGATCGCCAAGGGGTACGAATACGACGGCGACCACTTCGTGCTGATGACCGACGAGGACTTCGAAAAGGCGGAGGCGGGCACCGGGGAGAACATCGACATCGAGGACTTCGTGGACCGGGAGGAGATCCCCTTCCTCTACTTCGACAAGCCGTATTACCTGGAGCCGGGGAAGAACGGCGCCAAGGGGTATGTGCTCCTCCGGGACGCCCTGGTCCGGACCGGCAAGGCGGGGATCGCCCGGATCGTGATCCGCAAGCGGGAGCACCTGGCGGCCCTGATCCCCCACGGGCGGGCCCTCATTTTGGAGATCCTACGGTTTCACCAGGAGCTTCGGCCCATGGAGGCGTACGACTTTCCGGAGGAGGACCCCGGCGAATACGGGGTCACCAAAAAGGAGACGGACATGGCCGTCAACCTGGTGCAGAACATGGCCGTCGAATGGGACCCCGGCAAATACCATGACGCCTACCGCCAGGCGTTGTTGGACTGGATCCGCCAAAAGGCCGAGGCCGAGGGGGCCACACCCGGGCCGTCCAGGGAGAAGCCCGCCGAAAAAGGGGAGGTCATCGACATGATGGATCTTCTGAAGCAGTCGGTGGAGGAGACCCGGAAGGGCAAAGGCGGCGGAAAGGGCGCCAAGACATCCTCCGGCGGTTCGGGCCGGAAGAAGAAGGCCAAAGGCTGACCTATCCCTTGGGGGAGCCGGCGCTCCTCCGGTGTTCGGCCACCATTCCTTCGAGGGCTTCGGGCTCCAGGGGCTTTTCCACCGCCCGGTCGAAGCCGGCGGATAGAAGGTGCTCCTCCTGGTCCGAGACCCGGCTGGCGGTGAGGGCCACGATAAAGGCGGATCGGGCGGCCTCCATCTCCCGGAGCTTCCGGGCCACCGCCACGCCGTTCATTCCGGGCAGACGCAGGTCGCACAGGACGATGTCGGGGCGAAAATCCGCCGCCTTCTCGACCCCCTCCTCGCCGGTCACGCACAGGACCGCTTCGTACCCCTGTGTCTGGAGTTCGGTGAGGGTGAGGGTGCCCAGGGCGGGATGGTCCTCGATCAGCAGGACCCGGCGGGGCGGGGCGTCCGGATCCGGCCGGGCGGGTTCCGCGGCACCGGCCTCGGCGGTCGAAACCTCGATGAACCGGAGAAGCTCATCGGTGTCCACCGGTTTCACCATGTAGCGATCAAAGGGGTCGGTCTCCCGTCCGGCATCCCGGGCATAGCCGGAGATTCCCACCAAAACCGGCGTTCCGCCCCCGGACCCCTTCCGGATCGCTTCGGCCACGCCGTACCCGTCGAGCCCGGGCAGTCCGATATCGATGACCGCCGCATCCGGCGCGGTTTCCGCGAACGCCGAGACGGCGGCGTTTCCGTCGTGGACCACCCGGACGGTATGGCCGGCCGTCTCCAGGACGGCCGTAAGGCTCCGGGCCAGGTCCGCGTTGTCCTCGGCGATCAGGAGCCGTCGCGGGGCGGTGCCCCGGCCGGGAGAGGCCGATGCGGGCTCGCGCGGGGGTTCCGTCTCTCGGGGCCGGGGAATGGTCGGCAGCACCACCCTGAATTCGGCCCCTTTGCCGTGGCCTTCGCTTACGGCCGATACCGCGCCGCCGTGCATCTCCACCAGGCTCTTGACCAGGGCCAGGCCGATGCCCAGGCCCGCGCTTTCCCGGTCGAGGGAGGTGTCGAGCTGGGTGAAGGTTTCAAAGACCTCCGACGTCTTCTCCGGCGGGATTCCCACGCCGTGGTCCCGGCAGCGGATCAGGACGGCTCCGTCCTCGATTTCCGCGGAAAACCGGATCTCCCCGCCTCCGGGGCTGTATTTGACGGCGTTGGTGAGCAGGTTGGCGAAGACCTGCTGGAGCCGGGCCGGGTCGGCCGATACGTAGACCGGTTCCGGCGGTGTCGAAACCGCCACCCGGCCGGTCTGCTCGCGAGCCAACTCCAGGGAGCGAACCGCTGTTTCGAGTTGTTCGCCGATCTCCACCGGCATCCGGCTGAGCGCGATTTTGCCACGGGTGATCCGGGAGACATCGAGCAGGTCGTCCACCAGCCGCCGAAGCACCTCGGTCTGCCGCCCGATGATCTCGGCCGGCCAGTCGCCGTCCCCGGCATCCGGCGTCTGCTTCCGGGCCACCTGGAGCGCGGTGGTGATGGCCGCCAGGGGGTTGCGCAGCTCATGGCCCAGCATGGCCAGGAACTCGTCCTTGCGGCGGCTGGCGGCGGCGATTTCAACCTCCATCCGTTTCCGCTCCTCGATGTCGGCGGTGGCGCCCACGTACCCGAGAAATTCGCCGGAGGGCGCGTACCGGGGCCGGGCCCAGGTCTCCAGCCAGCGCCACCGGCCGTCGGCGTCGCGGGCGCGGGTCTCGCCGTGGAAGGAACGCCGTCTCTTCACGCAGTCGAAAAAAGCGGCCGTGTAGGTTTCGTCGTCCTCCGGATGGAGCAGGGTCTGCCATCCCGAACCGCCGACATCCGCCAGCCTCACGCCGAAGAACCGGGCGTAGGTCTGATTGATGAAGACCTGCCGCCCCTCGGTATCGTGGACCCAGACCATGAGCGGCAGCCCGTTGGTGAGGGAGCGGAAGCGATCCTCGCTCTCCCGCAGCGACGCTTCGGCCTCCACCCGTTCGGTGATGTCCTGGAAGCTGCCGATGATCTCCCGGACGGCCCCGTCTTCACGGCGGGAGAAGACGGTGTTCCGGGACAGGCACCAGATCCAGCGGCCGTCCGCCGTCTGGAACCGGCTTTCCAGGTCGATGGCCTCATCGTCCCTGGCATTCCGCAACTTCTCGATGTGGGCGGCGACCCGTTTCCGCTCCTCCGGGTGGAACAGCTCGAAGAATTTCTCGGGGTCCCGGTTGCGCAATCCTTCCAGGGTATGGCCGGTGATGCGGGTGCAGGAGCGGTTGATGAAGACCGGCAGGCCCTGGTCCACATCGAAGATGTAGATTCCGCTCAGGTCGGCGTCGAGCACTTTGTTGGCGAACCGTTCGCTCTCCCGGAGGGCCTCTTCGATCTCCCGGAGCCGGAGCATGGTGACGCCCTTCCGGCCCACCACGGCATCCACCTCGCCCGACTTGAGGGCCTCGATCTGTGCTTCGGCCCGCTCCATCCGGCGCCGGAGTATCTTCACATCTTCGGCCATGAATCAGTCCCCCCCGAGCCCGAGGAGCGTGCGGACCCTCTCCCGGTCGTTCAGATTTCCGACCACCATCACCTCCTCGCCGTCCTTGGTGGCCAGCAGGACGGGGGTGAGCAGGATCTGGTAATCGATCGCCTTCTCCACCTCCTCCAGGACATCGACGACCTCCACCTCGCATCGCCCGTCGAAATCCGTTTCGCAAAGGCGCCGCAGGTTCTTCCGGGCGGTTCGGGAGTTGTATTCCGAGCCGGCGACGAAGAGGATCAGCCGACTGCCGACCTCCACGCCGCCGCCGCTTCTTTTCTTCGTCCGATTCATGGCGTCGTTCCCCCGGAAGCCCCTGTTCCGCCGCAATCATCCGCCGTCGCCGCCAGGGTGATGCCTCCGTCGCTGATCTCCATCTCGTGGTATCGGAGGGAGTGGGCCACGCCCCGGGATTTGAGCACCTGAAGGTTGCGCCGGATGCGTTCGCCGTCGTCGACGTACGCTATCCCGACCAGGGTGTCCATGAGCGACGCGATGTTTGCATTGGCGATCCGCATACCCCCCTCCGCTTCAAAGGACTGGTTGGTATAGACCCCGGTGATGCCTTTGGTCCTGGAGATCATCAGCAGGCGGATGAGGAAATCGAATGCGGCCTGCTCGGATCCCATCCGCCGGAAGGTGGAGATGGAATCGACCACCATGTGATCGGGGGAGAACCGGTCGACGGCGTCGAGAACCCGAAGAAGGTGCTGTTCGATGCCCGCGGACTCCGGCAGCGCCGTCACCAGGTGGAGCATGCCGGATGCGACAAAAGAGGACAGGTCGAGGCCGACGCTCGCCATCCCCATCATCAGCATCTCGTCGGAGCGCTCCAGATTGATGTAAAGGGCCTTTTCACCTTGACCGCAGATGTGCTGGACGAAGGTGGATGCCAGGGTGGTCTTTCCGGCGCCGCTGGGCCCGTGGATGAGCACGCTCGATCCCCGCGGATACCCGCCGCCCAATACCGCGTCGAGCCTCGGGTTTCCGCTGCCGACGAACGCGCTGGTCGAGCGCTGGTCCAGTGTGATGGAGGAGACCGGCATGGCGACAAACCCCTCGTTGCCGAGAACGAAGGGGTACTCGTTGTTCATGAACCCGGAGCCGCGGTACTTGACGACGATGATGCGCCGGGTCCGGATCTGCGCTTCCATGCGCTGGTCCAGGTAGAGGACGCAATCGGCCATGAAATCGAGGAACGGATAGAACGCAAGCCGCTCGCCGGTGGCCTTGGCGGTCAGCAGGCCCGTCATCCGCCGTTTCCGCAGCCAGTCGAAGAGGAGGTGAAACTCCTCCCGCTCCCGGCTTTGGTCGGAGAAGAGCTGCATCAGGACATCGACGGCGTCCAGCGCGATGAGCCCGGCGCCCATGGGACGGGCATGGCCCTCCAGCATGGCCAGGAGGCCGTGAACGTCGAAATCCCCGGCGGCGGAGATGCGGTGGGGAATTTCCGGCTCGACGATCTTCAGTCCGCCGTCGTCCTCCATGGCGGACAGGTCCATGCCCATGGCGGAAAAATTGGCCCTGAGGTTGTCGGCACGTTCCTCGAAGGTGATGAAAACGCCCGGTTCTCCGGCCAGGGCCGCCCGATAGAGGATCTCCAGGGCCAAAACGGTCTTGCCGGTGCCCGGTCGGCCGCTGAATATCGAAATCCGGCCGGTGGGGATCCCGCCGTGCAGGATATCGTCCAGCCCCCGGATCCGGGTGGGGGTTTTGGGGATCACGCCTCCCGCTGAACCGGGGGGCGGTGAATTTGATTTTTCCATCGCTTCTCCTTAAACGGCTCCTTATTTGTGTCCCTCGAACTATAGCGGGTTCCTCGATTCTCCGTCAACCCCAAACGGCGGGATTCCCCCCCGGCGCGGGAAGCCGCCCCTTCCCGGCCGGCCGCCGGCGGAGGACGGCCGGCGGGGCCTTGCGCGGCCCACGCGGTCCCGCGCTCCCGTTTGAACATTCCCCCCGGATGGTGTATGCTCGTTGGCATGGCGCGGATGACGCTCCGGCGTCCCCCGGGCCGGCCCCTCGGCCCCGCGCTCCCTTTTCCGGCAACACCGGCGCCCGCGCCGGAAGATCCATGGGATCATCGAACATGGCGAACATGGTGGAACGGTTCATC
>CAYSLC010000104.1:0-18702 GCA_964431545.1 uncultured Desulfobacteraceae bacterium | reverse complement strand
TCCGCGGGTGGCGGAGGGGGTTCGGGTCATCAAGAAACTTTGGGGGTTGATCATCTTTGTTAGCTTCAAGGGGGAGCGAGTGGGAAATTGAATATTTGAAACAGGCCATTTCCGATTGGGAGAAGAGTTCGGCGGCGTTGGGGGAATCCATGGAAAATCTTTTCAATTTCCTCTCAAAGAAGATAAAATAGTCTCATTGGCAGGGAATCAGATAGGGAGAGGGGAGATGCGTCATGGCGTCGGGAAGACTGCTCAGACAACTGATCAAAACCGGGACGGAAGGCAATTTTGACGCCTTCCGCCGTGTTTCCGAAGAGGTTGTACGGGATGAGCGGGATAAAAAGCACCATCTGCTGGCCAACGATCTGGAAAAAATCCTTTATGGCCGTTCCAATAACGCCGCAAAAAGCCATGACGCGCTTGCCGATCAGATTCCCGCCGATCGGGAACGGGGATTGCCGTTGTTGCAGGTCGTGGAACCCGCGCGGCAATTGGAGGAGGTGACGCTGTCAGATGAAAACGGGTCACTTCTGGATGAATTGCTTCAGGAACATCATCGCGTTGAATTGCTCAGGAGTCATGGTCTATTTCCGGTGGATCGACTGCTGTTTTATGGTCCCCCGGGATGCGGGAAAACATTGACCGCGGAAGTGATCGCCCATGAGTTGAGCCTGCCCCTGGCCGTTGTCCGGGTCGATAGCGCCATTTCTTCGTTTTTGGGGGAGACAGCCGCTAATTTACGGAAAGTATTTGATTTTATGACCATTGCTCCAATGGTGTGTCTTTTCGATGAATTCGACGCCCTGGCCAAAGAACGTGCGGACAGCGCGGATCACGGCGAGCTGAAGCGGGTGGTTAACGCCTTCCTTCAGATGCTCGACCACCGGAGTCAGACCCGGGAGGGCAAAAGCCTCCTCATCGCCGCCACCAACCATGATGGCATATTGGATGCGGCGGTATGGCGGCGTTTCGATGAAGTTATGCGGTTCGACCTGCCCAACCTTGAACAAATCAAACGGCTTCTGTCTATTAAATTGAGGGGGCTGCGCCGTGAATTTGAAATAGAAGACACGCAAATCGCAGGATTGTTCAAAGGCATGAGCCATGCGGACATCGAGCGCGTTCTTCGCCGTGCCGCCAAGGACATGATCCTTTCCGGAAAAGACTTTTTAAGCGAACGACACCTGCGCTCGGCGCTCCGCCGGGAAGACGCCCGAAGGGCCAGGGTCGGGGGAGTCAATGGAGGATGAGCGAATTTTTCCCCCATTTAAGATTCCAGCGGGAATCGCCGGTGACAGTGAAACGATCAGGCCGATACCGCCCGCCGAAAAAACCGGATGACCCCGCCGGACATGGCCGAAAACTGAAACAGCGTCTTGAAAACGCAAAAACCGAAGCGGATAGGGACGAGGGCGGATTTGATGACCGCCGTCTGTTTCGCTTCACGGTCGAAAAAGGGTTTGATCCCGATGCCTTGCAAAAAATTTCACCAACTATCGAATTTGTTAGCCAGGAAAACGAAGAAGTCGTTGTGGCATTCGTCAGCGCAGTCGCCCTCGAAATGTTTGAGGCCCGTCTGGCAACATTGGCGTCAGGCGGAAAGATCAAATACAAGGATGTGGTGTATGCGATGCAAAGCGTTGATGGTTGGCGTGCCGAAGACCGCTTTGGATGGGCTTTGAAGCAGGAAGGATTTCCTGAAAAAGCGCCTTTCACCCTGGATGTCGAATTATGGCCCATTGAGGATCATCCGGATCAGCGGGCTCAGCTTTGGCGGTTCTTTGAAAGCTGGCTTGCGGAGTTGGCGATTGCCGCCATGGACAGCGTCAAGCAGCCCGGATTGACGCTGTACAGACTCCGATGCGACCATGCACAAGCCCGGCGGTTGCTGCGCCATCGGGATGTCCGCGCCGTAGACCTTCCGCCAAGGCACGGATTGGAATTGAAGCTGCTCCAGATGGATATCCAGGATCTGCCAAAGACGCCGGCACCGCCGGACAATGCCCCGGGAATCGTTGTGCTTGATAGTGGATTGACCACCGGTCATCCCTTGCTAGCTCCGGCGGTGGGCGACGCCCAAAGCTTTTTGCCGGGCAAAGGCGCCTCGGATGAAGATGGGCACGGCACCCATGTCGCCGGTCTTGCGTTGTACGGGGATGTTGAGGCCGCGGCATCCAAAGGATGGTTTGTTCCGAGTTTGCGGTTGTTCAGCGGCCGGATTCTGGATGAGAACAATGAAACCATTTCCCGGTTCGTGGAAAATCAAATTGACGAAGCGGTCCGGTATTTTCATTCGGAATATGGCTGTATTGTGTTCAATCTGTCCTTCGGCGACCGCAACAAGCCTTATTTCGGCGGGCATGTCAAATGGCTGGCCTACACGCTGGACGCATTGTCTAGGGAATTGGGCGTTTTGTTTCTGGTTCCCACCGGCAATGTTGACGGGGCTTGCCTGGGAGGGCTTGAATGGAAGGAAGCCTATCCCACCTATATGACGAAAGAGCAATGGGCTCTCATCGATCCGGCGTCAGCCCTCAATGCGCTCACCGTCGGCAGCCTGGCCCGTCATGACCAGACCGTTGGCAGCCGGCGCCATGCCGGAGATCCAGCAGAGGTTCCGATAGCGCGCCGGGATCAACCGTCGCCGTTTTCCCGTTGCGGACCGTCCGTGGGCGGTGCCATAAAGCCGGAGTTGGTCGCCTATGGCGGGAATTGGGCGCTCAATGCGCGGGGCGGCGCCTATTTGCTTGTGGAAAGCGGTTTGGGAGAGCTTTCCTTCCGCCATGATTACATCGGGGAAAGCTTGTTTGCGGTGCAAAGCGGCGGTAGCGCGGCTGCGCCGCAAGTGGCTCATCTTGCCGCCCGCCTACTACTTGAATATCCCGACGCCGGCCCGGATTTGTTGAGAGCCTTGCTTCTGGCCCATGCCTCGGTTCCGGAAGCCAGCCTGACGCTGTTTGGCGAAAACACCGAAGCCCTGAGACGCTGTTGCGGATACGGCCAAGTTGATCCTTTCGCCCTGGTGCGTTCACTGGAAAACGATGTCAGCCTGATCGCCGAGGCGAAGATCGCCAACAAGCGACACCATTTTTACGAGATTCCCCTGCCCTCTGATTTCACCAGTTCGGGCCGCCGCCCGCGGGAGCTTTCAGCGGCGCTGGCGTTCACGCCCCATGTACGCTCGACCCGCGTCGCTTACAAAACCACGCGCCTCGACTTCCGAGTCGTGGCCGAGTCGAATTTGCAGCGAGTAACGACCATGTTCGATCGGTCCACGGAGAAACAAGATCATGAGAGCATTCCGGAGTTGAAAAAACCGAATATAAGCCTCACCGCGCGCAGCAAAGGCACCGCCCAAGCCGCCACCTGGACTTTCTCTCGATTTAGCAGCCGTTCGGCTTTGCGAAACAAAAAGTTGTTTGTCGTGGTCACCCGCAATGATTTTCCCTGGGGAGAAGCCTACAGCAACACGGAAGAATCTTACGCTTTGGTGGTTTGTCTGCGGGACCGGCAAAATGAACGGGCGCGTTTGTATTCTGAAATTCGTACTTGGTTGCGGGGGCGTTCCAGAGCGAGAATCCAGGTATGAGCGGCAGAAATCTCGAAAAGTGCGGAGATGGGATTCGGGTGACGCAAAAAGGGGCCACGGCGTAGACCGTGACCCCTTGGATCGTCTGGTAGGCACGATTGGATTTGAACCAACGACCTCTACCGTGTCAGGGTAGCGCTCTCCCCCTGAGCTACGTGCCTATGGGGCCAGTCCCTTGGGACTAGGATTCGTTTGATACCACCCGCCGGTCTCGTTGTCAAGAAAAAGGCGACGTTTTTTTCGGCCCCGCCCAAGTCCCCCCCGGAAACCGGACAATTCATCCATTTCGATATTGCCATCCCCCTTTATTTCTGCTTTTATGGACCTTCCAGCGGAAAAGCGCACGGAGCGGATCGGGGCGTCATGGATCAAAGGAGCGCAAGTGGAGATCGGACATCGGAGCTACAGCGGAGACGTGATCATCATCGGCGGGGGACTGGCGGGCATCGTCACGGCCCTTTGCCTCATCGACCGGGGGGTTCGGGTGGTGATGCTCGACCGGGACCGTCCGGAGCGGCTCGGCGGCCTGGCCCGGGAGTCCTTCGGCGGGGTGATGATGGTGGACACCCCCTTGCAGCGCCGCTCCGGGATCCGGGATGACCCGGCACTGGCCCTGGCCGACTGGCACGGCGCGGCCCGGTTCGGCGAGGGGGACGAGTGGCCCAAACAATGGGCCGGCGTCTACGTCACCAAGTCCCGGGAGATGATCTGGGATTGGCTTGTCCGGCGCTCGGTGCGGTTCATGCCCGCCGTCAACTGGCCCGAGCGGGGCCTCTTCCGCCCCGGCAATTCCCTGCCCCGATGGCACATCGCCTGGGGAACCGGGCCGGGGATCGTGGGGCCGCTGCTGCGCCACCTCAACGGCCACCCCTACCGGGATCTGCTCGACATCCGGTTCCACCACCGGGTCGAGCGGCTGGTCCGAACCAACGGGAGCGTCACCGGGTGCGCGGGGCGGCTGGAGGAGGGGGAGGGGACCTTCGAGGCCGAGGGCGGGGCCGTGGTGGTGGCGGCCGGCGGCATCTGCGGCGGCGACCTGACCCGGGTCCGGCGCCACTGGTACCCCGACTGGGGAGCACCCCCGGAGACCCTGTTAAACGGGTCCCACCGGTTCGCCGACGGGCTTCTCCACGATCAGGTGGGGGACCTGGGCGGGACCCTCACCCACCTGGACAAGCAGTGGCACTACGCCGCCGGCATCACCCACCCCAAGCCCGACCGGCTCATGCACGGCCTGAGCCTGGTGCCGCCCCGGTCCGCCCTCTGGGTCAACGCCAAAGGGGAGCGGATCGGCCCGGTGCCGCTCATGACCGGCACCGACACCCGGTATCTGGTGGAGCGGATCTGCCGCCAGCCGGGGCGGTACTCCTTCCAGATCCTCAACTGGCGGATCGCGGCCCGGGAGCTGGCCGTCTCCGGCTGCGACTACATGACCGCCTTCCGGGAGCGGCGGCGCCTGCGGATCCTCCGGGAGATGATCTTCGGCAACCGGGACCTGGTGCGGCGGCTTCTCCGGGAGTCCCAAGATTTCGTGGTGGCCGGATCGGTCCCGGAGCTGGTCCGGAAGATCAATGAGATGGGGAATCCGTACACCATCGATCCGGAGGTCCTGGAGGCCGAGATTCGAGCCTATGACGAGAAGATCGACAGGGGCCGGCGCTTTTTCAATGACGACCAGCTCCGGCGGCTGGCGGACTTCCGCGCCTACCGGTGGGACCGGGTCCGGCTGTGCCGGTTCCAGAAGATCGTCGACCCCGGAGCCATGCCCCTCATCGCCATCCGGTTGTTCATTCTGAGCCGCAAGAGTCTCGGAGGGATCCAGACCGACCTGTCGTGCCGGGTCCTGGACGGCGTGGGGCGGCCCATTCCGGGTCTTTTCGCCGTGGGGGAGAGCGCCGGTTTCGGCGGCGGCGGGATCCACGGCGTGGGCGCTCTGGAGGGGACATTTCTGGGAAGCTGTGTGCTCACCGGCCAGATGGCGGCCGCCGCCCTATCAGGAGAGAACCCATGACCGAAACCGCATCCGTATCATCGGCGACACCCGACGGGAAAAAGCGTACCGGGGCCCAGCTCGTGGTCCACGCCCTGGAGCAGCTCCCGGTCACCTACACCTTCGGCATCCCGGGGGTTCAGAACACCGAAATCTACGACGCCCTCAACAGCTCCGAAAAGATCCGTCCGGTGCTGGTGACCCACGAAGGGGGCGCCGCGTTCATGGCCGACGCCGTCAGCCGCACCAGTCCCAACATCGGGACCCTGGTGATCGTTCCGGCGGCCGGGATCACCCACGCCATGAGCGGCATCGGGGAGGCGTTTCTGGACGGGATCCCCATGCTGGTCCTCTGCGGGGGGATCCGCCGGGACACCGGCCGGGCCTACCAGCTCCACGACCTCGACCACCACCGGCTCCTTTCCGCCGTCACCAAGAAGACCTTCCTGATCCGGGAGCACCGGGAGATCGTTCCGACCCTCTTCGAGGCCTATCGGATCGCCACCTCCGGAGAACCGGGGCCGGTCTTCGTGGAGATCCCCGCGGACCTCCAGCTCTTCAAGGGGGAGGCCGGGGATCTCCCCGCCTTCGCGCCGGTCTCCGAGCCCGATCCCGTGGACGGAAAGAAGATCAACGAGGCCCTCGATCTGCTGGAGACCGCCCGCTTTCCGGGTCTCTTTCTGGGATGGGGGTGCCGGGACCGCGCGGACCTGTGCGTCCGGCTGGCCGAAGCCCTGGAGGCCCCGGTCTCCACCACCCTCCAGGGACTGAGCGTCTTTCCCGCCACCCATCCGCTCCACGTGGGCATGGGGTTCGGCCCCAGCGCCGTGCCGGCCGCCGAAAACGCCTTCAAGGAGTGCGACTGCCTGGTGGCCGTGGGGGTCCGGTTCGCGGAGATCCCCACCGGAAGCTACGGCGCCCCGGTCCCGGAGAACCTCATCCACGTGGACATCAACCCGGAGGTGTTCCACCGGAACTACCCGGCCAGGGTGGCGATCCAGGGGGATGCCGGGGCGGTCCTGGCGGCGCTCGTCGCCGGACTCGGGGACCGGCGGATCGGCCCCCTTCGGAAGGTGGGGCCGCTCCGGGACCGCATCGCCCGGGACAAGGCCCTCTACCGGCGGGAGTGGCGGGCCGCGGTCAACGACCGGGTCAACCCGGCCCACTTCTTCGATCTCCTCCGGAAACACCTTTCGGAGGACGCCATCACGGTGGTGGACGACGGGAACCACACCTACCTGGCAGCGGAACTCTTTCCCGTGCTTCGGTCCCGACACTTTATCTGCCCCACCGATTTCAACTGCATGGGGTACTGCGTGCCGGCGGCCATCGGGGCCAAGATGGCCAACCCGGACAAACAGGTGGTGGGGATCGTGGGGGACGGCGCCTTTCTGATGACCTGCATGGAGATCCTCACCGCCACCACCAATCGTCTGGGGATCGCCTACTTCGTCTTCCACGACGGGGAGCTTTCCCAGATCTCCCAGGCCCAGGAGATCCCCTTCAACCGGAAGACGTGTACGATCCTGGGGGACATCCGCCTGGAGGGGGTGGCCAAGGCCACCGGCGCCACCTACCTGGAGATCCGGACCAACGACGAAGCCCGGCTGATTCTCCCCACGGCCCTGGAGCTGGCCGGCGGGGGGCGGGCGGTGATCGTGGACACGCGGATCGACTACTCCCGGCGGACCCGGTTCACCAAGGGGACGGTGAAGACGGTGCTCAAGCGGTTCCCCCTGGGGGACAAGTTCCGGTTCATCGGCCGGGCCATGGCGCGAAAGATCACGGGATAGGGGCGGCGCGGGGGCTATACGCCGACAAACGCCCTGGCCATCCTGGCCGCCGAACGGTCGTCCGGGGCATAGCCGTCCGCGCCGATCATGGCGGCGAACTCCTTGGAGACCGGCGATCCGCCGACCATGATCTTGACGCCGTCTCGCAGTCCGGCCGCCGTGACCGCCTCTATGGTCTTTTTCATCATCTGCATGGTGGTGGTCAGCATCGCCGACAGGCACAGCAGGTCGGCCCCTCTGTTCCGGACCTCTTCCACAAACGTTTCCGGCGGGATATCCACCCCCAGATTGTGGACGTCCATGCCGGTGCTCTCGATCATCATCGCCACCAGATTCTTGCCGATATCGTGCAGGTCCCCCCTCACGGTTCCGATCACCACCCTTCCCTTGGCCGCCCCCCCCGCTACACCGAGAAGGGGTTTCAGAAGCTTCATTCCGCTGCTCATGGCGTGGGCCGCCATGAGCACTTCGGGGATAAACATCTCCCCTTGCTCCATTTTTTCACCCACCAGATCCATGCCGGCAATCAATCCGCCGGACAGGATCTCTCCGGGCGCGACATTTCGATCCAGCGCCGCCTGCACGAGGGTCGAGACCTTTTGTTCGTCACCGGCCATCACCGCTTCCGTCAACAGATTCGATTCAAACAATTCCCCTTCCTCCACCAATGACTGTATTGAAAAAATCCTCCCGCCGGTTCCGCCCGCCGTTACTTCCGTTTCCCGGATGGACCGCACCGCCGGGGACGCCCGCCACCCCTCTAATACAGCCCCACCCGTTTTGACAAGGAAAACCTTCCGCCGGCCTGTTTTTCCGATTGACCCCTTGCCGTTTTTCCATTAATTTAAAGCGCTTTTTTTCTGAACCTCGGCCGAGAATGGTGGTGGCTTGGCATGTTCCCGATTGGACAGATTGTCGAAATCGATTTGAATACCCGCCGTGTCGAACGGCGCGGGGTGGAGCCGCAAGATGTGTTCCGGTACCTGGGGGGGCGTGGATTCAACGTCCGGCATCTCCGGAACCGTTTGCCGAACGATGCCGGGCCGCTGGGGCCTGAAAACAGGATTCTTTTTTCCGGCGGGCTTCTCACCGGGACCGCCGCGCCGACGTCCGCGCGGCTCCACGTCAACAGCCTCTCCCCGCTCACCGGGCTCCTCGGCAGCGCCAATGTGGGCGGGTATGTCGGCGCCCGATTGCGTGCATGCGGCATCCAGAGTCTGATCGTGCGCGGGAAAGCGGCCCATCCGGTCTATATTTCCGTGGACGACGGCGCCATCGAGATTCGGGACGCCCGTCCGTTCTGGGGGATGGACACCCAGGAAACCCAGGCGGCGATCCGACGGTCCCTCGGGGACAGCCGCCTGAAAATGATGGCCATCGGTCCGGCCGGAGAAAACCGGGCGGCCATCGCCTGTATCGTTTCCGGCGAGGACCACTGCGCCGGCCGGACGGGCATGGGCGCCGTGATGGGGGCCAAGAACTTGAAAGCCGTGATCGTCGGCAATGGAAAGCCCGGTTCAACGGGCCGTCTTCCGCCCGCGGCCAAGGCCGCCGCGGATGACTACGTCCGGCGGATCAAGGCGTCCCCCGAATTCCGCGACCTTTCGGAGTTCGGCGGCGCCGGCTGGGTTCACGATGCCGGTCAAAAAGGGATCATCGGCGCCTACAACTACCGCCAGGCCGGTTTCGAGGGCGTCGAAGGGACCGACGGCAGGCGGTTGAAACCCTATCGCACCCGGTCCCGGGGGTGCTTCCATTGTCCGGTGCGGTGCAAAGCCGAACTCCGGTTCGATTCGGGACCCCATCAGGGATTCCGGGGATCGCGCCCCGAGTTCGAGCCCATGATCAATTTCGGAGCCCGATGCGGGTTGACCGACATCCAGGCCATCGTCCTGCTGGACAACCTATGCACCCGGCTCGGACTCGACTCCATTTCGGCGGCCGGGGCCGTCGCCTTTGCCATGGATCTTTACGATCGCGGCATCTTGACGCCGGCCGAGGCCGGCGGCCTCGATCTGAGCTGGGGGAACGCCGGCGCCATGGAGGCCCTTGTCCGACAGATGGCGGAAGGGCGGGGGCTGGGCGCCGTTCTGTCGGGGGGCGTGCGGGCGGCGGCGCATGCGATCGGAAAAGGGGCCGAGGCATACGCGCCCCACGTCAAGGGCCTCGAGGTCACCGCCTACCATCCGGGCGCGATCCACGGAACGGCCCTCGGCTATGCGGTTTCCAGCCGGGGCGGCGACTACAGCAATGTCTATCCCTCCCTCGAGCACCGCTGGAGCCGGGAGACGGCCGCCAGGGAACTCGGGATCGCCGAGGCGGTCGACTTCCGGGCCGTCAGGGGCAAGGGGCTTCTGCTGCGACGGTCGGTTCTGGTGAACATCGCCCTGGACTCTCTGGGGCTCTGCCGCGTGCCGGCCCTGATGCTCATCGGCGGCTATGATCTCAAAAGCGAGGCCGACCTGGTCAGCGCCGTCACGGGCCTGCCGTTTACGGCGGAAGACCTGTTCCGGTCGGCGGAACGGATCGCCTGCCTGGAACGGCAGTTCAACAACCAGCGGGGGGCGACCGTCCGGGACGACACCCTGCCGCCGATGTTCTTCAAATCCGCCCGGCCCGCCATCGCAAAAGCGGATTTTCTCCGGATGCGCGCGGAGTATTACGCCGCCATGGGATGGGATGAGAACGGGCGGCCGACGCCCGAGAAGCTGACCGAACTGGAACTCTGACGGCGGAGAGCCGTTTTTTCACTGGAAAGGAGAGTCCGATGACCACCGAACCGTCCGCATTCAGTCCCAAGTTGACCTTTCTCTCGGAAACGGACAAGGCGGCGATCTTCGACGCCGCCCTCCGGGTATTGGGGGAGACCGGCATGAAGGTGATGCACCCGGAGGCCCTTGGCCTGTTGAACGACGCCGGATGCCGGACCGACGGGGAGGATCGGGTGATGGTCCCCGCCGACCTGGTCCACAAAGCGCTCGACAGCGCTCCCCATGCGATTTCGATCTACGACCGAGCGGGGGATCCCGCCATGGAACTGGCCGGCCGCAACGCCTATTACGGCACCGGTTCGGACCTGATCTATTCCATTGAATCGGAAAGTCTGATCCGTCACCAGTGCGCCATCGAGGACGTCGAAGCGGCCGCCAGGGTTGCCGACGCCCTGCCGAACATCGATTTTGTCATGTCGTTCGCCCACCCCCAGGACATCGCTCCGGACCGGGCCTATCTGGAGAGCTTCCGGGTGATGGCCGAGAATTCCACCAAACCGATCGTCAATACCGCCGAGGGGCGGGACGATCTGAGCCGCATGTGGGAGATCGGGGTCATCCTGCGCGGCGGCGCGGCGGCGCTGCGGGAAAAGCCCTACTGGATCCACTACGCCGAGCCGATCAGCCCTCTCAAGCATCCCTTCCCCAGTGTCGACAAGCTGCTGTTCTGCGCGGAGACCGCCTCGCCGGTGGTCTACTCGCCGGCCCCCATCGCCGGTTCCACCGCCCCCATGACCATCGCCGGGCATGTGGTCCAGGGGCTGTCCGAAACCCTCTTCGGCCTGGTGATCCACCAGTTGAAGGCCCCGGGGGCCCCGTTTCTGATGGGCATGGGCGCGGCCGTGCTGGACATGGCCACCGGCCAGTGCTCCTACAACGCGCCCGAGTATCTCATGGCCTACATGGCCATGGTGGAGATGAGCGATTATTTCGATCTGCCCAACTGGGGCTACGCCGGCACTTCGGATGCGCAGATCCCGGACGGCCAGGCGACCTTCGAAGCCGGTCTCTTGACCTTCATCTCCTCGACGGCCGGTTCGAATCTCAACCACGACGTGGGGTATCTCGATTTCGGCCGGACCGGGTCCCTGGAAATGGTGGTGTTGATGGATGAGGTGATCGATCAGGTCCGCCGCATGCAGCGGGGCATCCCGGTCACCGAGGAGACCCTGGGTCTTACGGCCATCCGGGAGGCCGGACGTTCGGGCAACTTCCTCATGCATCCCCACACCCTCAAACACCTTCGGACGACCCAGTGGCGCCCCAAGCTGATGAATCGGCTGGGGTATGACAAGTGGGAGAGCCAGGGCCGGTCGACCCTGATGGACCGCGTTGGGGCGCGCCTGAAAAAGATCCGGACCGAGCACCGGCCCGAGCCCGTCGACCCCGAAAAATTGACCGAGATCCGCGGGCTGACGGCGGCATTCAAAGCATAGGGCGGCGTCCCGTCGCCGGACCGCCCCGCCGTTTCGTACCCGCCGCCGCCAAGACAGTCCTCGGCGGTGGGGCGGGAAGGGGATGCCCCTTTCCCGGAGGATCCGGAAGTAGGATGGGATGAGGGGCCGCGCCGATGGGCGCGGCCCCCGGAAGGATCAGCGCCGTCCGCCCACGCGGATGGCGAGCACGGAGAGGAGCGCCAGCAACAGCAAGGCCCATGGCCCCGAAGCTCCGCCGGCGGCGCCGATGAAGCAGTCTCCCCCATCGCCGCCGTCATCCCCATCGTCGGTTCCGCCGTCGTCGTCGCCGTCGTCATCCGTCGATTCGGCAATGGCGCCGTAGATGATGATCTTCTCCTGGTCGATGTACTGCCACCCCGATTCCAGAAGGTCGATGTCGGTGGTCCCCTCGGGCAGCGGCTCGACCCTGATGATGGTGGTCGACCGGGTGCAGGCCCCGGCGTTGTGGTCCCACTCCTCGTGGTAGGGCCAGATCACGTTCTGGTTGTCCGACTTGCTCGACTGGTCCGGCGGCGTGGGGTTCTTCTGGGGGACCACCACCCGGTAGGGGCCCTCGCCGTCGAGCCGGTTCTCGTCGTCCAGCACCCCCGGCTCCAGGGGGGCGCCGTCATGCTGGAGCGCCAGGATCGCCTTGAGGCCGCCGTCCACCTGGATGGGGTTTCCGTGGGTCCGCCCCGCCGCGAAGGGGGAGCTGTAGTCGCACCACTCCTCCGCCTCGGGATCATAGTAGAAGGTGGCCGGCGGATACTGGTAATCGGCGTCGGGCATGGTCCCGTAGACGTGGTAGAGTTCCATGTCGTCGTCGTAATGGAGGGGGTGGTACTGGGACCAGCCGTCCGGCGCAAAGACCGTGACGCCGGTGGCGGTGTCGAGGATCCCCGCGTCGTCCAGGAGTTCCCGCAGGGGGACCCCGGTGTACCGGGAGTAGTGGTCCCCGGACCGGGAGGTGTTCATGAGCATGAACTGGGTGTGCTGGGTCATGGCCTCCAACTCGGCCCGGGTGTATTCCTTGGAGGGGGCCGGGACCTTGCTCGGATCGTCGTCCGCGTTGCCGGGGAACCGGTCGGCGGCGATCTCCTCGGCGTTGGCATAGCCGTCGCCGTCGGAGTCGGTGGTGGCGATGGCCGCCACTGCGTCGGCGTCCCGGCCGTTGGTCAGGTAGTCGAGGCCGTAGGCGTTGAGGGTGTCGATGATGGTGTAGACCCCGCCCTGGCCCTGGCCGTCGTACCCGTAGGAGTAGTGGCACCACTGACAGCTCCCCATGGCCACCAGCCGGCCCCTGGAGTTTTCGTACTCCCCCCCCGCATGGCACGTGGCGCAGTGGTCGAGCTTGGTGCCGGCCTTTTCGGGGTAGACGGAGAGGAACCGGGCCGAATCGACCTCCCCCTCGTGGTGGTAGGCGGCCATGGCGGCGCCGCCGATGAACAGGACCAGACAGAACACCAGGATGCCTCTTGCGATGGTTCTCATGCGTACCTCCCTGAAATGTTAGAAATCGATGCTGAAGCGGACGGTGAAGACGTTCTCCTCGTCCACGTATTGAACCTCTCCGTCGGGGTCCACCCGGACCCGGACGGGATCCGACAGATCCGTATGGGTGAAGTCGAAGACCATGCGGTGCATGGGGTAGAGGATCCAGTTGAGGGCCACCGACGCGGCGTCCGCCTCGGCCACCGAGACCTTGGCGTCGGGGTTGATCCATGCCTCGTCCCCCTCGAAATGCTCCAACCGGGCCGCCAGGCAGAGGGCCCCGAAGGTCCCCTCCGCCGGGTTGAAGAAGCGGTCGGGGTAGATCGGTTTCATCACCCCCCCGGTGAGGATCGGCGCCTCTCCGGTCAGGCAGACCATGGCCGCGGCGTACCAGGCGGAGAAGTCGGCGTCCCGGGCCGGCCGCCCGGAGGGTTTCAGCCCCGAGTAGCCGAGGCGGAAATACTCCGCCATCAGAGCCACCGGCCCGTGGGTCCAGGCCGCCTCCAGGGCCCAGCGGACCCGGTGGTCCACGTCCTGGAGGACCCCGAACTTGGTGTTCTGCTTCAGGGCGTAGGCGGTCTTGCCGGTGCCCACCATGCCGGTGCTCTTCACCTCCAGGTCGACGTTGGCCAGGTCGATGCGGGCGTAGGCGGCGGACCCGCCGATCTGGAAGTTCGCCAGCCAGGGGATGTCCAGGACCTGGAAAGGCTTGCCCACCAGCCGGAGGGCCGCTTCGGGGTCGTCGTGCTCGGAGCCCGAGGCGGCGCCGTCCACCCCGTCGCCGTTGAAGAGCCCCACCCCGTAGTTGATCCCGTCGTGGAAGAAGGACCCGTGGAGCATCAGCCCCAGGTCCCGCTTGGGGGTGAGGTGGTACCCCATGGAGCGTTCGGCAAAGTAGTGGCCCTTGTCCCGGGTGGCCCACTCCAGGCTGTACGGCTCCTTGAACTGGCCGAACCGCAGGCCGTGCACCCCGCCGATGACCGCTTCGCCGTAGGCGTCCACCAGATGCTTGATCTCGTTTCCCTGGAACTCGTACTCGATGCCGAACCGGAACCACCGGGTCAACTGCCCCCGGAAGGCGAGGCGGGCCCTGCGGATGTCGAACCGGTTGTCCGACCGCTCCGCCTCCAGGAAACGGCGGTAGTCGGCCTGGAGGGCGCCCCCGAGCCGGAGTTCCATGCCCCCCTCCTCCTCGGACCGGATGTAGAACCCGCCCTTGTACCCGGCGAAGAAGATCCGCTCCGCGACGGCTTCCGGGGCGGGGATCAGGGCGAGGCCCAGCAGGAGGAGGAGCCCCCCGGCGATGGCGTTGTTCCGCATGGTTCGATTCCCTTCTGGATGGTATCCGTTCACATGACACCGAAAAAGGTGAATTGAGTATCCAAAAGAGAAAGATTTGTCAATAAATCACTTTAGAATAACCAGAAAAAACTTTTACAAACCATCATTTCCGGCCGGTTGCGGCGGAGACGACGCCATGGCACACGACAGGCCGGGTTTGGCGGGCGGGACAGGAAAGGAGGGATCCCATGGGAACATTGGAAAAGGCCATCGAACTGGCGGCCCGGGCCCACGCGGGGCAGCGGGACAAGGCGGGGGCCCCGTACATTCTCCATCCCCTGCGGATGATGATGGGCATGGAGACGGACGAAGAGCGGCAGGCGGCCGTTCTCCATGACGTTCTGGAGGACTCGCCGACCACGGCCGGGGATCTGCTGCGGGAAGGGTTTTCCGAAGGAGTGGTGACGGCGGTGACGGCCCTGTCCCGCAAGCGGGAAGAGACCTATTCCGCCTTCATCGAACGGATCAAGGGGAATGCCCTGGCCCGGAAGGTCAAACTGGCCGACCTGGAGGACAACATGGACGTGCGGCGGCTCCGGCGAGCCGATGGCCTGACGGAAAAGGATCTGATCAGGCTGAAGAAGTATTTCCGGGCCTGGAAGGTGCTGCGGGAGATGGAGGACGGCTAGAAGAACTCGGCGCTCACCTCGAAGTGGAACCCGTCGTCCTGGAGGTCCTCCTCCTCGGGCTCCGGTACCTCCTTGAACCCGTACCCCCAGTAGAGATTGGCCCGGACATCGCCGCTGATGTCCCAGCGGGCCCCCAGGCCGGCGCTGTACAGGTCCGCCGGGGAGGGATCGGTCCCCTGGCTGTTCCAGCCCCGGCCGTAGTCCACGAAGGGGCACAGGCGCACGCGGCCGTCCGCCGCCCCCCGGCTCACTCCGGGGAGGGGGGCCCGGAAGACGGGGACCCGCCATTCCAGCGACGAGACCAGAGCGTTGTCGGTGGTCATCTGGTTCTCCCGGTAGCCCCGGACGGTGGTGGCGCCGCCCACGCCGAACTTCTCCATGGGCAGCAGGGGATCGTCCGACAGGCGGAGGTCGGTCCGGAAGAGCACCTGGCTGTCGAGGGTCTCGAACCGTCGGAGCCATTGGACCTGGCCGAGCCAGGTGATGAACCGGCCGTCGGGCTTGTCCGGGTCGATGGTGGCGTCGAAGAGGTCGAGCCCGAACCCGAAGGCGGAGCGCAGGGCCAGCACGTGGGTCAGGCTCCGGTCCACCCACTGCTGGGAGAACCGGAGCACCGAGATTTCGCTCTCCCCGGTCTCCGGGACCCCTTCGGAGAAGGAGAACCCCTCCCCCAGAAGGGAGGTTTCGCTCCGGCGCCGCTCCAGGCGAAGGCCCATGGAGAATTCGTTGGAAAGGGTCCGGTGGAAGGGGTGGCGGATCTCGGCCGAGTAGGTGGTGGTCTTGCTCCGGATGTCGAGGCGGCGAAAGGGATCCTCCACCACCGCCGATTCGGACCGCTCCACCCCCACGGCCAAGGTCGTCTCCCGGCGGGTCAGGGGGATCGTGTAGGAGACGGCCCAGTCGTCGAGCCCCTCGGTGACCCCGTACTCGGCCCGCAGGGTGTCCCCCCATCCGGTCAGGTTCCGGTGGCCGGCCCGGACCTCCCCCCGGTGGGCGCCGATTTTGGGGGAGTTTTCATTGCCCGCCGAAACGCCCAGGATGTAGGGCCGGGCCTCTTCCACGGTCACCGTCAGGACCGCCTCCCCGAGTCCCAGGCCGGGGCTCACCTCGGCGTGGATATTCTCCACCCGGGGGTCCTGCTTGAGGAGCCGGAGGTGTTCCTGGATGCGCCGGATGTTCAGGGGGCCGGCCTCGGGGGAGACGGCCGGGGCCAGCCGGCGGGCGAGGTAGCCGGTGCGCAGCCGCCGGTTTCCCTCGATCTCCATCCGGATGATCCTCCCCTCGATGACCCGCAGGGTGATCACGCCGCCGGCCACCGGCTGGTCCGGGATGATCGCCCCGGAGTTGACGTACCCCCTGTCCACGTAATACCGCGTCACCGCCTCCCGGGCCTCCTGGAGTTCCTCGGCGGTGATCACCCGGCCGGAATAGGGGGCCAGGACCTCGGCAAGCTCCGGGTCCGGAAAGACGGTGTTTCCCTTGAAGCGGTATTCGTTGACGCGGATCTCTCCGACGGTGGAAAGGCGGGACCCGTCCGTCTTCACGGGGGGCAGGCGGTCCTCCTGGGTCCGTCCCGAAAGGGCATCGGCGAAGAAGAGAAGGCCCAGAATCAGGCCCGCCATGAGGATCTGTCTTGGATTCACGCCATCCTCCCGGTGGGTGGTTTTCGAAACAGCGCCGGCTCCCATGATTAACGGAGAGGACGCGGACATGCAAGGGCAAATGCACCCTCTTGCGTATTTTTCCGAGGGTCGTGTCCGGGGCCCCGGAAGGGAGCCCGAGGGGGGAAGCCGCTCCAGTGGATCGGCCACTTGACGTTGCCCCTCAAAACACGTAATAGTCATTTTCATGAAACGGGATTCGATGATGGTCGTCGCAATGGTCCTCTGCCTCTGGTTCCTTACCGGATGCATCTCGCCGCGCATCAGCCTCTTCGGCGGCGGGGCGGACGGCCTGGAGGAGTATACTCTCCGGGGCGAGGGGGAGAAGAAGGTTCTGATGGTGCCGGTGGACGGCGTCCTCTCCGACGCCCCCCGGAAGAAGCTGCTGGGCTCCTCGGAGAGCATGGTGCAGGAGGTGGTCTCCCGGCTCCGGAAGGCGGAGAAGGACTCGGACGTCGGGGCCCTTCTTCTCAAGATCGACTCGCCGGGGGGGACCGTCACGGCGAGCGACCTCCTCTACCACGAGGTCCGGCGGTTCAAGGAGAGGACCGGCAAGAAGGTGGTGGCCGTCTTCATGAACGTGGCCGCCTCCGGGGGGTACTATATGGCCCTGCCGGCCGATCTCATCTTCGCCCACCCCACCTCCGTCACCGGATCGGTGGGGGTGATCTTCATGCGGCCCCGGGTCGACGGGCTCATGGAGCGACTCGGCGTCGGGGTCTCGGTGAGCAAGTCCGGGGAGAACAAGGACATGGGATCCCCCTTCCGTCGGCCCACGCCGCCGGAGGCGGAGATGATCCAGGGAGTGGTGGACCGTCTGGCCCGGCGGTTTTATGACCTCGTCGAAAAGCACCGGCCCATCAATCCGGAGGCCATGGCGAAGGTCGCCACGGCCCGCGTCTATCTGGCTGAACAGGCCCTGGAGCTGGGGCTCATCGACCGGATCGGATACCTCGACGAGGCGGTCTCCGCCGCCAAGTCGGCGGCCGGCCTCCCCGAAAGCGCCCGGGTGGTGATCTACGGACGGACCGAGGACCCGGACGGCACCTACTACAGCAGCCCCGGGGCGGATAGAGACTCCCGGCCCGTCCTCGTCGATACCGGACTCCCCCGGCTGACGCCGGATTTCGCCGCCGGTTTCTACTACCTCTGGCCCGCGGCCCTGGGGGGCGACTAGCCGGAAAAACTTTCCATCCAAATCCAAAAGGAGCTGTTCCATGGCAGAGAAGATCCGCATCGGCGCGCTGATCTCGGGCGGGGGAACCAATCTCCAGGCCATCATCGACGCCTGCGAAGCCGGCAAGATCGACGGGGAGATGGTCTTCGTGGGATCGGACAACCACGATGCCAAGGGGCTGGGGCGGGCCGAGAAACACGGGATCCCGAGCATCGTGGTCGACTACCGGGCGATCATCCGCGAGTACAAAGCGTCGCCCGAAGCCGTCCGCATGCCCGGGGACTTCTCCCTGGAGGTGATCCGGGAGAAACAGTCCATCTTCGGCGAGGCGGCGGAATCCGACCTGGTGGAGGGGTTCCTGAAGACCCGGGCCATGGCCGAGGAGCGGCTCATCGCGGCCATGTCGCCGTACCCCTTCGACCTGCTGGTCCTGGCCGGGTTCATGCGGAACCTCAGCCCCTACTTCATCGACAAGATCAACACCGATCCGGCGAGGCCCCGGATCATGAACATCCACCCGGCCCTCCTCCCCGCCTTCCCCGGGGTGGACGGATACGGCGACACCTATCGGTACGGCTGTAAGGTGGGGGGCTGCACGGTCCACTTCATCGACTACGGCGAGGACTCCGGCCCCATCATCGGGCAGCGATGCTTTCCCATCGAACCCGAGGACGGCCTGGACGACATCAAGAAGAAGGGGCTGGAGGAGGAATGGCTCCTGTATCCGGCGTGTATCCAACTCTTCGCGGAGGACCGCCTCAAGATCGTCCGGAAATACTACACCCACCCCGACGGCACCTCCCACCAGCGGACCATCGTCCAGC
>CAYSLC010000103.1:0-18815 GCA_964431545.1 uncultured Desulfobacteraceae bacterium | reverse complement strand
GGCCGTCGTTTCTCAGACTTTCGCTCATGAGCGTCAGCTTCGACTGGTAGTCGCCGTGGACCGGGATGCAGGTGGGGTGGATCTGGGTGAAGCAGGGGTTGGCGAAATAGGCGCCTTTTTTGTAGGCCCGGAAGCCGGCCGTCACGTTGGAGGCCATGGCGTTGGTGGAGAGGAAGAAGACGTTGCCGTATCCGCCGGTGGCCAGGACCACCGCGTCGGCCGCGTAAGACTCGATCTTGCCGGTGATCAGATTCCGGACCACGATCCCCCGTGCCCGGCCGTCGGCCACCACCAGATCGAGCATCTCCCTTCGGGGAAACATCTTGACCTTGCCGGCGGCGATCTGCCGGGAGAGGGAGCTGTAAGCCCCCAGAAGGAGCTGCTGGCCCGTCTGTCCCCGGGCGTAGAAGGTCCGGGAGACCTGGGCGCCGCCGAAGGAGCGGTTGGCCAAAAGGCCGCCGTACTCCCTAGCAAAGGGGACCCCCTGGGCCACACACTGGTCGATGATGGCGGTGGAGACCTGGGCCAGCCGGTAGACGTTGGCCTCCCGTGCCCGGAAATCGCCCCCCTTGACGGTGTCATAGAAGAGCCGCCAGATGCTGTCCCCGTCGTTCTGGTAGTTCTTAGCCGCGTTGATCCCCCCCTGGGCCGCGATGGAATGGGCCCGCCGGGGGCTGTCCTGGATGCAGAAGTTGAGAACGTTGTATCCGAGTTCTCCCAGGGAGGCCGCGGCGGCCCCGCCGGCCAGGCCGGTGCCGACGACGATGATCTCGTACTTGCGCTTGTTGGCGGGGTTTACCAGTTTGAGTTCGAACCGATGCCGGTCCCATTTATCTTGTACCGGACCGGCCGGAACTTTTGAATCGAGCTGCATATCTGGCCTCCTTAGACGGTGGTCGAAAGAAAAATCGGAATAAAGCCGAACACGATGCCGACGGCCACGCTGAAGGCGATGCCCAGTCCCATGATGAACGGCATATACTTGGGATGGTTTGCGCCGATGGTCTGAAAGGCGCTCCAGAAGCCGTGGCTGATGTGGATCGCGACGATGACCATGGCGATGATGTAGGTCAGAATATAGAGGGGATTCTGGAAGGTATCGGCAACGATGTTCCAGATGGTGGTCCCGGATTTGTCCACGAAGTGGAAGTCGGCCAGGTGGAGGATGACGAAGCACAGGACCAGGAATCCGGTGTACGGCATGGTGGCGGAGCCGATGCTCCGGCCGCCGGCCCGCCGGTTGACCGAATACCGGTTCGGACGGGCCCCGAAATTCTGGAAAAAGAGGATGGTGCCGGTGATCACGTGGATGAGGGCGAACAGCAGCAGCCCCATCTCCATGACCCGGATCAGCGGCTCATATTCGTGAAGGTGCGCCGCGTAGGCGTTGAAGGCCTCGGAGCCCACGTAGATCGTCGTGTTGCCCACCAGGTGACCCACCAGGAAGAGGCAAAAGCCCAGCCCGGTGAGGGCCATCAACAGCTTCTTTCCGATGGACGTTGCCAAGGTTTCCGTAAACCAGCTCATGTTCCCCTCCCTGTAGAAGTTGGGTTGACGCAATAAAAATGCAAACCAAGCCCTTTAATCTTTTCCCTCGGATCTGTCAACATAAATTTTCCGCCACCAGGCGTCCCAGGGGGTCTCCAGGATCGCCCGGCCGAGGCGCCGTCCGGTCTCCGTATCCAGACGGTCCATCACGGCGGGCATCCAGCTCTCCGGGGGGCGGTGGCCGATGTCCGAAAGGGCCTTCAGGTCGACGATGAACGCGAGCTGATCCGCGTCCCGGGCCAGGCGGGCCTCCGGGGTCTCCCGTCGATTGAACTCCGACACCAGCTCCCGGATCCCCCCGCCGAAGGGGAGATCCGACGTGAGGTCATCGACGGCCCGCTCCTCGTCCGCCGTCACATACCGGCGGTTGACGTAGTTGAGGTCCCCGGTCCTTGCCTCGGCCAGGTCGTGAACGAGGCACATGGAGAGGAGTCTTTCCGCGTCGATTTCGGGATCCATCCGGGCCATGACGAAGGCGATGAAGGTGGTGATGAAGGTGTGCTCGGCCACGGATTCCCGGCCCGTGCCGAGGAACTGATATCCGGAGCGGGGCAGGTTTTTGAGCATGGCCGTTTCGAACAGCAGGTTCGCGATGCGTCTCATCTTCTCTCCTCGATGGGGTGGATTTCGGTTGCGGGTTTTTCAAAGGGCGCCATCTTATCTCCCAAGGGCGGCCCGGAGCAACCAAATTCCTTGACACTTCAGTCTCAACAGTATTATTTTCTTTAACTTAAGCGATTGGCGCCCCAATGCCACCGGACAGCGAGAGCGAAGCGACCTTTTGCGGACGTGTGACGGATGACCCTTTCGAGCGGACGATGAGAAACTACGCCAAATCGGAGATGACATGGATCCCGGCAAGATCGATATAATACAGATGATTCTCAACGCTGGGCCGGTGGTCCAGCTGGTTCTTTTTCTCCTGCTCTTCTTCTCCATCACCTCCTGGGCGATCATTCTGATCAAGTACCGATACATCCGGCGCGCGTTCCGGGAATCCGACGACTTCATCGAGGCCTTCTGGGAGAGCAGGGACTTCGCCGTCGCCTTCAAGGAGGCGGAGGATTACCAGGGGAGCCCCATCGCCAGGGTGTTCTGCATCGGCTATGTGGAACTCAAGAAGATGAGCGGCGGCCCCCTGGCCAGACCCGCCGCTTCCGCCGGGACATCCGGATCTTCGGGCGGATCATTGGGTAACCGGCTGGCCGCCACGGACAGCATCCAGCGGTCGCTGCGGCGGGCCATCAACACGGAGATCACGCGGATGACACAGATGGTGCCCTTTCTGGCCACCACCGGCAACACCACCCCCTTCATCGGCCTCTTCGGCACGGTCTGGGGGATCATGAACTCCTTCCACGGCATCGGGCTGACGGGGTCGGCGAGCCTGGCGGCGGTGGCCCCCGGCATCTCCGAGGCGCTGATCGCCACGGCGGCGGGTCTTGCGGTGGCCATCCCGGCGGTCATCGGCTTCAACTATTTCATGCAGAAGATCCGGGTTCTGGAGAACGAATTGCAGAGCTTCTCCGCCGATTTCCTGAATATCGTCGAGCGGGACATTCTGCCGGGCAAGGGGGAGTAGGCGACATGGCCATCGGAAGCAGGACCGATCAACTGATGTCCGACATCAACGTGACCCCCTTTGTGGACGTGATGCTGGTGCTCCTGATCATCTTCATGGTCACCGCCCCCATGATGACCCAGGGGGTGGATGTGAACCTGCCGGAGAGCACCTCCAAGCCCCTGCCCACGGAAGAGGATCAGCTCATGGTGACCATCGACAACAAGGGGCTGATCTTCATCAACGAGACCCCGGTCACCTTCCATTCCCTCCGGGGACGGCTCGGAGAGATTCTGTCGGGTCGTGGAAACCGGACGGTCTTTCTGCGGGCCGACCGGGATATCCCCTACGGCGACGTGGTCCGGGTCATGGCCGAGATCAACGCCTCCGGGGTGGATAAGCTGGGAATGGTCACCGTGCCGTTGTCCGGAGAGGCGGCCGGAGCCACGGAGGGAGAGGACGCGAAAGCGGATACCTGATGCCATGAACGGCCCTTCCAACATGGATATGCACCCCACCCTCCTCCACGGCGATGCGGACGCGCGGGGCCTGGGGATGACCTTCGGGCTCTCCGTGATCCTCCACCTGCTGCTGGTGGCGGTATTGATCTTCGCCACCGACTATCGGCCCCGGAAGACGTTCGCCTCCTCGGTGATCAGCGTGAACATGGTCTCCCTGCCGGAGTCGGAGCCGACCCTGCCGGCGGCCGCGGCCGACGAAGGGAGCCTGGAGCCCGCCCCTCCGGCGCCGGCTTCGCGGCCCGAGCAGCCGCCGCTCTCCGCCGAGACCATGGAGCAAATGCTGGTGAAGCAGGACCCGCCCGAGCCCGAACCGCCCCCCCGGGAGGAGATTCCCGAGGCGCCGGCCCCGCCGCCGGAACTGGTGGAGGCCGAGCCCGAGACGCCGGAGCCGGCCCCCGAAACCCCCGGCGAAAAAGTGGTCATCGATCCGGAGCCCGAACCGGAGCCGGTACAGGCCCGGGAGGAACCGCCCGAAGCCCCGCCGGAATCCCCGGAACCGGAGGAGAAGCCGGCGCCCGAGACCGCCGAACGGGTCGCCCCGCCCAGGAAGAAGCCCCGGTACGCCAAGCCCTCCGACGCCGACAAGGCCAAGGTGGTCGCCCCCAAAAGAGCCGAAGACCCCGTCAAGGAGGCGATCGAGAACCTGCGGACCAAGGTGGCCAAGCGGGGCGGCGGGCGCAGCGTGGGCGGGGTGACCGGAAACGGCACCGGCGCCATGGGACAGCACGCCCGGATGGCCATTACCTCCTACGCGGGAACCGTGATCCCGGAGCGCATCAACCGGAACTGGGCCTTCTCCGAATACCTGGCGAGCCGTCGGGGACGGCTGGAGGCGATTCTGGTGATCACCATTCGATCGGACGGCTCCATATCGGAGGTCTGGTTCGAAAAGCGATCCGGGGATCGCTATTTCGACGATTCGGCCTACAAGGCCGTGGTCAAGTCGAATCCCCTCCCGGCCCTGCCCGGCGCCTACACCGCCTACGAGGACACCTATACGGTGGGACTCCGGTTCACCCCATCGGGGATCAATTAGCGGAGAAACGATGAATTCATGCAAGGATATTGAGTGAGGATCATGCCACGCGCCCTGACCACCACCATCCTGGCCGTCGCCCTTTCCCTCCTCGCGGCCGTGCCGCCGGCATCCGGCCAGCGGGGGTACGACTATGTGGACATCAGCAATCCTTTTTTGAGAAAGATCCCCATCGCGGTTCCCGCTTTCAAGACGGTGCCGCCGGGCCACCGGCGGCTCTCGGAAAGGGGGGCCGAGATCCTCGCCGAGAACCTCGGCTTCACGGGGTATTTTCAGATCATCGACCCCCGACAATATACCTGGGACCCCCGGCGTTCGGGCATCACGCAACGGGATCTCGTCTTCACCGACTGGACCCGCCTGGGGGCGGAACTTTTGGTGACCGGCGGGATCCGGGTGACCGATCAGATCATCGAGATGGAGCTGCGCCTCTTCGATACGGTGAAGGGCGAGATGCTGGTGGGCAAACGGTACAAGGGGTGGATCAAGGATCAGCAGCGGATGATCCGGCGGTTTTGCAACGAGATCATCCACTACCTGACCGGGGAATGGGGGTTTTTCGACAGCAAGATCGCCTTCGTCTCCACGGGGACCGGAAACAAGGAGATCTACATCTGTGATTTCGACGGCGAGAACCCGAAGCAGGTCACCCGCCACAAGAGCATCTCCCTGACGCCGGCCTGGTCCTCGGAGGGGGAATGGCTGGCCTACACCTCCTACGCCCGGGGGGTCCCCGAGATCCACATCCGCGGCATGGGGGGAGGGCAGGGGACGATCATCTCCCAGAAGGGGCTCAACACCACCCCCGACTGGGTGCCGGGAAAGGGGATGCTGGCGGTCACCCTCTCCCATACGGGGGATCAGAATATCTTTCTGGTGAGCCGGGAAGGCCGGATCATCCGGCAGCTCACGGAGAACATCGGGATCGACACCTCTCCATCCTGGTCCCCGGACGGGACCCGGTTCGCCTTCGTCTCCGACCGGGCCGGAAGTCCCCAGATCTATGTCAAGGATACGGGGAGCGGAAGCGTTCGGCGACTCACCTTCCAGGGGCGGTACAACACCCAGCCCTCATGGTCCCCCAAGGGAGATCAGATCGCCTACAGCTCCTTTGCGGGATCGGAGATCAATATCCAGGTGATCGATACCCAGGGACGGAGCCCCATTCAGTTGACCCGCGGGGCCCGGCAGAATGAAGCCCCATCATGGTCCCCCGACGGGAGCATGATCGTTTTTTCGTCGAACCGGGAAGGCGCCTTTCGGATCTATGTGATGACCGCATACGGCACCGATCAGCGACGGCTGCTGACCCTGCCGGGGGAGCAGACCAATCCGAAGTGGTCCCCTCGGATTACCAACAACTAGGAAAAACAGATCGGGGAAATGGAAAGGAGGAAAGATGGACGGACGGGTTTTTCGGATATGGATGGCTGCGGCCCTCATTCTGGGGCTGCTGGTGACGGCGTCCTGCGGCAAGAAGGCCATCAAGACGGAGCCGGCGGTCCCCTACGCGGAGGCGCCGGGGATGGCCGATGATTCCATGGGCGCGGGCTCCGAGCGGGATCGCGCCATGGAGGAGGAACGGATGCGAAGGGAGCGGGAGGAGCGTCTCCGCCAGGAACAGCTTCGGTCGGAGGCCTCCCGCAGGGAGATGATGGCCTCCCGGAGCGGCATCATGGAGGAGAACGTCTACTTCGCCTTCGACAGTTCCGCCCTCTCCCCGGCGGCCCAGGAGATCCTGAGGGAGAAGGCGGAATGGATGCGCCGATACCCTTCGGCCACGGTGATCATCGAAGGCCACTGCGACGAGCGGGGCACCAGCGAGTACAACCTGGCCCTCGGGGACCGACGGGCCCAGAGCGTCAAGTCGTTCATGGTCAATCTGGGGATCTCCCCGGGGCGGATGACCACCATCAGCTACGGGGAGGAGCGTCCCGTGGCCCCGGGACACAACGAGTTCGCCTGGGCCAAGAACCGAAGGGCCAACTTCGTGGTCGAGTAATGCAGTCGGGTGGTTCAATCGTCGGCATCCGCCGCCCGACCGGATAACCCCGGTCGGGCGGCCGGGTTCCGGCCCTCAAAGAGGAAACGATCGACAGATGGCGGGAAAAAAAGAGATCGTCGGGATGGCGGTTATCCTCGGAGGATCCCTCCTTTTCGGGTGCGCCTCCCGCAGTGACGTCATGGCATTGAACGAGCGCCTGTGGGCGCTGGAACGCAACACGAGCCAGCTCCAGCAGCGCAACGACGCCCTCCGGCAGGAGAGCGAGAAGCTCCAGAAGGAACTCGACAGCGTCAGCCGGATCCGGGACGAGCGGGAGCTGAGTCTGCGGGACCAGTCCGCGGGCCTCCAGGCGACGCTGGAACGGTTCCGCGAGCAGATCCAGCGGTTGAACGGCAAGATCGAGGAGAGCCAGCACACCCTCGGCAAAGTGGAACAGCGCATGTCCGCCCTGGAGCGGGACGTCTCCGGCCGGATCAACCGCCTGGAACGGTACCTCAGTTTCGATCGGCCGCCGTCGGCCTCCACCGGGATCCCCGGCCGGTCCGCGCCCCCGCCCGGCGAGGAGCCGCCGCCCAGGACCGGGTCTTCCCGACCGCCGGTGCCCATCCAGCCCTATCCCACCTCGGGCGGGCCGGAGGAAGGGCCGGATCCGCCCCCACCGCCGATCTCGGCGGGGACGGGGCTGTCCGGCATGGTCGACGACGCGGTGCCCCCGGACGCGATCTACGGCATGGCCAAACAGGCCTTCGACCAGGGGGACCTGGAGACCGCCAGGGAGGGATTCGAGATCCTCATCGACCGGTATCCCCGTTCCCCCAACGCCGACAACGCACAGTTCTGGATCGGCGAGGTCCACTACCGGCAGAAGCGGTATGAGGACGCCATCCTCCAGTACCAGTCCGTCATCGAACGGTATCCCACCGGCAACAAGGTCCGGGCGGCGCTCCTCAAACAGGGCTTCGCCTTCTTCAACCTCGGGGACCGGAAGAACGCCCGGCTCATCCTCCAGGAGCTGGTGCGCAAGTACCCCGACTCCAACGAGGCGAAGATCGCCCGGGACAAGATGGGCCGACTGTGACCCCCGGAGGGGGGTGATCGTCGGCCGAATCGACCCTGCCGAGGGTTCCGCCATGGTCAAGGTGGTCGGCATCGACCCCGGCCTCGCCGCCACCGGAGTGGGGGTCGTCCGGGGGACCCGGATCAAGGTCGGCGGATTCGGCTACGGAGGGATCGAGACCGACAAGGCGGCCCCCCTGCCGGAACGGCTGGAACGGATCTTCTCCCGGCTCATGGCGTTTTTGACCGAGGAACGGCCCGATCTCATGGTGGTGGAGGATCTCTTTTCCCTTGAAAAATACCCCAAATCGGGTATCCTGCTGGGCGAAGTGACCGGGGTGATCCTGCTGGCCGGCTGCCGATCGGGGGTGCCGGTGACCCAGGTGCCGGTCCGGGAGGCCAAGAAGGTGCTCACCGGAAACGGCAATGCCTCCAAGAACCAACTGGAAAGAGCCGTCCGACACCACTTGGCGTTATCCAATCCCATTCGACCGTCCCACGCTTCCGATGCCCTGGCCCTGGCCCTCATCGGGCTGTTCCGGTACGCGCATCGTCCGACCTGAATCGAAAAAAGCCACGCCATAAGACCCATACGACGGACATGATCGGTTACCTGGAAGGCACGCTGTTGAAGAAGGAGGAGGATCGCATCCTGGTGCTGATCCACCAGATCGGCTACGAAGTGCTGGTCGCCCCCATCGTGATGGCCGCCCTCGAGGCCAAGGCCCTGGGGGATCCCGTCTCCCTCTATATCTACCATCACCAGACCGAGCGCCAGCCCAAGCCGGTGCTCATCGGCTTCACCAACGAGGCCGAAAAGGAGTTCTTCCAGCAGTTCCTCTCCGTGGAGGACATCGGCCCCCTCAAGGCGGTCCGGGCCCTGACCCTGCCCGTGCGGGAGGTGGCCCGGGCCATCGAAGCCCGGGAAGCCGGCCCGTTGCGGCGGCTGAAGGGGATCGGGGAGCGGACGGCCCAGAAGATCATCGCGGCCCTCGCCGGCAAGATGGAACGGTTCATCGCCGTTTCCATGGATGCCGAAGGGGAGGCCTTTCTTCCCGATGTCTCGGCCCAGGTGCTCCAGGTGCTGGTGGAACAGCTCGGCCATCGGGTCCCCGAGGCCAAGCGGATGATCGCCGAAGCCATGGACCGGAACCAGGGGATCTCCACCCCCGAAGAACTCATCGAGGAGGTCTTTCGGAGCGGTAGTGTCCAATGACGGAACGGGTGATCCAATACGCTTCGGATGACGAGCCGGAGATCGTTTCGGGCGAGGCTCTCCCCATGGACGGGGAGCCGGAGATGCTCTCCCTTCGCCCCCGGCGGCTTTCCGACTACGTGGGGCAGCCCGAGGTGGTGGAGGCCCTCTCCATCGCCATCCAGGCGGCCCGGGCGCGGGGGGAGCCCCTGGAGCACGTCCTGCTCCACGGCCCGCCGGGGCTGGGCAAGACCACGCTGGCCCACATCATCGCGGCGGAGATGGGGGGGCGGCTCACCGTCACCTCCGGTCCGGCCCTGGAGAAGGGGGGCGATCTCATCGGCATCCTGACCCATCTGGAGGAGGGGGACGTCCTCCTGGTGGACGAGATCCACCGGACCCCCAAGACGGTGGAGGAGTTCCTCTATCCGGCCATGGAGGACTTCGCCGTCGATTTCGTCTTCGACAAGGGGGTCCATGCCCGGAGCCACCGGTTCCGCCTCAAGCGGTTCGTCCTGGTGGGCGCCACCACCCGTGTGGGGCTCCTGTCGGCGCCGCTCCGGGATCGGTTCGGGATCTTTCGAAGTCTCGACTTTTACAGTGAGGCGGATCTGGTTCGGATCACCCGACGATCCGCCGCCCTGCTGGACGTCTCCATCGACGACACGGCCGGTATGGAGCTGGCCCGTCGCTCCCGGGGGACCCCCAGAATCGTGAACCGTCTCCTCAAAAGGGTCCGGGACTATGCCCAGGTGCGCTCCGACGGGAAGGTCACGAAAAAGATGGTGGAGGAGGCCCTCTCCCTGGAGGGGGTGGACGGCGAAGGGCTGACCGGGCTCGACCGGCGGTACCTGAAAACCGTCATCCAGAACTACGGCTGCGGGCCGGTGGGCATCGAGGCCATCGCCGCCACCCTCCAGGAGGAGACCGACACCCTGGTGGACGTGGTGGAGCCGTATCTGCTCAAGATCGGGTTCATCATCCGGACCTCTTCCGGGCGGCGGGCCTGTCCATCGGCCGAAGCCCATCTTAAGGCGGCGGAGGCTCCCTGAACTGCCATGGCGGTGATCTCCCTGCTGACCGATTTCGGTCTCGAGGACGAATATGTGGGGGTGATGAAGGGGGTGATCCTCTCCATCGATCCCGAGGCCCGGATGGTCGACATCACCCACGGGGTGGCGCCCCAGAACCTGATCCAGGGGGCATACACCCTGGCGGCGGCGTACCCCTTCTTTCCCCCGGGGACGATCCACACCGCTGTGGTCGATCCCGGTGTGGGCACGGATCGGGGGATCCTTGCGGCGGCGGCCGGGGGACATACGTTTCTGGTCCCGGACAACGGCCTGCTCTCGGTGGTCATGGACCGGGTCCGGCCGGAACGGATCATCCGGGTGACCGAGTCCCGGTATTTTCTGAAAACGATCAGCCGGACGTTTCACGGCCGGGACATCTTCGCCCCGGTGGCCGCCCACCTGTCGACGGGGCTTCCGCTCACGGACCTGGGTCCGGCGGTGGCGGCGGGGGCGGTGAACCGGCTGGACCCGCCGACCCCGGTCCGCCGGGAAAACGGGGAACTGGTGGGCCACATCCTGACCGCCGACCGGTTCGGGAACCTGATGACCGATGTGGACGCGGCGGTTCTGGCCGGGACGGATCTCCGCCTGGCCGTGGCCGGCCGGACCCTCCACGGGTTGTCCGACAGCTATGCGGCCGTCCCCCCGGGGCACCCCCTTCTGATTCTGGGCAGCCGGGGAAATCTGGAGATCTCCATCAACGGCGGCAACGCCCGGCGGGAACTCGAACTCGAGCCGGGACAAGAGATTCTTTTCCAAACAAGACAAAGGAGTTGCGATTGAGAACGATACGACGGGCCGGGTGGATGGGGGGCCGGATGGTTCCTCTGATGGTCCTTCTACTTCTGACGGCCGGCCGGGATCCGGCCGCCGCTCCCGCACACGACGCCGTTGCCGGGGCCCTCGATGGCGAGGCCGCCGAACGGATCCCGGAAAACCTGATCCTCATGGATCCCGGCGACCGGGGGACCGCCTATGCGGTGGTGGTGGAGAAGAGACCCCAGCGCCTCCATCTCTACGGGTACGACGGTACGTTCCGGCGGATCTTCTCCTCGGATTGTTCCACCGGGAAGAAGTCCGGAGCCAAGCGGCTCTCCGGGGACAGCAAGACCCCGGAGGGGATCTACTTTTTCATCGACGAGCACGACGACAACGAACTGTCGCCCATTTACGGGATCAAAGCCTTTCCCACCGACTATCCCAACCTCCTCGACCGGATCGCCGGGTTCACCGGAAACGCCATCTGGCTCCACGGGACCAACAAGCCCCTCGCGCCCCGGGATTCCAACGGATGCATCGTTCTCGACAACGCCGATATCGCCCGGACCATCGATTACATCACCCTCCACCGCACCCCCATCATCATCGTGGAGGAACTCTCCTACGCCTCCCCGGAACACCAGGAGATGCTCCGGGAGGCGGTGAGCGATCTGCTTTCCGATTGGAACCGGGCCGTCCAGGGGGGGACCTACCACGATTACCTCCGGCACTACGACCCCGGATACCTCCCGGACATCTCCTGGTGGCCCAAGTGGTACGCGGGCAATCGGGACGGCGAGAAGGGCCGGGAGCCCCTGGAGGTGATCCTGGAAGGGACGTCCGTCTACCGGCACGGGGATATCTTCGTGGCCCTTTTCGACCAGCGGATATCCGCGGGCGACCGGGCCGTTCCCGTGGGCAGGCGGAAGCTCTACCTCTCCCATGAGAACGATACCTTCACCATCATCGGGGACGAGTACCAGATGCTGGCCGACCCCGTGGACGGCGGGACCGACGGCCCCCCCCTCCTGGCGGCCCTCTCCGTCCTGCGGGGTCCGGACCGGGAGGAACCCGCCGTCGCCGATCTCTCCGAAGACCGGGAGGAGATCGCCGTCATGGTGGATGCGTGGCTTTCCGCCTGGTCGGAAAAGGACATCGAAGCCTACGGGGAGTTCTACGCCACCGACTTTCGATCCCGGGGCAAGGGCAAGGAGGCCTGGATCGCCTACAAGGACCGGCTGAACCGGATCTACGACCGGATCGATGTTAAACGCAGGAAGGACCTCACCCTGGAACCCGCCGGCGAGCAGCGGCGCACGGTATCTTTTGTTCAGGAATATGAATCGAGCGGCCACCACACCGTCGGGATCAAGGAGCTGATCCTCAAACAGGAGGACGGCCGATGGAAGATCTACAGGGAGACATGGAGAAGAATGTAGGCCCGAAGCGGCCGGGCAAGGCCGCCAAAAGGGATCGGCGGTGGACCCTGATGCTGGTGGCCGACGACGGCCGGATGAGGACCCTTCGGTGGTACAAGCCGCTGGTGGTTCTGTTGGTCCTCCTGTTGGCCGCCGCCGTGGGTTCCGCCGGCGTACTCTATTGGCTCTACGAGGGGGAGCGGCGGCGGAACCATCAACTGGAAGAAGCTTTGGCGGCGGGTCGGCGACCGGTTTCCGAGGAGCCCGCCGGCCGGTCCGGCGTTCCCTCCGCCGATTCCGGATCCGTGAAGGCTCCCGCCGGTGGGGTGGAGCCGACGGAGGCCTCCGGTCCGACAGAGACGGATCCTCCCCCCGCCGCCCCGGAAACGGCGGAGATCCCCCCTCCCAGGAACGACCCGCGGCCCGGGCCCGGCCCCGCGGCCGTTCTTCCGGAGCCGGGGGTGCGGATCGAGGATTTCCGGTCCTCTGTGGGGAACGGAGGCGAAAGCCTGAAGATCACCTTCAAGATCCTCAACATCGATGAGGCGGAGAATCGGATCTCCGGCCACGTGATTCTGGTGCTCAAGCCGGACGACGTCCGGCGGGCCCACTGGGTCTCCCTGCCGTCCACCCCATTGATCGGGGGCAGACCCACCGGCGAGGAGGAGGGGCAGGGATTCGCCATCACCAATTACAAACGGATGCGTTTCACCCTGGCGGACGCCGGGGAGCCCGGGCGGTTCACCATCGCCACCGTCCATGTGTTCAGCGATTCCGGCGCCCTGATGCTGGAGGAGGATTTTCCCCTGATCCGGTCCGGACAGGCTTTCGGCGAATAGCGGGGGGGAGGGTGTCGGCCGGAGAATGCCCCTTGTTTGACGGAACCTCCGTTGCCGTCCGGGGATCATCCCGCCGCGGCCCGAAGGTACCCGGGGGGACGTCAATGGCATACCGACGAAAAAGTTCATATCCAAAAGGAGGCGCTGCTTGGCCAGGAAGAAGGAGACCATTTCCATCCTCGATGAAGGGTGCGCGTTCGAAGGGACCATCGCCTTCACCGGGCGTCTGGTGATCCGCGGCACCCTGAAGGGGGAGATCAAGGGGGAGTCGGTGGTGATCAGCCGGGAGGGGTCCGCGCTGGCGGAGATCAAGGCCGGGGACGTCACCATCGGAGGGACCTTCGAAGGCCGGCTTCGGGCCATGCGCGCGTTGACCATTCTCTCCACCGGAAGCTGCCGGGGCAAGGTGGTCTGCAAGGATATCGTGGTGGAGCCGGGCGGCGTGCTCAACGCGGAGGTGACCCGGCTCACCGCCCAGCCGGAGAGCGAGTATTGAGGCTGCCGACGCCCGTCGGTCCGCGTCCGCTTCACCGCCGCCCGCCGGAACCTCCACGTTTTCAAGGATTCGTCCCTGAAAGGCCGTATGGGAAATTGACGTTGGGGTTGCCGGTGCGGTTGCCGGTTGACAATCGTCCGATAAACCGGTAGAGGGGTCGTGGTTGGCCGACAGGTGCGGCAGGGGGGCTTCCCTTTGCCGGTAAAAGGAAAAGTGGTGCGAATCCACTGCAAGCCAGCCATTGCTGTGAACGGGGACGACGGCCGCATCCGGCCACTGGAGGCCATTGAGTCTCCGGGAAGGCGCGGCCGGTCGAATGATCCGTGAGCCAGAAAGCCTGCCTGTCGGCTGGAGCGACGCCTGTTTGGGTGCCGCCCCGCGCCTCCAGTTCCGTTTCGGCGGATGCCCAAAGACTATCGAATCCGGAGACGTTCCAATCGGGTCCGACGCTCCGGGGCAACCGGACATCCCCAACACGGACGGAGGATAGATTTTCGGGTAGCTTGCTGGATGCCGATCCCCTATCTTTTCCCGCGGCCGGTCAGGGCCGGATGGGGGAGGGGTACGGTATCGGGTCTCCGGCGCGCGGACCGGTCCCGCCACGTTTTTCCCATCCCCCTCATCGTTTCCCTTCCGGGAATCTCCCGACCGTTGCCGCCGGAAAAGCGGTACCAGCCGGTTTTGCCGGCCATCATCCCGCCGCCGCCGTCGTTGCCGGCGACCACCTGCGGGGTCGTGGCCGCCATCTGAACACTGGAGATGTTGTCGGGAGGACGAGATGTTGACACGGATGGACAGGGAGTTCGGAACGGTGATCGCCCGTTTGATCGAGGGCGTGGATCTCACCCGCCGGGAGGCCAGGGAGGCCTTCCACCGGGTGCTGGGAGATCAGGTGACCCAGATGCAGCAGGGCGCTTTCCTTGCCGCGCTCACGGCCAAAGGGGAGACCGAGGAGGAGGTGGCCGGCGGATGGGAGGCGATCTTCGACCTCGACACGGAGAAGGTCGAAGTGGACGGGACGGTGCCGCTGGTGGAGAACAGCGGCACCGGGATGGACACCTTCAAGACCTTCAACATCAGCACGGCCGCCTCGGTGCTGGCGGCGGCGGGCGGGGTCCGGATGGCCCGCCACGGGGCCCGGGCCATCACCTCCGTGTGCGGCACGGTGGACATGGCCGAGGCCCTCGGCGTCGACGTGGAGTGCGACGCGGCCCTGGTGGCCGACAGCATCCGAACGTCGGGCATCGGGCTGTTCAACGGCATGAGCCCCCGGATTCATCCCCTGGCCTTGGGACGGATCCTCTCCAACATCTGCTTCGGATCGACCCTCAACATCGCCGCCTCCCTGGCCAACCCCGCCCTTCCCAAGTACGCCGTCCGCGGCGTCTATTCCAAAAAGATGATCCTGCCGGTGGCCCGGGTCATGAAAGCCATCGGGTACCGCCGGGCCCTGGTGGTCCACGGGGGCATCCAAGGGTCCGACCGGGGGATGGACGAGGCATCGGTGTGCGGCACCACCTGGTGCGCCGAGCTTTGGGAGGACGGGCGGATCGAGACCTTCTCCTTCGGTCCCTCGGATGTGGGCCTTTGCGCCCATCCCCCCGATGCCCTGTCCCCCGCCCCGGATCTGGACCTGGAGGCCCGGCGGTTCGTCTCCCTTCTGGGGGGGAGAACCGACGGGGCCCGGGCCGAGGCGGTCGCCCTCAACGCGGGGCTCATCGACTATGTGGCGGGAACGGCCGGGAACATCCGGGACGGGGTCTTCCGGGCGTCGGAGCGGCTCTTCGAGGGATCGGCCCGCCGGACCCTGGAGGGGTGGGTCGCCTCCCAGAACCGGAGCCCGGAAAAGGGGCTGGAGCGGTTGAGGCGGCTGTCGGCCTTGAATTGAGACCGGTCTTTGGTCCGAAAAGAGGAGGGGGAGCGTGCGGATGGAACTGTTGGTCGTCAGGCGGGGGGATCGGTACCTGCGGGTGAAGGGAGGGGAGGATCTCTTCGTCCCCCTCGACAAGGCATCGGTCTTTCCCATGGCGCGAAGGGAGACGGCCCTTGCCCACCGGGAGCGGTTGAACCGGAGGGAACCGGGGTCGGTTTCGGTCCGGAAACTGATCCTCGAGGAGGTGCCGTTCGAGGAATCGCCGGGCGATCAGGCCGCTCCGGCGCGGTCCGGGGTGTCCGGGGCGGCCGGTGCCGCCGCCTTTCGGAAATAGACCACAAGGCTCTTTCCCAGCAACGGGTTGAAGAGCCGGTCGAGGAATCGCGTCAGGGGCGGCGCCGCCATCATGTCCCACACCAGGAGGCGGTGGTAGAGGTTCACCAGGGTCGAATCCCGGCGGTCGACCCCGACCAGGCACTTGAGCCACCAGTAGGGCACATGGAGGCTGTGGGCGCCGTGGGACCGCCCCACGGGCCGGAATCCCGCCACCCGGACCAGGGAGATCAACGCGTTCTTCGTATAGATGCGCAGATGCCCCCCCGGAGACCTCCGGTAGTCCCTGGAGAGCCGCCAGCAGAGCCACTCCGGAAGGAACCGGGGGACGCTCACCGCCAGGGTCCCGGTCGGTTTCAGGACCCGGGCCATCTCCGCCGCCGCGGTTCGGTGGTCCGGGATGTGTTCCAGCACCTCCGAGCAGATCACCAGATCGAACGCGGCCGCGGGAAAGGGGAGGGCGGTGATGTCGGCGGCCAGCAGCCGGATCGGGGAGCCGGCCTCTCCCATAGCCATGTCCAGGTCGAAGCGGTTCCGGGCCGCCTTTACCTCGGCGTGGCCGATGTCCGCCCCCACCACCGTCGTCCCCACCCGCCGGGCCGCGGCACAGGCGTGGCGGCCCGACCCGCACCCGACATCGAGGACCCGGCACCGCCCGGCCCCTCCCCCTGTTCGCGGGATGCTTCCGGGAATGAGCCGCTCAAGGTCGACGGTGAGCATCGATCGCCTCCCGGTAGACCTCGGCCGTTTGCCGGGCCGCCTCCCGCCAGGTGAAGCATCGGTGGACCCGGGCATATCCGGCCCTTCCCAGCGCCTCGGCCCTCGAAGGATCGTCCAGGAGGCTCCCGATGGCCCGGGCCAGGGCATCGGCGTCCGCCGGGGGCACCAGCAGCCCCGCGTCCCCCACCACCTCCGGCAGGGCCCCGCCGGTGGTGGCCACCACCGGGACCCCGCAGGCCATGGCCTCGCCGGCCGGCAGGCCGAAGCCTTCATAGACCGAGGGGACCACCGCCGCGCTGGCGGCGGCGTAGTGGCGGAGGAAGGCGGGGGGGTCCACCCGGCCGGTGAAGCTGACCCGATCTCCGATGCCGAGCCGGTGGATCAGGCGGACGACGCCGCCGTCCTTCTTGGGCGTTCCGATGACGGTGAGCCGCACGTCCCGGCCCTCCCGGGCGGTCAGAATCGCCATCGCGCGCAACAGGTGGAACAGCCCCTTGAGGGGCATGTCGGCGCTGTTGGTCACGATGAGCCGGTTCGGCTCCCGCTCGATTCCGGGCAGGGGGTAAAAGAGGTCGGTGTCGATGCCGTTGGGGACCACGCGGAACCGATGGGCCGGCACCCGGAAATCGGCGCCGATGTCCTCCCTTGCCCGCTCCGAGACCGTGATGATGGGAAAGAGCCTCCGGGCGACCCGCTTCTGCATCCCCAGAAAGGAGTACCACCGGTGGTGCTTCAGCTTCTTCCAGAAGGGCCGGACCGACGCCACCGCGATCTCCCGGTCCCGGGTGATGGGGTGGTGGATGGTCGCCACGGCCGGCAGGCGGCGAGCCATGGCCCAGATGCCGTAGGAGAGGCTCTGGTTGTCGTGGAGGACGTCGAAATCCCCGCATCGCCGGCGCAACAAGCGATAGGCCCGGAGGCCGAAGGTGAAGGGCTCCGGAAATCCGGCCGTGGAGACCCCGGCCCATTCCGCCAGGCTGACCGGATCGAGGAGTTCCCGAAGGCCGGGGACCCGGAACGGATCATCCGGGTTGTAGAGATCGAGGCAGGGGGGCCGGTGGACGGGGATCCCGGGATCGAGCAGGGGGTCCGGCGGGCCCGAGACCACCGTCACCCGATGTCCCAGGTCCCGCAGCGACCGGCTCAGGTTCTTGAGGTAGACCCCCTGGCCGCCGCAGTGGGGATTGCTCCGGTAGCTGACGAGGCAGACCCGCAGCGAGGCGGCCTCCCCGCCTCCCATCAGACCACGCCCTCTTTTGCCAGGGCCTCGATATCGGCGGGGGTGTAGCCCAGCTCCGACAGGATCTTTTCCGTATGTTGGCCGAAATCGGGCGGCGGCGTGCGGATGCCACCGGGCGTATCGCTGAACTTGACGGGCGTGCCGATGGCCGGACCGGCGTGTCGGTCCCCGTCCGGGAGGGTCACCGCCATCTTCCGCTCCCTGGCGTTGTCCCCCGCCAGGGCCTCGTCGAGGTCGAGAACACCGCCGCCGCAGACATCCAGGTCGGCCAGGATCGCCTGCCACTGCTCCCGGGTCTTCTCCCGGAAGGCGGCCCGGAACCGGGAGACCATCTCCTCCCGCCGTTCTTCGTCCTCCTGGTGGGGGATATACTCCTCCATCCCCAAATACGTACAGATGGACCGCCAGAATTGGGGTTCCAGCGCCGCAAGGGTGACGTATTTTCCGTCCCGGGTCTCGTAGATGTTGTAATAGGCGTAGCGGCCTCCGATGCCGAAGTCGCCCCGTTTCGGGGGGGCGCCGTGGGCCTGGAGCCAGCCGGCGGCCAGATGGAGCATGGACAGGACGCTGTCGGTCATGGAGATGTCGATGAACTGACCTTTTCCCGTCTTCTCTCTGGCGAGCAGTGCCATGAGGATGCCCACGGCGGCGTACATCCCTCCGGCCACGTCCCCCAGTTGGAGCCCGGGAATGCAAGGGGGGCCGTCCTTGGGACCGATCAGGGACAGTGCCCCGCTGTACCCGACGAAGTTGATGTCGTGGCCGGCCTGGTCCTTCAGGGGACCCGTCTGTCCGTATCCGGTAAGGGCGCAGTAGATGATGCCGGGGTTGATCCCCTTCACCGTCTCGTAATCCACCCCCAGCCGGGAGGTGACCCCCGGACGGAAACCCTCCAGGATCACGTCGGCGGTCCGGGCCAGGGAGAAGAAGATCTCCCTTCCCTTGTCGGTCTTCAGGTTGAGGGTCATATGCTCTTTGTTCCGGTTGACCGACCGCAGGATGTCCAGACCCCCCTTTTCGAACCGCCGGTCCTCGAGGGCGATCACCCGCGCCCCGTGGTCCGCCAGGATCATGGAACAGTAAGGGCCGGGGAGGAATCTGGAAAGGTCGAGGATCAGCCGGCCGTTCAGCGCGCCGTTCAT